>JAEDHQ010000123.1 GCA_016296945.1 Bacilli bacterium | reverse complement strand
TTCCAATATTGCATACCTTCATTGTAAACAACATATTTTTTGTAGTTAGTATCTGTTGTTGCAACACCATTTTTCTTTGCAGAAAAAAGAAGTTTAATTTTAATCAAAGCTGCTTTTCCTAAAAAGAATAAAGTTGCTGCTGCTCCAATAAGAATTGAAAACAGCATACTTCCTGTACCTGGATCAATATAAAGTGGTAAAAATAAATTCATTATTGTGGAACCTCCTGTGTCCAGTTACTGTCAATGAAGATGTTGTCTTTGACATTGAACCATTCATCATCTTTGATATTAAAGTAATAATCATTATTGTTGTGATGAGGCATGAATATATCACTAGAAGTAATGTATACACCATCTTTTTTTGCCTCATTAGTAACGCTTTTTCCCGTAAATGGATTTATTGGATTATTTACAATATCTTTAAATGTCAATGTTGGAACATCTGCATTAGACATAAATGTCATATCTATTTGAACAGGTCCTTTTGAATTAAAATCTTTAACCAAAAGGATAGGGTGAAGTTCATCTTTGTGTCTTCCGTTTGCATATTTTGTATTGTCATATCCTTTGTCAGAATTTGCACCATATCCCATAGCATGGTCAGAAACAATGATAATTTTTGTATTGTCCCAAACATCATTTTGTCGCAAATAATTAAACCAATCTGCAAGATATTTTAGACAAACCGTATTAATGTCATAAGCAGCTGATTCAGGATATGAAAGTGTTTCTGTTGAAATTACATCCAAAGAGGAAATGTTTATGTTTGCATGGGTTGCTTCATTGCTCAAACAAATAAATGAAGACTTTTCAGAATTAAAATCTGTTATTGCTTGTAAATAGTATAATTCAGATAAATATTCTATTATTGAGTTTAAATCATCTGTTATTTCAGATGATAGCCAAGAACCTTTGTAATAAATAACAGGTCTTAGAATACAAGGAACTTCTCTAAACATTGAAACAAAGAATAGATTTCTTGTAATGCAATTGCCTAATGAAGTTGTTATTTTATCACCAATTACTTCTTTACTGAATTTTCCAGAATACTTACCATGTAAGTGTTTATAATCAATTTTTGGATATTCACTCATAAATGATAAATCTGAAACATAACTGTAATTACCCCAAGATAAATCAGAAACAGTCGCATTAAAATCTGCTTGTTCTGTAAAAATGCGTGGCATAAGTAACAATGCTTCATTATGTTTATCTTTTAATTTTATATCTTTTCTTTTGTTCATTTCGGAAGGTAAATATTCATATCCACCATAAAGTCCTGGAGAACCAATTAATGTGTGACTATTTGCAGAGATTGTGTTTGGATAATATGTAAAACCTTCAAAACTTTCTTTTATATATGGTTGATCATCTAATATCGATTCAAAGTAATTACTTTTTGCTCTATCAAGCATAATAACTACAACATTTTGTTGAGTTTTTGATAAACTGAATTGAGGTGTAAAGTCGTTTATAACAGTTGTATCTTTATTTTTATTAAAACTGTTGTATTCTTTATTGATAGTTCCAATATTTACAAAACTTAAAACAACAAATGCCACAGAAAGAATAAGTGATATGTTTGATGCGATTTTATTCCTGAATTTGAATAAAACAAAAATTCCTACAGTTATGACAAGCAAAACAATTAAGTTTAATAACATATAAATCATAGAAGGATTAGAAAAACCGTCTATAAATTTAAGCGTTACGTCCATTGAACCATAATTACCTGTGAATACAAACGCATTGATTATGCTTAAAATTACTCCACTAGAAAAAATACAAGAAATTAAAGTTTGAATTCTTTTTCCAAATAAAAAATAAATACAAATTGGCCAAAATATAAATAATCCAACACTCTGGAAGAATGAATAAAGCAAGAATGTGTTAGGATTTCCGTAATTTTCTATGTTAGAAAATTCTTGTACCGAAGAAGAAATTAATTGTGAAGGCAAAACTAATCCTGAAAGAACAGTAATTGCAATTGCTGAAAAGAAAAATAATAAAAATCTGTCTTTTTTATTATTAATGATATTTGTTAAATGATTATCTAATAGATAATTAATTCCTTTGATTACCACAGGAACTGCGATTAAACATGATAAAGGAATTACAGCATAAAGTCGTTTTGTTAAACTTGCCCCTCCGTCATAAACGAATAATATATAAATATCTACTGCAACAATTCCAATGCACATTAAATAATACAAAACTTTGATTGGATTTTTTAGTTTGTAAAAAATGTTTTTTACCAAAGAAAACACATTGTTCATTGTCCAATAAAGAACTAATCCAGATGGGCTAGTGTAAAGTATGACTAAAAATAATAGTGCCATTCCATAGATTTGAACTTTATCTTTAAATGCAAAACCTTTTGTGTAGATTGCACCTGCAATAATATTAATTAAAGTCATTGCAATTGGAAGAATATTTACATCAAAAGAACCAATTGAAAATAATGCATCTGGTTTTGCCATATCTTTTATAAATAAAAATGATTGACCTTGAAGTGCTGGCAAAGAAGAAAGACATGAATATGCTGCCATAAAAAAAGGAATTTGAATTAACAACCCAAAACTTGAACGTAATGCCATAATAGGATGATAATGATTTTGTCTATAGAAGGTTGATAAAATCATATATTGTTCATCGCCCTTAAAAGTAGCTTTGATTCTATCAATTCCTGGTCGTAATCTTTTTTGAGTCTCTCTTTCTACCTGTTGCCAATGCTCTGCAAC
>JAEDHQ010000122.1 GCA_016296945.1 Bacilli bacterium | reverse complement strand
CTTTGAAGTAAAGTTGGGTACGTCTTGGATATGGGACTTGCTAGGACAACAAGCCCCAGTATTCAATTTATGGAGCGTGCTCGGCGTGTCGTTCGGAGTAGTTGTAACAATGGCAATATTAAAGAAAGTTGTGCCAGTAATATAGAAAGGAGGTTTATTTATGTATGATGCACTAGCAAATATATTTCAATTAATAAATCAAAATATTATTTATCCATTAATGGACGCTTTAAACGCAAAAAAAATATTAGACCCCATAACTAGATTTTTAAATGGGTTTTTAGATAATTTGTTTAGAATTAATAACAATAATAATACTTTAAAAGTAGCAATTGATAATGAATTGATAAGTGCGATTATTGGATTAATTATTTTAGTGATAATTATTGAAATTACTTACGCGATTTTT
Source organism: Bacilli bacterium (assembly GCA_016296945.1). Classification (GTDB taxonomy): domain Bacteria; phylum Bacillota_I; class Bacilli_A; order ML615J-28; family CAG-698; genus CAG-698. The sequence continues at coordinate 2,342 of JAEDHQ010000122.1, read as the reverse complement.
AAAATTGTATTTACTGCTTTTGAAACAATAGAAAAAAATATAAATAGTTTTGATAATAAACAAAGGTGGAAGAAAAGAGGAGGACACAAGAAGAAATGAAATTATTAAAATCGATTTTAAAGCCATTTAAAGCCGTTTTGAGAGGTTTTAAGAAACTTATTGATAAAATATTCAAGAGAGAGAAAAAAGACGAGCCTAGCGACTTATTTTATTTGATTAGTAAATTGAATGAATTAAACCAAGATTACACGCTTGAATATAATGACGAATATTTTAAAATTAAAACAAAAAATAAAGAGGACTAATTAGCCCTCTTTTTTTATGCGCGCGCATTATGCGCATTATATTTCTATGCTATCAATAATCTTTTGTAATTCTTCGTCGCTTAAATCGTTAGTTTGAACATTGGTTTCTACTTTTGTATTAGTAGTATTATTTTTACTTTTCTTTTGTTGTGAGTAAATGTGTTTAATTAAACAAGTCTCAACAAAAGCCGATATATTATTAATTGATTCTCTTGCTTTGTTTAGTACGTCTTCGTTTATTGTTAAGTATATTTTTGCTTTGCATTTATTTAGTTTTGGTCTTGCCATTTTAAACACCCCCTAAAAATATGTTTCTAAATAATCCTTTACACATTCGCTAAGCTCGGATAAAAAGCTTATTTGATATGTGCATGGTTCATAACCCCCTATTTGACAAATAGTAACTTCACCATCGTCATAATTAAATGTAATTTCAATTTTTAATAAGTCTTGCATAATTTTTTTTCCTTTCTTTCAAGATAAATAATTTTACCTTGGAACTTTATCATATCAAATAAAAAAAAGTTTGTAAATATTTTTATACGTATTTTTATAAATTAAAATAATTTGAAATAAATATTTTTATACGTACAATTAAAAAAAACAAAAGAAAGTAGCAAAGAAAAAAATAAAAAAAAGATTAATAGATAGTGATAAATGAGTATTTTAAATGACTAGTTTTTACTAAAAAATTGCTATTTACAATTTTAAAAATATCAATTATGCTTTTTTTAGAAAGGAGGTTATAAAGTAATGAACTTATTTGACAACTTAGCAAACATTGTAACTGCTATTGCAAACGCCGTTGTTAAAGCATTTGAGTTAGTCTCTGGTATTTTCTATAAAGCCGGTGATGGAGGTGGCATCCAATTTATGGGTTATATTGCACTTGGTGGTCTTGCTATTTCAGCGGTAGGCTTAGGAATCCGTACTATTTTAAAACTTATTAATAGAAAAATGTAATTTTTAAGGGTAGATATTTAATGTCTACCCTATTTTACTAAAATGGAGGTGATAACTTGAAAAAAGCATTTTATTTATTTATAAGTTTTTTATTGGTTTTGTTTTCTACAAATAAAGTAAATGAACCAAGAACAATAAAAAGAGTAAATGAACAAACAAACAAGCAAGAAATAATTTTAATTTATTCATCTAACGATACAACAAGCGATATATACAACTATGAAATGACACAAGACAACGAAACGGCGCGAGCCAAAGTATCAAGCACTTTTAAAATAAGTACTAATAGAAGATATATCTTAGCAATGAGGACAAACAAACCCAATTTACCAATGAATAATGTTATGGCGGTATTAACCGGTTGGAGTGGAGTTTCTTCACCAATGAGTGGAGAGCAAGCATTTAATTATTTGAAAAATAATGACCCTCAATATCAATATGTCTTAAATTATCATTTTAATAAATCTTCGCAAGAGGGTGGCTATTTCACATACTACTTAAATCTTTCTAGTTTTGGAACAAATAACAATATACAAGAAATGTATATGACATTAATGCAACAGGGCAATCCAAATATAGAGTTTAACGACTTTATACAAGATATATTTGTTTATGATATTACTTATATTACTACTCAGGGCGAGACTTGGTATAATTACCAAAGCGGTGGAACGTGTGACCCATCGGAAATACAACAATCATACGATAAAGGCTATAGCGACGCAATAAGCAGCGGAACGGGTCTCAATTGGCTTCAGTCGGCGTTTAATATGATTACAAATATTTTAAATATTGAATTGTTACCAAATATAAAACTTGCTTACTTAGTAGCAATACCATTATTGATAGAATTAATATTATTTGTATTGAGGTTTATAAAATAGTATGACTGGGGAAGAAGTATTAAATGTACTAAGATATATTATTGATTTACTTATTAAGTTACCCTCAAGAATAGACGCTTTTATGAGTAAAACATTTAACTTGGCTATTGACTTAACATTGTTTAAAGTTGGTAACTTTGAAGTAAAGTTGGGTACGTCTTGGATATGGGACTTGCTAGGACAACAAGCC
>JAEDHQ010000044.1 GCA_016296945.1 Bacilli bacterium | reverse complement strand
ACGTGTATAGGAGAGTATAAATGGGATTGTTTAATAGACGTAAAAAACGTGGTACAGATGAAACCATGCAATATGGTGCTAAGTTAATTACTGTAGCAAAACCGCAAAATCCAGTAAGTGAACAGTTTAGAACAGTGAAGACTAATATTGACTTTACTAGTGTTGATCATCAAATCAAAGCTTTAGCCTTTACTTCTGCCAATATTAGTGAAGGCAAGTCAACAGTAACTGTTAATACTGCAGTAACTATGGCCCAGGCAGGCAAGAAGGTATTACTAATTGATGCTGACCTTCATAGACCTACTCTACATCAAACATTTGATATTCCGAATAGAGTAGGATTGACAACAATTTTAACTTCACATTCTAATGAAGTAGACATGGCAGATATTGTAAAAGAAGATATTATTCCTAATCTTTCTATTATGCCGGCTGGTCCTATTCCACCTAACCCAGCACAATTATTAGGTTCTAACAGAATGCGAGCATTCTTAAATATGGTTAAAGAACATTATGATTTAGTTGTCTTAGACCTTGCTCCTGTTCTTGAAGTTTCTGATACTCAAATCCTTGCTAGCGAAATGGACGGGGTAGTATTAGTTGTTCGTCAAGGTGTTACTCAAAAGGCCGGTATTGAACGTGCAATTGAAATGCTTAACTTAACTAAGACGCACGTTTTAGGGTATGTAATGAATGACGTAAGAACTGGTCCAGATGGTTATGGATATGGCTACGGTTATGGGTATGGTTATGGCTATGGTCAACAAAAAGATGGAGAATCGAAATAAGAAAAATGGTATTAGTTGATATTCACTCACATATATTGCCAGGTATTGATGATGGATCTCCCGATTTAGATTCATCGTTAGGATTAGCGGAGGCAGCAGTAGCAGATGGAATTACTCATGCGTTAATGACGCCTCATACTTTAAATGGAAAATATCTAAATCATAAAAAAAATATCATAAAAGAAACTGCTGATTTTCAGAAAGAGTTAGAAGAAAATCATATTCCTTTAATAGTCTTTCCTAGTCAAGAAGTTCGTTTAAATGGTAATTTACCTCAAGCTTTAGATGATGATGATATCCTCTTTTGTGATGAAGATGGCAGATATATGTTATTGGAATTTCCAAGTGAAGATGTACCAACTTATGCCAAAGATATGACCTTTAAGTTGCTTGGCCGCGGTATTACGCCAATCATTGTTCACCCTGAAAGAAATTCAGGGATCTTAGCCCATCCTGAAAAGTTGCAAGAATTTCTCGAACAAGGATGTTTAACACAAATTACAGCTAGTTCGTATGTGGGAGTATTCGGTAAAGAAATTGAAAAATTAGCTGACAGATTTGTAGAGGCTGGACAAGTAGCAACTTTTGCTTCAGATGCCCATACATTGCCAAAACGTGAAAGTCGAATGCATGATGCTTATGAAAAGTTAGAAAAGACGCAAGGATTGGATGTTGCTAATAGCTTTAAGCAGAATGCAAGAAACATTATCAATTCTGATAATGTTAATTTAAATTGGAAACCTTTAAAGAAAAAGAAACGTTTCTGGATATTTTGATTTTATTATTGGGGGATAGAGTTTTAAATGATGGCACAAGAGGTTAAAAAGGTAAAACTAGATCCTTCAAAAGTTAATGGACGTGTAGGATACCGTGCTATAAAACGTGGATTTGACGTTTTGACCAGTGGATTGGCATTAATATTATTGTCTCCATTATTTTTAATTTTAATTGTCTTAATTAAAAGGGAAGATGGTGGCCCGGCTTTCTATTCACAAGAACGAATCGGTAAAAATGAAAAGCCATTTAAAATGTGGAAATTTCGTTCAATGATTGTTAATGCCGATAAAATGGTAGAACAATTAGAAGAACAAAACGAAATTGACGGGGCAATGTTTAAGATCAAAGATGATCCTCGAGTAACTAAGATTGGTCATGTAATTAGAAAATACAGTCTTGATGAATTACCTCAGCTTTGGAATGTGTTAAAAGGCGATATGTCTTTAGTAGGGCCACGTCCACCTCTACCAATGGAAGTGGCTGATTATACTGATTATGATAAATTGCGTTTAACTGTTACACCTGGTTGTACAGGACTTTGGCAAGTAACTAAGCGTAATGATGCGGATTTTGATGAAATGGTAGAATTAGACCTTGAGTATATTAATAAGAGTAGTTTATGGTTTGATTTTAAAATTTTATTAAAAACTATTGGCGTTGTAATTCATCCGAATAGTGCATATTAAAAAGCCAATGGGCTAATTAAATTAGTCGATTGGCTTTTTTTAAAGATTATTTTGTGAGTATAGAATAAAAATTATTTATTAGGTGAAGTATGAAAGATATATTTATTATTGGTTCTAAGGGAATTCCGGCACAATATGGTGGTTATGAGACTTTTGTAGATGAGTTAGTAACACGACAAGTTAATAAGAATATTAAATATCATGTTGCTTGTATGACTTTTAATAAAAAGACTAAACATTATGATTATAATGGTGCAGAGTGTCAGGAAATAAATATTCCTAACATCGGCGGAGCAAAAGCCATTATTTATGATTTAAAAGCTCTTAATTGGGCATTAGATCAAATTAAAAAGAATAATTTGAAAAATGGAATAATTTATATTCTTGCTTGTCGAATTGGACCATTTATTCATAATTATATTTCTAAGTTTCATAAATATGGCTTTCAAGTTTGGGTTAATCCAGATGGGCATGAATGGATGAGAGCTAAATGGTCAAAACCAGTAAGAAGGTATTGGAAAATTAGCGAAGGCGGAATGGTAAAAAATGCTGATTTGCTAGTTTGTGATAGTAAAAATATTGAAAAATATATTCATGAAACTTATAAAAAATATAATCCTACTACTACTTTTATTGCATATGGTGCTGATATTGTTAGATCAACTCTTACTTCAGATGATCCAAAAGTTACCGAGTGGTATCAAAAACATGGAATTAAGCCTAATAACTATTTCTTAATTGTAGGTAGATTTGTACCTGAAAACAATTATGAAACTATGATTAGAGAGTTTATGGCAAGCAATGTTGATAAAGATTTAGTTATTATTACCAATGTCGAGCAAAATAAATTTTATGAGCAATTAAAAGAAAAAACCCACTTTGATACGGATAAAAGAATCAAATTTGTTGGAACAGTCTATGATAAGGATCTATTAAAATATATTCGTGAAAATGCTTATGGATATATTCATGGACATTCAGTTGGTGGAACAAATCCTTCATTATTAGAAGCTTTAGCTGATACCAAATTGAATCTTTTATACGGTGTAGGATTCAATAAGGAAGTAGGAGAAGATGGAGCACTTTATTGGAGTAAAACACCGGGCTTTTTAAAAGATCTACTTGAGAGAGTTGATAAATTGACTTCGAAGCAAATTGACAATCTTGGAAAAAAGGCACAGCAGAGAGTTATTGAAGAATATTCTTGGAAAAAGATTGTAGATAAGTATGAGAATAAATTCTTGGAGAAATAATTAATGAAAACAATCCTTTATTTACATGCTGGAGCAGAAATGTATGGTGCCGATAAAATATTATTAGAATTGGTATCGGGCTTAGATAAGACAAAATTTAAACCTATTGTTATTCTGCCAACAGACGGAGTGTTACGAGAGAAACTTGAAGAAGCTAATATTTCTGTCCATGTTATTTCTTATCCTATTTTGAGACGGAAATATTTTAATCCCAAGGGAATAATAGAGTATGTGTCAAATTATAAAAGCAAAAGTGATGATATTATAAGATTCTTGGATCAAAATAATATTAAAGTGGATCTTATTCATGTTAATACATTAGCTGTTTTGGAAGGAATAAGATTGAAAAAGAAATTAAATGTTCCCTTATATTGGCACATTCATGAAATTATCACTCATCCTAAGATAATTAATAATTTTTTATGTTGGTGTGTAAATCGATATTCTGATAAAGCTATTGTAGTTTCTGGTCCAGTAAAGAAGCATCTAATTAATAGCGGAGTGAATTCTCAAAAAATAAAAGTCATTCATAATGGAATTGACTCTGGTATTTTTTCTCCAGATGTTAAATCAAATTATCTTTATAAAGAATGGAATATTCCAAAGAATGCTATAAAAGTTGGAATGATTGGAAGAGTTAATAATTGGAAAGGACAAGGAGATTTTTTAGAAGCCCTTGCGCCATTACTAGATAAATTTGATAATTTATATCTTTTTATCATAGGAAGTGCATTTGAAGGACAAGAGTGGCGGGTAAATAATCTAAAAGAAAAAATTACTACATTACCACATAATAATAGAATTATTTATTCAGAGTTTAGAAAAGATAATTATGCGGTTGAACATTTTTTTGATATTTTGATTTTACCAAGTACATCTCCTGATCCTTTACCGACGGTTGTTTTGGAGACCATGGGTTGCGGACGAGCTATTATTGGATATGCCCATGGTGGTATTACAGAGATGGTAAAGGATCAATATAATGGTCGTTTAGTTTCTCCTTTAGATAAAGACTCTTTAAGAAAAGCTGTGGAGAATTGTATTATTGATAAAAAATATATAAAGTGGGGAGAAAATTCTAGAAAAAGATTGCTTGAGAATTTTTCATTAGCAAAATTTATTAATACCTTTGAAAAAATTTATGGAGGAGAAATGTGAGATGAATAAAACTGATATATCTATCATTACTCCCGTTTATAAAGGTAATAAGTATTTACCAAATTTAGTAAAGTACATAGAAGAAGCTGCAAAGAATGTTGGTAAGTATCAAGTAGAATGGCTATTGGTAAATGATTTTCCAGAAGAAAAAGTAGACAAACCAGAAAGTCATATCAAAAATTTGAAAATTCGATTGATTAATAATGAAAGAAATTTAGGAATTCAACAGACAAGAATAAACGGAATTAAGCAGTGCACCGGTACTTATATTTTATTGTTAGACCAAGACGATAAAATTAGCCAAGATTCTCTAAAAATACACTTAAAAAACTTGATTAGCGCAGATGTATCTGTAACTAATGGATATGTCGAAAATGAAGATAAAACATTAAGAAGGATTTTCTCAACTAAAAGTCAGATAAAATGTACAACTAATATAAATTATTATTTTTATATAGGAGACATAATTGTATCGCCTGGTATGGTTATGATGAAGAAAGATGCAATTCCAAGTATTTGGCTAGAAAAAACGCTTGCTATTAATGGAGCTGACGACTGGTTATTGTGGACATTATTATTGGCTCAAAACCGAAAATTTAAAACCTCTTTTGCTATTACTTATGTTCATACCGATACCGGAGCTAATACTTCTAAAAACAAGTCTAAAATGTGGGAGTCGACGGAAGAAGCATTAGAAATATTTCGCACAAATGTATATGCTTATGATAAGCTTTGCAGAGTGTTTGAAAGAAGAATTGAGCTTATTAAAGGCTTTCAATTAGAAAACAAAAATAAGCTAAGTTTATATCTACAAAATATAGATATTGCTTGGTATGTATTAAATTATAAAGGAATAAAAAAATATTTATTTAAATAGGATTATGAAGAAAATATATTTTGTACTACCGGGTTTTTCACGTAGGCCGATAGGAGGATACAAGATAATTTTAAAATATGCTAATTTATTAGCATCGGAAAATTATGAAGTTAGAATTGTATATTTAGAAGACGATAGATATCCGAAATATAGTTGGAAATGGCTTGTATTAAAATATTGGACAAAAAAAGGGCCAGATTGGATTAAACTCAATAGTTCTATAAAGACACATACAATAAAAAATATAAAAAGGGCTAGACTTGATACTAATAGTGAAGATATTGCTATAGCTAGTTCCGTAGAAACAGTTTTACCAACGGAGAAACTCTTTCCTAATGCAAAAAAGTTTTACTTTATTCAAGATTTAGAAGATTGGAATGTAGATAAGGAATATCTTTTTGAAACATACAATAAGGATTTTACGAATATTACTATTTCTCGTTGGTTAAAAGAAGTTGTAGATAAACATACGATGACTAGCAAAAAAACGGAGTATATTCGTAACCCGATTGATACGACAGCTTATCGAGTATTTAAGCCTATAGAAAAAAGAAAACCATTTAAAATTGGAATGTTATATCACAAGGCTCCCTATAAGGGAAGCAAGCAAACTTTAAAAGCAATTGCAGGTCTAAAAAAAAGATATCCTCAATTAGAGTTAATAATGTTTGGAACAGCAGTATCACCAAAAAGTTTACCAAATTGGATTACTTATCATAAAAATGCAACTCAAGCTGAAACAATAGATATTTATAATAGTATCAGTATTTTCGTAAGTGGAACTATTAAGGAAGGGTTTGGACTAACCGGACTTGAAGCAATGGCATGTGGTGCAGCCTTAGTTTCAACAGATTATTTGGGAGCAAAAGAATATGCAATAAATGATGTAAATAGTTTATTGTCGCCGGTGAATGATTATGGAGCTTTACAAAAAAATGTTGAACTTTTAATGAAAGAGGATACTCTCAGAATTCGTCTTGCAAAGCATGGTGTTCAGAGAGCACAAGAGTATTCTTGGAATCGAGCTTACGATAGATTTAAAAAAGTGATTTTTAAGAGTAAATAACATAATGAAAAAGATATCAATTATTATCCCCGTTTATAATCGTGAACGCCATTTAGAAGAGTGTGTCAATTCAATTTTATTATCTATAGAAAATGATGTTGAAATAATCATTGTAGATGATGGATCCACTGATGGGACGTCAGAAATATGTGATAAATTAAAGAAAAGAAGTAAATGCGTAAAAGTAATTCATCAGCCAAATAAAGGAGTAGCCAGTGCAAGAAATACAGGCTTGAGCGCTGCAAGTGGAGAATGGATTGCATGGGTAGATAGTGATGATTTAGTAAGTGCAAGTTACATAAAAACTTTAAAAAAATGTATTGCTTCCATAGATGCAGATATAATAATCTTTGAATATGCAACTTTTACTAATTCAAATGATTTATCTATTAAAGTGCCAATAGGCAATAATATTAGAGAAATAGGAAAAGAAAAATGTTTTGAAGCATTAGGAGAAATTTCTGTCGGAAACTTTCTTTGGAATAAGCTCTTCAGAAAAAAATTATTTGCGGGAATTACTTTTCCCGATGGAAAAGTATACGAGGATATTGCAACTACATATCGTGTATTAGATAAGGCTAAAAAGATAGTCTTTTTAAATTCAAAAATATATTTTTATAGACAACATAGTGATAGCATTGTTCATAGAACAAATGATATTAAAGCACTTCAAATGTTACAGAATAGGGTAGAAGCACAGAATAAATTAGTGCAATTTTTAAAAGGTAAGTATCCTGCAGCATTTGAAATACAAAATAAATTGTTAATTGAATTAGCTTTTGAATATATAAAATCTGAAGAAAAATTAAAAATTTCTCCAACTGCGACATATATTCAGTGTAGAGATTTTATAAGAGAATATAAGATTTCCATAAAGCGTGATGGTATAAAATTATGTGCTAAAGTAATTATATGTAATAATGCTTTTCCAATATATAAATTGATTTTTAGATTGCATGGGTGATAATCAATGAAATTAGCTATTTTAACCCCAGGTTTTATGCCAGTCCCTGCTATTAAAGGGGGAGCAGTAGAACAATTAACAGAGAATATAATTATTGGTAATGAACTAACTCATAAATATGACATAGATTTATATACCATTGATAACGTGGAGCTAGATAAGATAGATTATAAATATACTAATTTAATAAAAATAAAGCCCAATAAGAATAATGGATTTGTTAAGCATCTTTATTTTGGCGTGAAAGCTAAGATGACAATGTATTCGAATAATCCATTTAATTATATTAATTATGCAATGGTGAAAGCATTTAAAGAGAATTATTATGATGCGGTTTTAGTTGAAAATAATATGGATATTTATAATTTATTGCTTTCAAAATTGAATAAAGAAAAAATATACTTCCATTTACATAATAATGTTGATTGTGATGATCCTGCTAAAACAGCTATTAAAACTAAGAAAGTTATTAATACCGCTGACCGAATTATAGTAGTAAGCAATTTTCTAAAAAAGAGATTAGAAAAGTTAGGCGCAAAAAATGTAAAAGTTGTACCTAATGGGATAGTGCTAGAACAGTTTCCTCAATTAGATCGAGAAAGAAAGAAGCAACTTTTAAAAAAGTATAATATTAATAAAGAAGATACAGTTTATACTTTTGTTGGCAGAATTTGTGATGATAAAGGTATTGATAAATTAATTCTTGCAATGCAAAAGTTTAAGGGACAAAAAAGCATTAAATGTTTAATTGTTGGAAATAACTTTTTTGGTACGCAATCTGAAGATAATTATATTCAGTATTTACAAAACATAGGTAAAGGTCTAGAAGATCAATTGATTTTTACTGGTTATATTGATAATAAAAAGTTATATGAAATTTATGGAATATCAAATGTAGTTGTTATACCCAGTCAGTGGGAAGAGGTATTTGGAGTAGTTGCGTTGGAAGCAATGGCAATGAAACTACCAGTTATATCTTCTAAGTCTGGGGCACTCCCAGAAGTTTTATCAGATTCCTGTGCATTTTTTCTTTCTCGTGGAAAGAATTTTGTTCCTGATTTGGAGAAAGAAATGCAGAAGTTTATTGATAACTTACAGTTGCAACATAAAATGGGAATGTCTGGATTTGAGCGAGTACATAAATATCCCAATACTTCATTAGAATATTTTAATTTGATTTATAAGGCTTTAAACAATTAAGGAAGTAGTATGATAAATAATAAAAAACCTAATGTTGTTTGTGAAATCTTAAATTATAATGATGCTGAAACTGTATTTCGTTTAGTTGATAAAATTAAGAATTATTCTGTTTTTAGTTCAATATTAATTGTAGATAACGCATCTTCAGATAATTCTTTTTCTAGGTTGAAGGAACGTTATCAAATTGATAGTAAAATTGTCATAAAACAAACATCTAGAAATGGAGGATACGGATACGGTAATAATTACGGTATAAATTATGCATATAAAAAAATGGATGCAGATTATGTTGTATTATCTAATCCTGATGTTTCATTTAGTAATGAGATGGTACAGAAATTACTAGACGAAATGATTAGTAAACACGCTGCAGTTGTTGCAGGAACTCAGCGGGTTAATGGAAAGCCGATTCGTACACCGGCTTGGAAAATACCTACGGCAATGCAATGGACTTTAATTGAAACCAAACTATGGAAATATGCTGCAAAACAGTATTATTATGATCCAAAGTTGTTTAATCAGAAAGATTTACAGGTTGAATGTGTACATGGAGCTATGTTTTTGCTTGATCCAAAGAAATTTTTAGATGTAGGCGGATATGATGAAGATATGTTTCTTTTTGGTGAAGAAACAGTATTGGGGTATAAACTAAGAGCTAAGGCTTATAAAAGTTTTCTTTTAAATAATGTGTATTATGATCATGAGGGATCTACATCAATAAAAAAGAGTTTTAATAGTACTATTAGACAAGATAAAATTACACATGATAGCAAATTAATATATATGAAGCACTGTTTGCATAGCAATTTTGTTATTAGACAATTTTATAAATTGATCTTTGATTATATTATTTTTAAAAAAAAATCAAAAAAATTCTTTAGGGGGTAACAATGAAAAAATATACGATAAGTGGGGACACCATATATTGTGCCGCATTAGCTTGTGCTCTGATTTCATTAGTTACATCACTAACTTTTTTAAATATTCCAATTTTAGTTAGAAGAGCTTTTCTTCTTGTAGGTTGTATATTACTCATTTTTAAGTATATATATTATATAAGCAGTTCCAGTCAAGTTATACGTTTTAATATTTTTCTACTAATATATTTTTTAGTTTCGTTTATATCCTTTTTTAAAACTGGATTAATTCAAATGTTAATTACACCGTTTTTTGTATTAGGTGCAAAAGATGTCTCATACAAGAAAATTATTAATACTTTTTTACTTGTTAATATTGGTATTCTTTTAATCACATTTATGCTATTTCTTGTAGGAATTATTCCTGAAAGTAATGCTGTTAGGAATGGACACGTACGGCATTCATTTGGATTCAGTTGGCCTACAGATTTAACATCAATGCTTTTTTTCTTACTAAGTGCTGAGCTGTATCTTTGTATTAGAAATAAAGGCAATGTTTTTATAAGATGGATTCCTTATAGCTTATGTGGTTTTATTACATATAAATTTTGTGATACACGATTGGGATCATTATTTATTCTGTTATTAATTCCATTTTCATATTTTTTTTATAAATATAATATTTATAAAAAAAATTCAATTTTAAAGAAAATATTACCTTTATTTTTTCTTATATGTACAGGTATGTCTGTGATAATAGTCAATTATTATATAAAAGATCCTATGAGTGGCTTATCAGTAGAAATGAACAAACTTTCTACTAATAGATTGTTTTTAACTCGGCTTGCAGTCTTACATTTTGGATATACTTTTTGGGGACAAGCGGCTAGTTACACTAATTTAAAATATTTATTAAATTTAGATGGCTTTTATGTTGATTCTAGCTATTATTCTTTTTTAGTTAATTATGGTACAGCGCTTTTAATAATTATTGAAGTTAGTTACTATATATTTGTTAAAAAAATTTTGAAAAATAGGGATTATGCTTTGGGCGCGCTTTTAGCAGCTATAGCGATAATGAGTATTTTCGAATCACATTTTTATTTCTTTCAATATAATATCTTTATATTGTTAACACTGTCAGATTTAGAATATAAAAAGGAGATAGAATCTTATGAAAAATTATAAAATAGCTGTTGCAGGTACTGGATATGTAGGTTTAAGTTTAGCAACTTTATTATCACAACATAATGAAGTTACTGCTGTTGATATAGTTCCAGAAAAAGTTGATTTAATTAATAATCATAAGTCTCCAATTGTTGATAAGAAAATTGAAGATTTTTTGGCTAATAAAGATTTAAACTTAAAAGCAACTTTAGATGCTGAAGCTGCATATAAGGATGCAGATTTTGTAATTATTGCTACGCCTACTAATTATGATAGTGAGAAAAATTTCTTTGATACATCTGCTGTTGAAGCTGTTATTAAGTTGGTAAAGAAGTATAATCCTAATGCAATTATGATTATTAAGTCTACAATTCCAGTTGGATATACTAATCATATTCGTAAAGAAATGGATTCTGATAATATTATTTTTAGTCCAGAATTTTTACGTGAAGGCCATGCTTTATATGATAATTTGCACCCATCTCGTATTGTAGTAGGAACTAATAAAAATGATGAGAAATTAGTAGATGCTGCTCATACTTTTGCTTCTTTACTACAAGAAGGCGCTGAAGATAGAGATGTGCCAACTTTGTTTATGGGATTTACTGAGGCAGAAGCTGTAAAATTATTTGCTAATACCTATTTAGCTCTTCGTGTTAGCTACTTTAATGAGTTAGATACTTATGCTGAAAGTAAAGGTCTCAATACTCAAGAAATAATTGATGGAGTTGGATTAGATCCTCGTATTGGTTCACATTATAATAACCCTTCATTTGGATATGGTGGTTACTGTTTACCTAAAGATACTAAGCAATTACTTGCTAATTATAAAGATGTTCCAGAAAACTTAATTGAGGCTATTGTTAAGTCAAATGATACTCGTAAAGACTTTATTGCTGATCAAGTATTGAGAAAAGCCGGTTATTATGATTACGATGATAATAATACTTATGACCCAGCCGAAGAAAAACAAGTTACTATTGGTGTATATAGATTAACAATGAAATCTAACAGTGATAATTTCCGTCAAAGCTCTGTTCAAGGAGTAATGAAACGTGTTAAAGCAAAAGGCGCTAAAATTATTATTTATGAACCAACTCTTGAAGATGGAATAACCTTCTTTGGAAGTAAAGTTGTAAACAATATTGATAAATTTAAGAGTGAATCTGATGCGGTTATTGCCAATAGATACAATCCAATTCTTGATGACATCAAAGATAAAGTTTATACTCGTGATATTTTTAGAAAAGATTAATAATGAAAGTATATATTGTTTGTCCTTATAACAAAACGGGTGGTCCACGAAGTTTACATCAACTAGGAAATAATTTAATTTCTAAGGGTTTAGATGTTTATATGTATTATGGAGATCATGGGCAAAAAGCTAAAACTTCAAAAATATTATATGATGACAGCTTAGCTAAAATTGCTAATAAAATTGAAGATAAAAAAAATAACGTAGTAATTACGTCAGAATATGATACAGGATGGCTATTAAAGGTTAAAAATGCGAAGAGAGTTATATGGTGGTTATCCTTAACATATTATCTTAACAATGATGTTTTATCAGCTATAAAGAAATATACTTTAGATAGAAATCAGTCTTCTATATATGTTCCTTTTCGGTATTTTAAACGAATCGTAAAAGATAAGTTAAATGGTAAATCAGATAGATTTATTAATAAAGATAAAGATTTACAAAGTATTTATCATCTTTATAATTGTGAGTATGTAAGGCAATATATTGTTTCACGTGGCGTAAAAAGTAATAATATGCAATATCTTTGTGGTCCTATTGATTTACCTGAGCACAAAGATCCTGTTAGGGATATTTTAAAAAATAAAAAAGACATAATTGTTTATAATCCAGCAAAAATGGATAAAGATACTATTAATAATATACAAAAGTATATGAACGTACATTATCCAAATTACATTTTGAAACCTCTTAAGAATATGACACATAATGAGGTTTTAAATAATTTGAAAGCAGCAAAAGTTTACTTGGATTTAGGGTATTTTCCTGGGCCAGAAAGAATGCCGAGAGAAGCAGTAATACAATACTGTAATATTATTACTGCAAATCGTGGAAGTGCAGCAAATAATATTGATATTCCAATTCCTCAAAAGTACAAATTTAAAACAGATCCAGTAAATATAGAGCAATTGTGTGAATTAGCAATTCGCATGTGTGATGATTTTGAAACTTACACGTCAGACTATGATAGATATAGAACAAAAGTTAAAAATCAAATAGCAAGATTTGATAAAGATATTAATGAATTTTGCAATAATATTAAAAAATAGCAAGTTGGGAGTTATTTATGAAGAAAAAGTCCTTAGGGATAAACGCTTTGCTTAATGGCTTGCGGAGTGCGCTGAATCTTATATTTCCATTGATTACTTTTCCCTATGTATCTAGAATTTTATCGGTAGATGGGATGGGAATATATAACTTTTCCAATACATATGTTAATTATTTTACTCTTATAGCTGGTTTGGGAGTAGCAACTTATGCTGTGCGTGAAGGAGCTAAATATAGAGATAGTAAAGAAAAAATAAGTACTTTTGCAAGCCAAGTATTTACTATAAATATCATTTCAACAATAGTAGCCTATGTTTTATTATTATTAAGTCTGATAATCTTTAAAAATTTACATAATTATGTTTCGTGTATTTTGATTTTTGGATTACAATTATTTTTTACTACAATAGGAACAGAATGGCTTTATACTATTTATGAAGAATATGAATATATTACAGTTAGAAGTATTATATTTAAAATTAGTTCTATTGCGTTGCTGTTTTTATTAGTAAAAACTCCTAATGATTACTTATGGTATGCTGGAATTACTGTATTTGCAGGTGTTGGTTCTAACATTTTAAATTACTTTCATGCAAAGTCTTTTTGTAATATAAAGTTAGTTAAAGAGACAAAGTGGAAATGGCATTTAAAACCTATCTTAATTATATTCGCCTCATCGGTTGCCATAACTTTGTATGTATCTTCAGACACTACAATTTTAGGATTATTAAAGAATGATTACGCTGTTGGAATATATGGAGTAGCAGTAAAGATTTATTCTATTGTAAGTAGTTTAATTGGTGGGCTATTGGTTGTTACTATTCCTAGATTAGCTATGTTAATAGGAAAACGAAGAATTAAAGAATATACTCATGTATTGCAAGAAGTAATTAATAGTTTATCAATTCTTGGATTACCAGCTGCAATTGGTTTGGTAATGTTGAGTAAAGAAGTAATTTTAATAATTGCAGGAAAGAAATATTTGGATGGAATATTGTCTCTTCAAATAATCACTTGGTCTCTAATTTTTTCAAATTATAGTACAATTTTTAATCAATGTGTTTTAATTCCTGTAAAGAGGGAGGCAAAAGCTTTAAGAAATACAGTGATTACCGGTGTAGTTAATGTTGGGTTAAATTTTATTTTTATTCCTTTATGGTCATATAATGGGACTGCATTAAGCACAGTTATTGCTGAATTTATGGTTATGTTTTTAAATGGATGGTCGGCAAGAGACTATGTAGGTCCAATTTTAAAATCAAGGCGTACATTCAAAAGTATTATTGATTCTGTAATAGGATGTATTGGTATCATAGTAGTATGTATGTTATTAAAGTTTGGAATTTCATCTCTCATTTTGAGAACTGTTCTATCTGTTGTGCTTTCGGTTGTAATGTACGGTGCAATTTTAGTTTTCTTGAAGAATGAAGTTGCGATGGAATATCTAGATAAGATTATGGGAAGAATAAAGGAAGGATAATTAAATTTTTTGTGATTTTAACTGATTGGAATTGAGTAGCTATAAAAATAGCTGTTTGATTCCTTTTCTTTTACGATATTTTATTGAAAATATAGGATATAGAGAAAAAATATGGGCTGTTTGTCAAATCCGGTCGATAGAATATCATAGATATCCATCAACAGAAAAAAGTATAGAGCCGAATTAAAAACGAGTTTATCAATAAAAAAGTTTAATTTCTAAAGGTATAAGGGAGAATAGAAATTGAATGAAAATAATATAGAGCTAGTTTTTTGTAATTATAGTGAAAAAGATGGTGTAAATCATAAAGATAAAAATACTGAATTATTTATTTTGACACCGTCTAAAATGAGTGATAATAGTTTTAAGCGTAGATTTAATGTATATCATTATAATGACAGTGATTTGAAAAAGAATCAGGCAATGAATAATACTGATACAATCCTACTAAAACGGACGATTGAAATACATAAAGTATTCAGTTATTAATGAAGGTGTGATTTTTTTATGTTTAGGAAAAAGCAATGTTTTAATCTTCAATATTAAAGTAATTTACTTTATTCTTTAGATTAGGACAAAAATTTAATCTGTTGAGACTTAGGACATCTTTTTTGTAATAAAAAAGGTCTGCTTATGGAATATCAATAGATATTCATCAACAAGATAAATATAAAGTTAAAGAGAGAAAGAAAAAACTATGAAAGTAATTAGAAATATTGGATTATCCATAATTGGAGGTATGATATTAAATTTATTAATATCTAACTATTATAATTTATTTATGAATAGAAACTATAAAAAATACGCCGATTGTAAAATCAAGTTGAACACTTTATAAAAATAAAAGTCCATCTGG
>JAEDHQ010000043.1 GCA_016296945.1 Bacilli bacterium | reverse complement strand
TAATTAAAAATTGTATTGAGTAATTGCTCTAAATTTTTATTTATTTTTTTGTTTAATGAAATCTTTTGATCAAAAAGAGATAATAATTTACCAATTTTCTTTTGTGTATTTAATGGAGGAACATATATATCTAAATTTTCAACAACATCTCTTTGGACTCTTTGACGTCCTGATGATCCCACCATTGATTTAATTGCAGGTTCTTTGAAGTATTCACTATTAGATAAATAATAAATAAAATCTTTATCACTAATACCTTCTTTTTCCCTTAAAACTATGAATTCAGTAGATCCCGCACCTATTTCATTATAATCTAAAATTGATACTTGAGATATCTTACCATTTTCGAGGCATGGAGTAATTCTAGCCATTAATGTATCGCCATTTCTAAATTTCACTCCACCTTTGTACTCAGTAATTTCATAGTTAGGAATTTCTTTAGTTTTAGGTTCTATTTTATCCATAGGAACATTTTTTATAACAGTCCCTTTTTTTACAGATTCTCTTGGATTAAATATCATAAATTCTTTTGCTTTAACCCATTCCCAACCATCATGAGATTTATCTAAACTCAAATTTATCACTCCTTTTAATAAAAAATTCTAAATTCAAATCTAGAATTCAAAACCAATCTCCTTTAAACTTTGACGAATTTTACCTTCAAGTTCATTGGATTCCTTAAATAACGCATCCAATTCAGTTGTTAATGTTTTCATTTTTTCTTCAAATGGAATTCCATCATCTTCTTCTGGTTTAAATCCAACATAACGACCAGGTGTTAATATGAAATCATGTTTCTTGATTTCTTCTAAATCACTTACTTTGCAGAATCCTTTTTCATCTTCAAGGGTTCCTTCTTCGAATTTAGTGAATGTTTCTGCAATTAATTCAATATCTTCATCTGTTAATTCACGTAGTTTCCTTGAAACCATTGTTCCAATTTCACGTGCATCAATAAACAAAGTTTTTCCTTTTTGTTTTTTATCACGGTTCAAGAACCAAAGACAAACTGGAATTCCTGTTGTATAAAACAGTTGAGTAGGAAGTGCAACAATACATTCTACTAGATCATCTTCAACAATTGCTTGTCTGATTTTACCTTCACCGGAAGTAGTTGATGATAATGACCCGTTAGCTAATACCAAACCTATTTTTCCTTTTGGTGATAAGTGATGTATCATATGTTGCATCCATGCGAAGTTTGCATTTCCTTTTGGTGGAATACCATATTTCCACCTTACATCATCCTGTAATTGTTCTTGTCCCCATTTTTTGAGGTTGAATGGTGGATTTGCCATTACAAAATCAGCTTTTAAGGTAGGATGCAAATCATTTAGAAATGTGTCTTCCTGGTGCTCTCCAAGGTCTGCTTCAAGTCCACGAATAGCTAAGTTCATTTTTGCCATTTTCCATGTGGTGGGATTTGATTCCTGACCATAGATTGAAATCTTTTTAATGTTTCCACTATGATTTTCAATGAAATTTTTGGATTGTACAAACATTCCCCCAGATCCGCAGCATGGGTCGTATACTCTTCCATCATATGGTTTTAATATTGAAACCAATGTTTTTACTACACATGCAGGAGTATAAAACTCCCCTGCTTTTTTACCTTCAGTTTCTGCAAACATTGAAAGACAATATTCATAGGTACGTCCTAAAATATCTTTTTTATCACCTTTATCAGACATTTGTACATTTGTGAATATATCAATAACAGCACCGAGTTTCTTTTTGTCTAGTTCTGGTCTTGAGAAGTTTTTAGGTAATATTCCTTTAAGTGATTTATTGGAATCTTCAATTGCTTTCATTGCATTGTCGATTGTCAAACCGTTTTCTTCCTTGTTTGCATTCTTAGCTATTTCACTCCAACGTGCTTCTGGCGGTACGAAGAATATGTTTTCTGAAGTATATTCATCAATATCCTCTTCAAATCCTGCTCCTTCTTCAACAAGTTCCTGATATCTATCTTCAAATTTATCTGATAAGTATTTTAAAAAGATTAATCCCAATACCACATGTTTGTATTCAGCTGCATCCATTGAACCTCTTAGTTCATCTGCTGCATCCCATATCTGTTTTTCAAATCCAATTTCACTAATATTTTCCTTTGCCATCATCAATCACCATCATATTGTAACATCCGCCCATAATTCACATTGTGCAATAACTTTTTCTAAAGCTGATTTCATTTCTTCTGGAGGATAATCATACTTTTTAAGCAAACGTTTTACAGTTCTTCTCATGTTTGCTCTTGCAGATTCCTTTTTCTGCCAGTCTATTGTCCTATTTCTTCTTAAAGATTCAGTTAATTCCTGTGTAATTTTAATTAAAGTTTCATCTGTATAAAAGTCATGTATGTTTTCAGGAAGTGCAATTGCATTGTAAAATGCCAATTCCTCTTCAGTTAAACCTAATTTTTCACCCTCCTTATGTGCTTCACGCAAAAGCTTTGCAATTTTAATTAACTCTTCAATAACCTCATCATTTGTAATATGGCCATTGACATAGCTGTTCATGGTTTGTTTTAAAAGGTCTGAGAATTCCTCAGATTTTATGATATTTTTTCTTTTATATCCTTTTACTTGGTCGTTGAGGAGTTTTTCCAAAAGAGAAATTGTTAAATTTGATGATTCCATTGAACGTACTTTATCTAAAAATTCCGGGTCGAACAATGAAACTTCATCACTTACATTGATAATGTTGATAACACCAGTACTTTTGATGGATTGATTAAGAAGTTTGGTGATTTGTGCATTGATTTCATGAATAGACAGTTTCTTATCAGAAGAAATTTTAACAAGAGTTGTACGGACCGCTTCAAAGAATGCTGCTTCAAATCTTTCTTTTTCACTTGCCCTGCTTCTACATAATGACAACCATTTCTTGAGAAGTAATGCTTCTTTTAGGAATGAATTTTTCTTATCTTCATTAATTAAAGCTTCCATAAAGTTTACTCCACCAGAAATAACTTTTGATCTCTCCAAGTTACTTTCTCCAAAGAATTTTGAATAATCAAATTTGTGGAATAAATCTCTACAGACTTCTAATTTTTCCTGGAAGTTTGGATAAGCAATATTATCCACATCCATATCACCATAGTTTTTATTGTCCCTATCCGTATATTCACTCATTGCTTTTTTAAGTTCTGATGCAATACCAATGTAGTCAACTACAAGTCCACCTTCTTTATCTTTGAATACTCTATTAACACGAGCAATTGCCTGCATCAAGTTGTGTCCTTTCATTGGTTTATAGACATACATTGTTGCAAGTGAGGGCACGTCAAATCCTGTAAGCCACATGTCAACTACAATAGCTATTTTCATTGGGTCGTCATCATCTTTGAATTTCTTTTCAAGTCCTTTTTTATATGATTTGTCTCCAATGATTTCATGCCAGTCTTCCGGGTCTTTATTGGAACCACTCATTACCACTTTTACTTTTTCATCCCAATTCGGACGAAGTTCCAATATTTTTTTATACATTTTTATTGCAATTGGTCTTGAATATGCAACTATCATCGCCTTACCGGTTAATTCCATTGCACGATTGTTTTCATAGTGATTTACAATATCAGTACATATGTCATCAATGATTTCTGGTGCTCCAAGCAATGCCTCCATCCTACTGAGTTCTCTTTTGCTTCTCTCAATGTTATATTCCTCAGCTTGCTCTCTTAATTCCCAGTATTTTTTATCAATTTCATCCAAAATAGTTTCATCCAATTTAATATCTGCAATACGGCTTTCATAGCTGATTGGTACTGTTGCACCATCTTCTACAGACTGTGTCATATCATAAATATCAATGTAGTTACCGAACACTTCTCTTGTTGATTTGTCTGACCTTGAGATTGGTGTTCCGGTAAATCCAATATATGTTGCATTCGGAAGTGCATTGCGTATTCTACGTGCAGCACCAATTTTTATTTCACCTGTTTTTGGATCTACTTTCTCTTCAAGCCCATATTGACTACGATGTGCTTCATCAGATATTACAATTACATCATTTCTCTCAGTTAATGATTCATCATATTCATCAAACTTTTGCATTGTTGAAAAGAATATTCCATTGGCTTTTCTGTCATTGAGCAATTCCTTTAGATTTTTCATGCTTGTTGCTTGCTGCGGAGTCTGTCTTAAGAAATCACTACATTTGCTGAATTGTGTAAACAGTTGATCATCCAAGTCATTACGGTCAGTGATGACCACAAATGTTGGACTTTCAAGTCTTTCTTGAAGCTTGTTTACATAAAACACCATGGATAAGCTTTTTCCACTTCCCTGAGTGTGCCAGAACACACCTGCCTTGTGGTCACTGTTAATAGCTTTTAGAGTTGATTCTACTGCCTTATTAACAGCAAAATATTGGTGATATGCTCCTAAAATCTTAATCTTTTTAGTTGAATCGTTTGAAAAAGTAATGAAGTTTTTTAATATATCAAGGAATCTGTTTTTTTCGAATATTCCTTCAAAAAATGTTGTGAAATCTGCAAATTGAGTTGATTCATAGCTTCCATCAGTTGTTTTCCATTCCATAAAACGGTCTTCTGATGAAGTGATTGTTCCTGCCTTTGTAATTGCCATATCACTCATAACACAAAAAGAATTGTAAGTAAAAAGTGATGGAATGACCTGCTTGTATTTTTGTAGTTGATTATATGCTTCAGATACATCTGCATCTTCTCTTGAAGGAGATTTTAGCTCCATTACAACAACTGGAAATCCGTTGAGAAATACTATAATATCCGGACGTTTGGTTTCCTTTTCAACAACAGTCCATTGATTGATAACTGTAAATCTATTATTTTCCAAATTTTCCCAATCAACCAATTTGATTAATGTGGATTTTTCCTGATTGTCTTCCCAATAATTTACAGATATTCCATTCTGCAGATAATTATTGAATCTTTCATTTTTTTCAGCGACACTTGCAATTCCAAAGTCCTGTACCTTTTTAATAGCATTTTCAATAGCTATTCTGCTTGAATCTCGATTAATTGAATACAGATTATCCAAATCATTGACAAATAATGGATTTTTATAATCCCTTTCAACATCATAACCACTATAATAAGTATAACCTAAATCCTGCAGCAGATTAAGGATGGAATCTTCATATACATCTTCATTATAAATTGAAATAAAATCAACCCCTAAAATACAATATAATCAAATAAACACAACTTTATATTAATTATATTTATGAAAAAATATGCTATTAAGTTTTACTAAAAACAATGAAAATAAAAATGTATGAAAAATAACTTAATTTACAAAAAAAGAAAAAATAGTAGGCACTAATGCACCTACCCTGCTATTGATTGACCACCATGACCCAGGAAAGTACCAGTTATGATATATCCCTGTGCGTCCTTACCATTATACTCATAGTACCCATCACCGGCAATTACCACCTGACGGCCACTTGCCAATTCAACAACAGCAAATTCACCATCAGTAATCCCTGTTGATCTGTAATATCCCAGATCAGCACTATATTCAGGATAATCATTTGATGAAACAGTTTCTGTTTTTACTTCTTTAATTGTCAATTTCTGAGTTGCATTGCTTAAAGTGAAATTATCGTTTCCATTAAACATGGCCTCAACATCATATTTGCCTTTACTCAAATCAAGATTCAATTTAGCTTTGCCTTTTGAATCAGTTTTAACCATTCCATTAACGACAATATCACCATCTTTATCTTTAATGACAATATCTATATCAGCATCGGAAATTGGAGTTTTGTTTAAATCAGACAATTCAACTGACAAATCATTTCCTTCATAAAGAGCATTATCACTTGTGATTTTTACAATGCTTTGCTCTGATACATTCATTGATTGAAAATACATTACTCCAACAGCTACTGCAAGAATAATTATGACTGCAACCAAAATTATGATAATATTTTTATCTTCCATATTTTCCCCTTCTAAAATTGAACTTCTATTTCATCTACAACAACATCACTGCTTACTGGATACCTATGATGTGTTCCATCCTCTTCACCGTGAGCCCAGTTGGTCCATTTCCACTGTCCATCCATTAAAACGTGACCTCTTGAGAGGTAGGAATTCTTGTCCATCATTTGACCGTTTTTGGATAATGTAATGTCCAGTCCCCCAACGGTTGTTCCACTCCATTTCATTGCTGTGACTGTGTATTCTCCGACTGTTTTTGATGTATATTCATCGAATTTTGGAGTCATTGTTATTGTGTGGATTTCACTTCCTCCAAAGTCTTCAGATACTTCGCTTGTTGTGGCTTTTACAGTCACTTCATCTGAAACTTCACATCCCTTGAAATCGGAATTGCCGGAATATTTAACTGTCACTTCATATTTGCCAGATTCATCTATTTTCAGTTTTCCATTTCCATTTGAATCTGTTTTTACTGTAAAATAAGTTTCATTATTGTTTTCATCCTTAAGTATAATTTCAACGTTTTGTGAGTCCATTGGACCTGTAAGCTGAAATTTGAAGTTGCTTCCCTGTGTAATTTCATTGCTTTTGATTTCAATTGCTGAGTTTTCCTTGATTGAATCAGATACCACAATAGCCAATCCCACTAAGAGAATAGCTACAATTATTCCCAAAAGTAATATTATGATTTTATTATTGTCTATATTAACACCCCAAATAAGATCAGTTAATATAATGTTACACACAAGTTATATTTTAATATTTTTTAAAAAAAAAGAAAGCAGTAAACATCTAAGGTTTACCACCAAAATAAGTTATGAATATCCATATTATCTTCAACGGCAATTCCCATGTTCATTTTTTCTGCGGATTTGTATGCATCATATATTGCATAACCCCATACAAGAAGCCATGTAATCCATCCGATTAAAATCAGCATTAAGACTCCTGAAACGATTGCACCGAAGAATAGGAGAATTCCTTTCTTGGTCAGTCCCAAGTAGACCTGACCCAGTCCGACAATGAAAAATGACAATACTGCTGCAAATGCACCGGTCTTATCACCATTAACGACAGTTGTTGTATTTACCCCCTGTGGAGCAGCATCTGTTGGAGTTCCGCATTCAGGGCAGAATTTGGTTGCCTGAGGCATTTCATAACCTCAGTTTGAACAGAACTTGGTTCCATTGTCATTTACAGGTTCTTCAACTACAATTTCTGATCCGCAGTTATTACAAAATTTAGCTTCATCCGAAACTTCTGTTCCACAATTAGAGCATTTAACCATATTTTTTCACCTTACCATATTATATACTTGTTATTACATATGTACAATATCGTATAATAAAATCAATAATTATAAAGTAATAAAAAAGTATATGGAAAAAATGTTAAGTAAACTAAGAAAAATCAGTCTCAGTAACTGGATTTTAATTGGAATGGTTTTAGGTATATTCGTTGGATTGTTCCTAAACTTCTTTGTAACAAATCCATTTATCAAGGACACTATTTTAATTGATAATATATTCTATTTAGGTGGTAACGGGTTTATCAGATTAATGAAAATGCTTGTTGTACCACTTGTTTTCTGTTCCATTGTTGTTGGAGCGGCTTCAATTTCAGATATCAGAAAAATCGGTACAATCGGCGGTCGTACAATCGTCATTTATTTGATTACCACTGCAGTTGCAGTTACAATTGCTCTTGCAATCGGTACACTCATCCAGCCTGGTGCTGGCATGAACATGAGCATGTCAGGTCAAGCAGTCAATGCAACATTGAATCAGACAATGACCGATACAATCTTAAATATGATTCCTGAAAATCCATTGAACTCACTTGCAAACGGATACATGCTCCAGGTAATCATTTTCGGATTATTAATAGGAATCATCTTGGCTAAATTAAGGGATGAAGTTAAATTGGTCAATGAATTCTTTGAGCAAGGAAATCACATTATGATGGAGTTGACTTCCCTTGTTATGAAAGTCGCACCAATCGGTGTATTCTGTCTTATGGCAAGGACATTTGCAGGCCTTGGATTTGATGGTATACTGCCAATAGGAAAATATGTATTATGTGTACTTATAGGTCTTGCAATACAGGCTTTCATTGTTTATCCGTCATTACTTGTATTCTTTACAAGATTCAATCCTGTCAGGTTTTTCAAGAAGTTTGCATCAGTTATGCTTTTTGCATTTTCATCCTCAACATCCAATGCAACAATCCCTTTAAACTTGGAAAAACTATCCGAAATGGGTGTTGAATCAGAAGTCTCCTCATTTACAATCCCTCTCGGAGCTACAATCAACATGGATGGTACTGCTATTATGCAAGGTTGTGCAGTTATGTTTGCAGCACAGGCTTATGGTATGGATTTAGGACTTACTGCACTTATTACAGTAATCTTTACCGCAGTAATGGCATCCATCGGAACCGCAGGAGTTCCTTCAGTAGGACTTATTACACTTACAATGGTATTCAATTCAATTGGATTACCAGTAGAAGCAATCGGTATGATTTTCGGTATCGATCACTTGTTAGACATGTTCAGAACAGCTGTAAACATTACTGGAGATGCAATCTGTACTATTATCGTTGCATTCAAAAACGATTCAGTTGATGCTGATGTCTATAACGGTAAAAAAGAAGCCCATACACTGGGAATTGAATTTTAAACACAAATGCATCCATCAGGATGCATTATACTTTTTTTTAAAAAAAATAATTAATTGATTGGGAATTTCATAACCAGATTAAAACCATTGTCATTGAACAGTTCAAATTCACCATCCAATTGACCAATCAGTGATTTGATGATAATCCATCCTAAAGATGTGACATTATCCAAATCAAAATCATCAGGCAATCCCACACCACTATCAGAATATTTGAATTCGCAGAATCTCAAACCATTATTATCATAGACATGTATTGATTTGAATATCTTTTTAACAATGAAATAGTCTTATTGATAATTTCCAAACTAGGAAACATTTCTTTGGTGTCAATTTCTGATTTAACATTTATTGGAATTAACCTTTCGGGAAAGTCACCAATATCTGCTAAGTCATAATATTTTTCAATGTGTTTTCTTGAACGTGCAATTGTTAATGTATCTAATAATTGGAAATAATCTAAATCAACAGCATCAACAAAACTCGCACTAGTTCTTTCTGATTCCGGGAGTTTTGCCCATTTATTAAATGCCATTTGAGCATTTTTTAGAGTTGTTTCAATACTTTTAATTCCAACGCTTTCTAAAGCTGAATCATTATCTTCTGTGATAAAAGCTATTTGGTTTTTAATATCCGTCATTTTATTATTAACTGGGGTTGCTGATAACATTAACAGACGTGTTTTATGCCCTCCTTTAATAATCTGATTCATTAATTTTTGATAACGTGTGACACGGTCTTTGACTGCAGGGTTGTTACGGAAGTTATGTGATTCATCTATTACTACTAAATCATAATTTCCCCAGTTAATTGTCTTTAAATCAATGTCTCCTGATTTACCTCTGTCACGACTTAAATCTGTGTGATTTAAAACATCATAATTAAATCTATCATCAACGAAGATATTTCTTTTATCATTTTTTGTATATATTGTCCAGTTATCACGAAGCTTTTTAGGAACTAAAACTAGTACACGATCGTTTCTTGACTCATAATATTTAATTACAGCTAATGCTGTGAATGTTTTACCAAGTCCTACACTGTCTGCTAAAATACAACCATTATATTTTTCAATTTTGTCAATAACTCCAATAGCTGCATCTTTTTGGAATTTATATAATTTATTCCAAATTTTACTTTCTTTTAAATTATTTCCTTTACGTACAATATTGTCTTCATCAAGAGAATCTAGTTCTGAAGAAAATATATTGTACAATGATAAGAAGTAAATGAACTCTGCCAGATTTTCTTTGTGCATTGTTTGCATCTGATTTAAGACTTCTTCCTTAACATCCTCTAAATAATCTTCATTATCCCATAAGAAGTTAAATTGCATTAAAGAAGATTGTACGAAGTCTTTTCCGTAAACACATTGGTTCATGTCTTGTCTGTCTGATTTATTTAATCCTAAACCGGCAGTGGTAAAGTCAACTGTGCCGTTAATAGCTATACTTGAATCATCCCTATTGTCTACACAAATCATACGTGGCTGTGCTTCATTTGGTTTTTTGAATGATTTGATTTCAACTTTTTCCTGAATCCACTCAGCACATTCCTTTGAAATGGAACCTTGTGTCAATTCATTTTTAAGTTTAATCTCATAATCATTTCCAAAAATACTATTGTTATCAATATAGTATTGGCGAGATTCTTTCGTATCATCTTTTAAAAAACTAGGCTTAGTATAAATAAAACGCATACTCCCTATTTTGTTTAAATCTTTTTTAAGCTTATCATAAGCATACATTGAAAATAAAGCAGAAATAACAGAAAGTTTAGACCCTTTTCTAATGTTTTCACTGAGTTCTTGATAAACAAAATTAAATTTGTTATCTATAATTTTTGGAGCTTTAACTACCAATATAATCACCATTAACAATACTCATAACTTGTTACTATTTTTATAAAAAAAGCAATATAAGTTTTTATATATTGGATATATTAATTATACGAAAATTATATAAGTATATTTAATTAATTGCTTAAGATGATAATATGGTGCATTATGAAATTAATGAGCAACAAAAAGGTATTGAATTATATTTTGATGGTTTTCCAGGTTATCCATTAATAAATGAAATGAAACGTCATAAATTACGTTGGAATCCTAGTAAAAAGTGTTGGTGGACTAAACAATGGAATGAAGAGGGGGTTAAATTTATCAAAGATTATTGTGCCAAAAATTCTGAAGATAATAGTAATGATCATGTTGTAACTTTTGATAAGATGATAAAAGGCCGCTGTTGTTATGTAGATACAATAGCTAATTTTAATAAGGAAAATGAGAAGAATTTCATAAATAAAGTTAAATCAACATTTCTTGAAGAACATTTAGTTGATTTAAGTGATTCTCAAGTTAATGCTTGGGTTGATTCATTTAGAGTAATGCAAAATCTTAATTTAAACCCTAATCTTAATATTATTTTTGAATATGTTTTACCTTATGAATCTGGAAGGCGTCCGGATATTATTTTACTTTCTAATGATCATGTAGTGATTTTAGAATTTAAAATGAAAAATGAGGTTAAATATGAGGACATTGATCAAGTAAAAGCATATGCAAGAGATATAAGAGAATATCATTATGAATCACGTGATAAAGAAGTTATTCCTTTACTTGTTTTAACAAGAACTACTGAGTTAAATGAAGAAATAAATAATATAACTTGTGTTTCTGGAGATAAGCTTCAAGATGTTTTAGATAATATTTTTACTGATGAAGTTACTGATTTTGATGCTAATTATTGGATTGCATCTAAATATGAACCATTACCTACAATTGTAGAGGCTGCAAGAACTTTTATGAAAAATGAACCTTTACCAAATATTAGGAGAGTAAATAGTGCTGGAATTCCTCAAGCAATTGAAAATCTTAAAAATTTAACTGAATATGCAAGAGATAATCAAAAACATATAATTTCTCTAGTTACGGGTGTTCCGGGTGCTGGAAAAACATATTTGGGATTACAATATGTTTATGATATTGAAAAAGCAGGTTCTGTTTATTTATCTGGTAATGGACCTTTAGTTGAAGTTTTAACTGATGCTTTAAAAAGTAGAAATTTTGTGAGAAATTTACATAATGTTATTAATGAATACAGACGTACCGGTGCTCCTGATTTTGATAAAAATATTATTGTTTTTGATGAAGGACAGCGTGCTTGGGATTCCGACCAAATGGCTGCTAAACGTAAAGATAATCGTTCTGAACCTGACATAATGATTGAACTTTGTGAAAATCGCTTAGATTGGTGTGTTCTTTTAATATTAGTTGGTGAGGGTCAAGAAATTTATAATGGTGAAAATTCTGGAATAACATTATGGGATACAGCACTTAAAAATAGCAAATTTGTTTGGGAAATTGCTTGTCCTACTAAATTGGACCAATATTTCACCAATCACAAATTAATTGATAACATTGAAAAAGATTCCTTTGATTTGACTGTTTCTCTACGTTCACACTTATCTGGCACTGTAAGTGAATTTGTTAATTATCTTATGG
The DNA here is from genome assembly GCA_016296945.1 of Bacilli bacterium. Classification (GTDB taxonomy): domain Bacteria; phylum Bacillota_I; class Bacilli_A; order ML615J-28; family CAG-698; genus CAG-698. Next base: position 3,630 of record JAEDHQ010000043.1, on the reverse strand, counting down.
CTGGTGAAATTGAAAAAGCTTCAAAACTTTCAGAAGAAATTAATAAAGAAGATTATGGTATGTATGTAACTCGAGATCTTGATGAAGCTAAAGATTATTGTAGACAAAGATACGCTAAAGAACCAGCAAAACAATTTGGTTTAATTGCTTCTTCTAAAAGTCAAGTTCTTAGAAAATATGGTATGATGAATGATTTTAAATCAACAAGGAGAGTTAATGTTGCTAAATGGTTTAATGCTCCAGCAGATGATCCTCAATCATGTTGTGCTTTAACTGCTGTAGTGACTGAATTTGCTATACAAGGTTTAGAATTAGATATGCCAATTATCGGTTGGGAAACTGATATGATTTGGAACGGCAATGAATGGGAGAAATTTAAAAAGAATGAAGATGAAAACAGTGATGCAAATACATATAGGAGAAATAGTTATAGAGTATTGCTAACTAGAGGACGTGATGGATTTATTATATTTGTTCCTCCAGAATCTAAATTAGATTCGGTATATGATTTATTATTATCTGTTGGAATAAATGAATTATGATCATTTAATTTTTAATTAACGTTATAATTGGGTTATTTATAAAGTTTCTGATTTAGGGAGAATAGTTAACTACTAGAAATTTTATTATTTTTCTAAAGCCTTCTCTAAAATTTCTTTTTTTCCTTTATAATAACTCATCATGTAATCTCCAGATTTTTGACAATCTTCGAGTTTTCTAGTTACAAAATCTAATTCCATTTTGAGTTCTTCTTTAGTTTTTCCATCAGTAAATTCTGCTCCTTTCGGCCTATCGTCAGTTACTGGATTATTTTTATATTTGCCAACACTAACTTTATTACTTTCTCGAATAGTAGATTTTGGTGGTGTTCTTTTTACTGTTGAAATATTATTTTTTGGAGTAGTAGGTTTTGTTTGAGGTGTTTGGTCTCTTGAAATATTATTTTGAGGATTATATTCTGATCTAATAATTAACTTTGTTTTACATATTCTGCAAAACTTTTCTTTGCCATGATATGTTACATTACAATTAGGACAGTAATTTGCACGATCTAATACTTTCTCATCATTTTTATTACTGAAATTTTCTTTAACTTCTCCAATTTTTTTTAATGGGAACATCCAGACTTTTCTTAAAACACCATTTGCATCTCTTTGTGTTTCTCGGTATGGTTTACCGGCTAGTTTTACTGGACCTTGATATTCATAGTTTCCCCTTTGGAAAACTTCAAATAAGTGTAAGTCCACACCATTACTATTGGATTCATATAATGTCCTGTTTTGGTTTCCGTCTAATTTTTGGTCTCCATGTAATCCCATTCCAGTATAATGGAGGACGTCACCTTTCCACGCATCATCATATATTTCTTCATGATTATAAATTAATACTAGCGTATTTGTTCTTTTTGAACGGCGCATCCCTCCAGCATTAGAACATTTAAACATATTCATAAGTTCTTTATTACTATATGACTTTCCAATTACTAAACCTGGAATTTTCATAAGTAAATCATTCATTTCAGATTTTTTATTTGATTTTGATTCGGTCGATGGGTTTTCAATATATGTTCTAGGAATATCTTGAACGGTAGGCATGTTTGGAATATTCTTACCATTAATTAGTTCTGCATATAATTCACTATCTACATATTTTTTTTGTTCGATAGATTTTGATGTATTTGTATGTTGTTTTTTTCTAAATACAACTCTTCCTTTTCTAAAATTATAATTGCAATTAATACAGTGTATTGCTTTTTTGTTAAGGGTTATACCACAATTCGGGCATTTTTTAATATTTACATTAGAATTTCCCTCAAAGGAATTATTTCGTTTTTGTTTTGATTTTTCATCACTTGCATTAGCCAAACCGCTAATTGCAGCAGCTCCCAAAGCCACACCTATTAATTCTAATAATACCATATTGAATCACCAGAATAATGATTAATTTTTGTTTCAAAAAATTTTTAATGAATTTTATTAAATATAGTTTTGATAATTTCTTAATATAAACCTATTGTATATAAATGGATGTAAAATTATTAATGTTTTATAAAATATAAAATGTAATATAATTAAATAAATATATTAGTTTAAATTAATTATGGAGGTTATGGTCATGATAACTTGTAGTGTGTGCGGTCATTTAAATGATTCATCAAGGGTAACCTGTGAAGAATGTGGATCTGATTTATCAGATAGTCCAGATTGGGAAGATAATTTCGATGATGATTTAAACTATGATTATAGTGAAGATAGAGGGTATTATGATCCGGATTATTTTGATTAGTTACGGTCCGTAATAAATTTCAGATAAGATTTCATCCCGTATTTCTTTCAAAACATCAATTTTTTTCTTAATTTTATTTCTATCATCTTCAGATAATTCATTATTATTTTTTAAAATCATTTGATAGGTTCAATGGTAGTTCGGATGCTGTGCAATTCTGCTTCTGCTCGAGTCATGAATTAACACTCCTATTTACTAATAATATGAGTTGCTTACCTCTTCTAATGAATCCAATATTTTCATTAAAACAGCTTTAACATTTTTGTTTTCTTGTTTGGCAAGTTCTTTTTTAATAAGATCAACAGCTCTGTTATCTGATTCATCAACTCGGTTTAATAAACCTACTAATTCATCTATAGTGCTGTAAGAATTCATATGTTTAAAATCTCTTAAAAACATTTCATTATCGGCTAATGCAAATCTTTCCATAAATCTTCCTCCAATTTTTATTTCTTTTGAGACATTTGCAATATGGTTTCATGTAGTTTTTTATTTTCTTTTTCGAGTTCTTTGTTGCGGGATTTCAATTCAATATTTTCAAATGTTAAATCTCTCAGTTCTAATCTTATCTCTTTCAGGCCTTCCATTATGTACTTATAATCCTCTGTATGTTCCATATTTTCATTAGATTCCATTAGGTCACCCTATTATTTAAACTAAAAATAAGTTATATATTTATTTCATATATATTATTTTTATGTAAATTTATTCTTAATTTTAATTATTTCATACTGAAAGCAATATTGTTATAAACTCGTAAAATTACAAGTTAAAAGCAATAATTACTCAAAACAATATAAAAAAGCTTTTATAATAGTTTAATCAATTATTAACTAGTGATTATCATGAATAACGAAAAAAATAAGAACATACGATGAACTTAACATTGATGAAAAAGAAGTGCTTGACAGCTTCAGAAAAATGAAGCTATTGTATGATCATGCCAGATTCAGATTACATAAAAACAATGTTGAAGATTTAATTAATGATTATGAAACATTAATGAAACTGCGTGAAGCAATCCAAGCAAAATACTTTTCAATTTATGAAGAACTTCTGAACGAAAATTTGATTGAAGGTGAACTAGATGCGAGTATCTGGGGAATTACAAGAGAACATGAAACTGATACTTGGAATTCTGAATTGAGATTAATGAGTGATATTAAAACTAATTTTGAAATTGCAATTAATATGATTGAAAGTGGTGAAGCTGAAAAGAGTATTATTGATGCTGAAAATTGGTAGGTATATTTTTTTATGTAAATTAATTCTTAATTTCAATTATATATAATATAAACACACAATATTGTATTGTAAAACGAAAAAACATGGTTTGGTCGCTTC
>JAEDHQ010000121.1 GCA_016296945.1 Bacilli bacterium | reverse complement strand
AAAACGTAGTACACCCATTTATCCAATATTTAGGTTTGCCATTTAATATTGGATTACTCCATTCGATCCCTAACTTGTCATAGCCGATTCGATAGTTTTTGGACTCAGTATATGTGAATTGAGGAGGAGTAAAACAACAAAATCGCTCAAAATATTCATAGATAGCCTTACTCTTGCTTTTTAAAGATTCATCATATGAATAACTTAGAATATTTGGGTTATTTGGATTCAGGATTACATTATGATGACCATATGAAATGTCTACCCATTTATATTTAGGAGGTAAATAGTAATTATTATTTTTTAAGATGCTGTATTCTTGCAAATCACTTGTATCGCCTATAAAACTAACATATAACTTATCATTCACTTTTTTGATATTTTTGATATTTTGAAATAATACTTTGTTATTAAGTAAAAGGTTGTATTGCTCTAAAGATATTTGTTGTATCATTCTAAATCCCACCTTTATTACTTAGTTTCTACAAAAGTGTTAATATTCTCTCTTGTTTTAATGCTTAATCTAATTGCAACTATCAGTTCAATCACTTCAACCGCAAGTAACATAATTAATGCGTATTTTACATTGGTTATCCCAGAAATAGTGGAGAAAATAGTCGTCATAACTGGTACAGCAATCATGACAATTGTATTTAATAAACCAATAGTTGAGGATAATATCGTTTGATCTACCGAAGTTACAAGCCACTGGGTTAATTTTAATGAGGCTGTACTAGCAGTGACTGTAATTAAAAAGAAAAGTGGGAGAATCAAATAAATATTAGCTATTAAAACTGCAACTATTGCACAAATATCGACGACAATTGAAAAATTAGTCACACTAAAAATAGATATTTTTTTAGTTAATTGTGGCCCAAAAATACTACCTAAAGCTGTACCACAACTTGCAACTATGCCGATAACTGCAAGTGTAAAACTATAGTTAGAAATAATCATAGTTGATCGATTAGCGACCATGACGATTGATACTAAAGCATTCATTGAGCCCAATGATCCATTAAGTGCAGCCATTACAAAAATAATGGTGAGTAAACCATGTTCTTTTTTGGCTTGTTGATAAGACGATTTCATTGTAGCAATGAAGTTTTGGCTATTAATATTTTCTTCTTGATGTGACTGTATTTTTTTATCAGCTTTTTGCTTAAAACCAACATGTGCAAATAATAATCCAGCGACCAAAAATGTAATGGCATTGATAAAAGCTAAATTTGAATAGGATAAAAAGAGTAATAATCCGGAGCCAATGAATTGGGCAGAAACGTTAATAATCTCTCCTAACCCATTGGTAAAGCCTTCAGCTTCGGCAAATTCATCACTGCCTACTAAATTCACAATTAATGGGGATACTAGCCCGCCTGAATATGTTCCGATAATATCGGAAATCAAATTAATACCAGCTATGATAATTACCAAATTCCATTGAGAAAGATTACTTATTAATAAAAATCCAGCTGTACCGTAAAGGACAAAGCGAATAATGGCTGCCAGAACAATATTTCTATATTTGTTTTTAGTCCGATCGGCAGCATATCCTCCTACAATGTAGAATAATCTAGGAATTGATTCAGAAATAGCAATCAATGATAATGCAAGCGAGTAATTCTGAAGTTTGCTGGCGTAAGTCATGAAAGCTAAATAAAATAGAATATCTCCAGCGCTTGATAAGAAACTGGCAATTGAAAATATTCTGTAGTTTTTATTTTTCAGAAATACATTCATAGTGTTAACTCCTATTCTTTAAAATGTTAAACACATGATATCTGATATATAATAAATTCGACGAAATAGTCGTATTAGAATTTTTAGAGGGTAATTTTGATGACGATCGGCGAATTACTTAAAGAATATCGAATAACTCAAGGTAAAAACCAAAAGGAGTTTACTGACAGTGGAATGATTGTAAGTCAATCATATTATTCTAAAGTGGAGAAAAATATTCATCGAATTACAGCAGATAGTTTGATAGAATTATTGCACTATAACAATATTCCATTGGATGAATTTTTTGGTCGTATCAATCAAAACAATAAAATTCAACATCAACAAGTCAAAGACTTTAATAATATGCTTGTAGACGCATATTACGATAGTGACGTAAATAAAATTAAACAGATTAAAGAATTGGTTATTCAAAGTAACTTACCTGATAAAGATAAAAAAGAAGAGTTGCTTTGGGTTGATGCATGGCTAGAGGTACTGAAAGGACCTAAAGATACACCTAACACTGAATTAAGAGAAAAAGTAAAGGATAAAATTTTTAATCTTCCGAATTTTAATAAGAGTAATGTAGCTTTGTTTTGTAATTTTATGCAATTTTATGACTTAGATAGCAATAAAATTATTGGCAGAAGAATAGTTGAACAATATATAAATAGTAAAGATATTAAAATGCAAATTGCCCTTATAGCAATAATTGTAAATATTATTGTATTTTCACTTAAAGAAAAGAGAGAAAATGAAGTTTCTTTCTTTATAGAAAGCGCAGAAAAGATAAAAACTAGACCAGAATTAGTATTTTATAAAATAGCACTATACTTTTTTGAAAATATTGTAAATTACCATCTAACTAAAAATGAAAAATATTATCAGAGAAGTGTGGCTGCTAAAGATCTATTAATCAACATAGATATGACACAATATGGTAAAGTATTGGAAAAATTGCTTATTACATATAAATAATTTTTTGTTTTATCATTAAAATTTATATTTGTATTTTTAGTCGTATTTGAAATTAAAATTCAAATACGACTTTTTTAATGTTGCCACTTTTTAGTCATATACACTAGGTACATAAAATCTATTAAGAAAGGGAAAGGTGAGGAAAATGTTTGATGGCACCATTAAAATTCCTGTGTAATTATTAGTAAATAATAAATTAAAAGTTAAATATGATTCATTTTTATTTCATTGTAATTAAACAGATTGTATAACCAGATTTATTATTTGAAAGCCAATT
>JAEDHQ010000042.1 GCA_016296945.1 Bacilli bacterium | reverse complement strand
TGTGAGAGGTCGAAAATAAATAAAGAAATTTATTTATTTTCTCCTACTCGATTTTAAATATTAATTTATAATAAATGAATATTTTTCTTTGCTAATTCTAATAAATAATCATCTTTCCAAACTGATGCTTGAACTTCACCAATGTGAACTTTTTGCAAGAAGAACATACAAATTCTTGATTGACCAATACCACCGCCAATTGTGTATGGTAATTCTTTCTTTTGAATTGCTTGGCAATAAGGGTTAGAAGCTTTATACATTTCGCCTTTATGTTCTAATTGTTTGATTAGGCTATCTTCATCTACTCTAATACCCATTGAAGATAATTCGAAAGCTATTTGTAATGGTTCAAACCATAAGATAATATCACCATTCAAATTCCAATCATCGTAGTCAGCAGCTCTACCATCATGTGATTTACCATCTTTTAGAGGCCAACCAATTTGATAAATAAATACTGCTTTCTTTTCTTTACAAATTGCATTTTCTCTTTCTTTTCTTGTAAGATTAGGATATTTTTTTTCTAAATCACTAGTACTAATAAAATAAATATCTTTTGGTAAATCAATTAATAATTCAGGATATTTTTTCCCCACTAAAATATTCATTTTTCGTAAAACGCCATAAATATTTTTAACAGTTTTCTTAAGATAAGCATAAGTTCTTTCTTCTTTTGTAATAATCTTTTCCCAATCCCATTGATCAACATAACATGAATGTATTGCGTCTAAATCTTCATCACGGCGGATTGCATTCATATCAGTGTATAAACCACTTTCAGCAGGAAAACCATACTTTTTCAAAGCCATTCTTTTCCATTTTGCTAATGATTGCACAATTTCTGCATCTTTTCCAACATCTTTGATATCAAAGCGAACAGCACGTTCATAACCATTTAAATTATCATTTAAACCAGTTTCTGGTAAAACAAACAGTGGTGCTGAAACCCGCGTTAGTTTTAAAGCTTTTGCTAATAATTTTTCAAAGTTGTCTTTAACATACTTAATGGCAATTTCTGTTTCCATTAAACTTAATTTTGATACATACTTTTCCATAATCCACCTCCGTAATCAAAAAATTTAAATTAATTATATCATTATTTTTTTTACATGCAATAAAAACTTAAAAAAAATTTAAAAAAAAAAATAAATATAAAAAATAAAGACTAATTAATCTTTTGTAAGTTGATAAATATTAAAAAATATTGTATAATAAAAAATATAAGTAAACCTCTTATGAATTATAATTTAACCTAAGGAGTAAAAATATGCTTAAAGCTTTAGAAAACCAAAACATTAAAATTGAAGTATCAGAGAATGGTGCTGAACTAAAATCATTAAAATCTGATGGAATTGAATACATTTGGTATTCACGCCCTGAATATTGGCGTTTTTGTGCTCCCTTTTTATTTCCAATTGTCGGCACACTAAAAGATAAAGAAACAATTATTAAAGGAAAAACATACAAGATTCCTCAACATGGAATTGTAAGGACTAAAAAATTTAAATATTTAGGAACTATAGATAATACGATGTCTTTTGTTGATCAATATGATGAAGAAACATTAAAAACTTATCCTTTTAAATATCAACTAAATGTTGATTATATTTTAGATTCTAATAAATTAACAACATTACTTACTGTTAAGAACTTAGGTGATGATGTAATGCCATTTAATATTGGTGGACATCCTGCTTTTAATGTTCCTTTATATGAAAATGAAACATTTGAAGATTATAAAATAATTTTTGAGGAAAAAGAATCATTTAAATCTCCAAAAGTAATGAGTAATGCAACTTTAAATTTTGATGAAGTAGCAATGGAATGTAATGATATTACAGAAATTAACTTAAAGAAGTCATTATGTGATATTGATACAATTATTTTGCCATCTATAAAATCAAGAAGTGTTAGATTAGTTAATAAAGAATTAAAAGGTATTAAATTCTCTTTCAATAATTTTAATACTTTAGCAATTTGGACACCATTTAATGACGCTTCATTTGTTTGTTTAGAACCATGGCGTGGTTATAATGATCGTTATGATTCAAATAAAGATTTCATTACCAAGGATAATTTAGTATTCTTAAAAAAAGATGAAACATATCAAGTAAGTTATACAATCGAATTAATAAAATAAAGATAAAAAAAATTATTAAGAAAGGAGTACTTGGTGTTTAAAGTTAGTACAACAAAAATAAAAAAATCAACATTAATTGAACAATTAAATATCATTGAAACTCCTGCTTATAAGTATTTATTAACGGATGATATCAAATTATTTGAAGATGGTGTTGTTAATATCTTATTTACTGAAAACAATTTAGAAGATATTAAAATTTTAGTTAAAACATTATCGCAAGGTGAAGGATATTATATTAACGTTGAAAACTCCTTAGGAGTTAAGCATGTTAATATTAAAGATATTTTATATTTTGAAGCGTTAGATAATGATGTTTTCGCAATCCAAAACAAAGAACGTTTCTATGTTTTAGAAAAATTATATGTGTTAGAACAAATCTTAACAGAAAGAAATTTTGTTCGTGTATCCAAATCATTTCTCGTTAATATTGCTCATATTGATTTAATTAAGCCAATGCTTAATTCAAAACTAAAATTGATTATGAGCAACAAAGATGTTGTAGAAGTGAATAGAACATATGTAAAATCATTCAAAGAAAGAATGAAATTGTAGGTGCTGTTATGATGAAATATATCTACTTAATTCTTGCTCTGATTTTCTTTGGGCTATTCTGGTATTTCTTTATTGGAAATCGTTTGAATAGAAGTTTAAATATCAAGAAAAGACAAATAGCAGTGAACACAATAAAAAATAAATATACAAAAGCAATGTTTATTTCTGCTTGTTGTTTCTTTGTATGTGGAATGTTATTTGTAATTAAAGTGATTAGCCGTGATTATGATGCTTTAAAACAAATCAATAATTCTTTTGAGTATCAAGAAAGTTACAAAAATCAAGACTTGCAACATCTAAGCCTTGATAATTCAATTAGATATCTTGTTTATAATCACGCATTAGAAGATGATGCTAATGTCTATTATTTTGAAGAAAATTATATTTATAAATTTAATCTTCAAACAAATAATATATATAAAGTCACAATAAATAATGATTATCAAATAATCTCTATTTATCAAAATAATAATTATTTAATATCCTTAGCAGTGAAAGATAAAACTACGAGAATAGAAATAATTAGTAAATATGATTTAAGTATTAAAAACACTTTAATAATCGATGGCACTAATGAATTAATATTGGTTGATAATCAGGAATTAAATATTATTGTTTCTAATATTGCTTCTAAAAATAGTTACCAAAATGGATACTTTCAAAATAAAGCAAATAAAATAACTTTTAAAAAGATGTTATATATTGATTGTACAGCATTTGATAAAATCTTAACGCATCTAAAAGTAACTTTTGACGACTTTAAAGTGAAAAACAATAGTATTTGTGTTGCAGATGAGTTTATTACTTATTATGAAGATTTATATATTACTTTCAATAGTTTTACTGAAGGTAGTGCAAATAATAAAATTTATGTTTTGAAATATTCTTTAGATGATATGAAAGTAGCTAATTATCGGACTTTAAATGGCGTTGTATATTCGACACCATATATCGTTAATGATCGTTTAGCAATCGTAATTAACGATCTTATAAACAATCAAAAAAGAATAGTAAAATTAGATAAGTATTTAAATGTCTTAGAAAGTCATAGTATTAATCTTCTCAATCAAGCAAAAGAAAATTCAATCGTTATTAATGATAAATACGTTAATTTAGAAAATGTCTTATATTATGATAGTAAATATCTTTTAGGCTATTATATTGATAATAAATTTATATATATAACTGAATATATAATAGAACTAAATGCAAGTCATGAATATCGATTTGAAATTCCTAAAGAATATCAAAAATTTATAGTTCTTAATTGTGTAAAACAAAATAACATTTTGATCTTTAGCTATCAAATTGATGAACAATTTGGTTACTACTATTTAAATTGTTTAGAAGGTAAATATGGTTTATTAGAAATTTTTAGTGATAATAAATACTATATAACAGTTAATAATATTATATCTAATGAGAAAAAAATAGAAAGGAACTAGGTGAAAATATGCATATATGTATGGATATCGGGAATACAAATATTGTAATTGGTATTTTTGATAATAATAAATTGATTAATCATTATCGCTTTAGTACAAATACATTAATGACTGCTGATGAATATGGAATAAAGATTATCCAATTATTTGCGTATAATAAGATTAATAGAGCAGATATTAATGGCTTTATTATTAGTAGTGTTGTTCCTGAATTAGATTCAATTATTAAGTCAATGGTTAATAGATATTTCAATCTTGAACCATTGTTTGTTGGCCCGGGAATTAAAACGGGAATTCATATAAAGCTAGATAATCCTAAACAACTAGGAGCTGATTTATTAGTTGGAGCCGTTGGTGTTGTAGAAAAGTATGGAGCTAATAGTTTAATTATTGATATTGGAACGGCTCTTACAATAGTATATGTCAATGAAAAGAAAGAATTTTTAGGGGGAGCAATTATGCCAGGAATTAGAACTGCTTTTTCAACGCTAGCCTTAAAAACTTCAAAGTTAGAAGATGTAGGCTTAGAAGATGTAAAAGATATTTTAGGCCGTGATACCAAGAGTTGTTTACAAAGTGGAATGGTGTTTGGTTGGGCATCATTGGTTGAAGGAATGATTAAAAGATATTTAGAACTCTATGGTCAAATGAATGTTATTATCACAGGTGGCGAAGCAAGATTTATAATTAACCATATTGATAAAAATCTTAATGTAATCTATGATGAAGATTTATTATTAGATGGATTGAATATAATTTACCATAAAAATACAAAATAAAAATAAAACAAATCACCCTAACATATAATGTTATGGGTGATTTATTTTATGTTTAAAGACAATAGTGGGCCATTAATGTATATTAATAGCGTGCAAACTCCAAACAATCAAAAGTTTGGGCAACAAGTTTACGATAGCAGAAATCCTGTGAAAATAATTAAAAATGATTTGAAAGATTCAAAAGATGATGAAAAAAAAGAGATCATTACTTTACGGAAAGAAGAAATTACATTATTAGAAAAGATTATTATTTTAAATCAAAAAGATCTTAGTGTTTATTGTAAATTTTATTGTAATGGCAGTGATGAAATTAATGATAATCTAATAACCATTGGGGCACCAATTAAGCTTGATGATGCATTTGTTACAATCATTAATGAAGGAATAGTTACTGAACTAAAGTTGTCTGGAATTAAAATGTTTTTAATTAATTAACTAGCACCACATGTTCCTGCGCATTCAGGGCAACAAATTGGTGGGAAGCATTGTAATGTACAGATACATTCGATTCTAACTACTACAGTATATTGTGTACAATCATATGTATTAGTTGTTGCATCAAATACAAGAAGTCTTAAAACTACAGCATCGCTTTTTACATTTTCTATTCTAAAATATGTTGTTGTTGTGATTGTAGCAGGAACTGCTGTTGTTGGAACTTGCACTGTTAATAGTTGTCCACCTCTAACATAGATTGCGATTGGTTTTGTGTTATAGTATGCGGAAATTAAAGATCCTTCACAACCTTCACATGCATTTTCAACGTTAGCAGCTTTTTGCATTTGGTCAATCTTTACAAGTGTATCATAAATATAACCTTTACCACTAACAGTATTAGTATTATTTATAGTACATGGATTCATTGAACATGCCATTTCATTCACCTCACCTTCATAATTATAATATGTGGTGAGGTTATTAAATGTTTGGATATATATCATAATTTTCTATTTGAAAAATTACTAAAGTATGGTATAATGTTAGTACTAATAATTAATGATTTTTAGGAGGAAAACTATGTTTTTATTATCATTATTATCAACTCAACAAACTGCAATTATTATGTTATTGGTTTGTATTATCCCAATAGCTGCCCTTATTTTATTAGCAATTATCTTAAGAGTTAAAAATGCCATTAAAAAGAATAAAAATAGAACTGAAGATGTAAGTGATGAATCAGCAAATTCAAATGAACAATTGCAAGTTTTTGTTACTGCTTTAGGAGGAGAAGAAAATTATCTTTCTTCTACAATAGAAAGAAATAAGATTTCTTTTAAAGTAAAGGATACTTCATTAGTTGATGGAGAAAAATTAAAAGAGCTAGGTGCAACTGGTGTTTTAATTATTGGCGATGAAGTACGTGCTTCATTTGGTGATCGTAGCGCAAGTGTTTGGGAAATTGTAAAAAAGTAAAATTAGGAGAAACTAATGAAAGCAATCGATAAAAAATCTATTAGTAATATTCGCATTCTAACAATGGAAATGATTACGAATGCACAATCAGGTCATCCTGGAATTGCTTTAGGTGCGGCACCAATTATGCATACGCTTTATACCAAGGTATTAAAGAAAAATCCTTATGATTCTACATGGTTTAATCGTGACCGATTTGTGTTAGCAGCAGGACATGGCTCTAGTTTATTATATGCTATATTGCATTTATCTGGTTATCAAGTAAAACTTACGGATTTAAAGGAATTTCGAAAGATAGGTTCGTTAACTCCAGGGCATCCTGAATATCATTATACTGATGGGGTTGATGCAACATCTGGTCCATTAGGCCAAGGAATTCCAATGGCTGTTGGGATGGCGATTTCAGAAGAATATTTGCGACATAAATATAATAAAGACATTGACTTAATTGACTATTATACTTTTGTTTTATGTGGTGACGGCGATCTTCAAGAAGGAGTAACAGCTGAGGCATTAAGTATAGCTGGACATTTACAATTAAACAAATTAATTATTTTATATGATTCTAATGATATTCAATTAGATGGTGAAGTAAAAAAATGTAATACAGAAAATGTAAAAGAAAGATTCAAAGCCTTAGGTTTTAATTACCTAAGAGTTAATGATGGGGAAAATTGTGATGATTTATTGAAGAAAATAAATCTTGCGAAAGCTTCTGATAAACCAACATTAATTGAAATTAAGACGATAATTGGTAAAACTTCATCAAAAGAAAATACTTCTAAGGTTCATGGCTCGCCACTAGCCGCTTTAGAAGTAGAAGAAATGCGTAAAGCTTTTGGTGGCAAACAATTTGAAGTAAAGAAAAGTGTTTATAATTATTACAAAGAAGTAAAAGAAGCTAATCTTTTGGTATATAATTATCATAAAGAACAAGAAAAATTATATCAAGAGAAATATCCTTTAGAATATTTAGAATTTAAAAATTTATTAGCAGGAAGAAAAGAAATTTCAAGAAGTGATTTAAATCTTGAATTTGATCCTAATTATAGTAAAGCAACACGTTATGTTTCTGGTGAAGTAATGAAGATTCTTTCTAATATCGATAAGGGAATGTTAGGAGGATCTGCTGATTTAGTTGCTTCCACAAGTATTTCTGGTAATGATGGTGATTTTACTGCTCTTAACAGAACGGGAAGAAATATTCGTTTTGGTGTTCGTGAACACGCAATGGCAGCTATTTGTAATGGAATTACTTTAAATGGTGCTACTCGTGGTTTTTGCTCAGGATTCTTTGTGTTTAGTGATTATTTAAAACCAGCAATGCGAATGGCCTCTTTAATGGGACTTCCAGTAATTTATATTTTCTCGCATGATAGTATTGCTGTTGGTGAAGATGGCCCTACTCATCAACCAATAGAACAATTAACAATGGTAAGAAGTATTCCAAATATGAATGTAATTCGTCCATGTGGTAGAGAAGAAACTATTGAAGCTTTATTAGTTGCATATAATTCGAAAAATAATCCTACTTGTGTGATTACAAGTCGTCAAAATATTTTAGAATCACGCAACAGTTTGTCAAATGAAAACTTAGTGGCTAAAGGTGCTTATATAATTGGAAAAGAAATCAACAAATTAGATGCGATAATTCTTGCAAGTGGTTCAGAAGTAAGACTAGCAATGGATGCAAAAAAAGTATTGTTTGAACAAGAAATCGATGTCCGAGTTGTCAGCATTCCATCATTCTATCTCTTTGATAAACAAAAAGAAGAATATATTTTAGAAGTTTTACCAAAGGATAAATTCATATTAGGTTTAGAAATGAGTGATGCTACACATTACTATAAGTATTTAAATGGTGGTAAACTTTTAAATATTAGTGAATTTGGAATTAGTGGTAAAGCTAGTGATGTTATCAATCATTTTGGTTTTACAGTTGAAAATGTGGTAAAAACAATAAAAGAAAATATTTAAATAACATTATAATGTTAGGCATTCTTTGTCTAACATTTTTTATCCAATTTATTTCTAAACTTTGATTAAAATAAGTTTTTATAATATAAAAACATTAATATTGGATATAATATAAAAATAAAAAATGAATTAAGAAGGAGGCTAAAATGATGAATAACGTTTACTTATGTATTGACTTAAAAACTTTTTATGCTTCCGTTGAATGTGTTGAACGAGGACTAGATCCTTTTCAAGCGCAATTAGTAGTTGCTGATAAATCTCGAGGTAATGGCTCTATATGCTTAGCAGTTAGTCCGAAAATGAAAGCATTAGGAGTTAAGAATCGATGTCGGTTATTTGAAATTCCAAAAGAAATTGAATATATCGCTGCGAAACCGCGAATGGCTTTATATATTAAATATAGTGCAGATATTTATGCAATTTATTTGCGTTATATTTCTAAAGATGACATTCATGTTTATTCAATTGATGAAGCATTCTTAGATGCTACAAAATATTTAAAGCTTTATAGAATGACTGCTTTTGAATTGGCGCAAAAAATAATGAATGATATCTATAAAGAAATAGGAATTACTGCAACGTGTGGAATTGGCACTAATTTATATCTAGCTAAGATTGCCTTAGATATTAGTGCTAAACACAATAAAACAAATATAAGTTATCTTGATGAAGATACATATAAAAAGACATTATGGAAACATCAACCATTAACCGATTTTTGGCGAATTGGAAGAGGAATTGCAAAACGTCTTAATAATATTGGAATTTATGATATGGAAGGAATTGCAAAAGCAGATGATGCAGTTTTAAAAAAGATCTTTGGGGTTGACTATGTTATTATCAAAGATCATGCAAATGGAATTGAACCAGTTAAGATAAGTGAGATTAAAAAATATAGATCCAAAGAACAATCGATATCACAAGGACAAGTATTATTTGAAGATTATAAATATAGTGAAGCACGATTAGTTGTTAAGGAAATGACAGAACTTTTAAGTTTAGAATTAATTGATAAACATTTAGTTACAAATAATATTAGCATATATATAGGTTATTCAAAAGATGCTACTGATCCAACTGGTGGAAGCAAAAAGATAAGCCAAACAACGAATGTATATTCAATCTTAGTAGATAATATTTTAGAATTATTTGATGCGACTACAAATAAATATTTGCCTATTAGAAGAATTAATATTTCTTTTAATAATGTGAAAGATGAATTGTATGAACAATTAGATTTATTTACTGATTATGAAAATATTAAAAAAGAACGTAAATTAGAACAAACAATCAATGATTTAAAGAAAAAGTTTGGGAAGAATTCAATTTTAAGAGGTATGAACTTTGAGGAAAAAGCAACAACGAGAAAGAGAAATCTTTTAATAGGAGGGCATAATAGTGGCGAAGAAGAATGAGTATGCAGACAGAGCAAAGATATTTGCCCCATTTGCGGCCCTGAAAGGGTTTGAAGCGGCTTTAAGAGAAAAAGAAAAGATTGTTGTTAGTAAAAGAATTATCTCACAAGAAGAAAAAGAAAAAATTGGCGAAGTATTGAAGCATGTATCAAAAAAAATGATTTTAGAAATAATATATTTTGATAATGGTGAATATCTCAAAGTAAAAGGAATTGTTTCGAAAATTGATTATATTTATCAAGAAATAATGATTGTACAAACAAAAATTAAATTCGATGATATCTATAAAATTCAGATCATTGAAGAATGATTATTAACTTAATAATTTCAAAAGACTATTAGTTATTAATATTAAAGTATTAATAATAATAGTCTTTTTATTTTAAAAAAAATTTGATATAATTAAAAAAACTTTTATATTTATTAAGTAATATGTAAAATATTTGAGGTGAAGATTATGGACTTTATGAAAGAGTATTTAAAATATCAAGATGAAATTATTAAGCATACTAAAAATTTAGTTGCTATCAATTCTACTTGTGTAGAAAATGAAGTTGTTGATGGCGTTTGCTATCGATTTGGAATGGGTAATTTTAAAGCCTTAGAATATGTTTTAAAATTAGGAGAAGAATTTGGTTTTCAAACAAAAAACGTTGAAGGAGTTTGTGGACACATCGAATATGGTGAAGGAGATGAAATATTTGCTGTATTGTGTCATGTTGATGTTGTTCCTGCCATTGGTAATTGGACAGATGATCCATATCATCCCGTAGTTCGTGATGGTAAGATTTTTGGTCGGGGAACTAGTGATGATAAAGGACCAGCTATTGCTGCTATTTTTGCTTTAAAAACCTTAAAAGATTTAGGAATTAAATTAAATAAACGTGTACGTTTAATCTTTGGTACTGATGAAGAAACTGGATCACGTGGACTTCGTCGATATTTAGAAGTTGAAGAAAGACCAGATTATGGAATTTCTCCAGATGCAGATTTTCCAATCATTTATGGGGAAAAAGGCATTTGTGGAATTGACTTAGTTTATAATGGTAAATCAAATCTTAAAGCCAAAGGTGGTGCTAGATATAATATTGTTGCTCCATCCCTTGATTTTGAAATTGATAATGAGAAATTTAAAAAGAAATATCCAAATGAAGAAGGAGTATACCATATAAAAGGAATTAGTGCTCATGCAATGGAACCAGATAATGGCAAAAATGCAATAAAAGAGTTTGCGATTTTGGTAAAAGATTATACAGATAATCCATTAATTAGATTTATCAATGATAATCTTTTAAATACACGCTTAAAAGATATGGGTCTTGCTTGCACAGATACAGAAATGGGCGACCTAACAATGAATATGGGGCTTTTAGAAATTAATGAAAAATCCTTTTTAGGTATGAATATTCGTTATCCACATAATTTAAACTTTGAAGAGTTCTTCTTAAAGTTTAAAAATAAAGCAAAAGAATATGGCTTAGATTGTATTCTAGGTAATAACAGCAAACCACACTATGTTGATCCAAACTCTAATTTTATTAAAATATTACATCAATCATATATTAAATATACAAATGATTACTCACCATTAAAAACAATAGGTGGCGGCACATATGCTCGTGAATTTGAAAAAGGGGTTGCTTTTGGCGTCTTATTCCCTGGGGAAGTAGAAATGGCCCATGAAACTGATGAATTTATCAAAATTGATAGCTTAATGAAAGCAGGAGCAATAATCACTGATGCAATCTATAGTGTATGTAATTTATTGAAGTAAAAGGTATTAATTATGCGCTTAAGAAAAGTAAAAGACGTTGAAGAAAAGATTTTAAACTATGAAGGAATAATTATTTTAAACCCAACACAATATCGTGGGAAATGGCGTGAATTATTTAAAAATAATAATCCTATTTATTTAGAGATTGGAATGGGTAAGGGAAAGTTTATTCGCGAAAATGCTTTAAGAAATCCTAGCATTAATTATATAGGTTGCGAGATAAATCAAAGTATTATTTATAAAGCAGCTAAAGAAACTGTTAATATTCCCAATTTATTATTATTAAATTATGATGCTTTTAAATTAGAAGAATGCTTTGCAAATGGTGAAATTGATAAAATCTTTTTGACTTTTAGCGATCCATGGCCAAAGAGCCGTCATGAAAAAAGGCGCTTAACGGCTGATGCATTTTTAAATGTTTATAAAAATATATTGGTTAAAGATGGAATTATTGAATTTAAAACAGACAATCGTAATTTATTTGAATTTAGTGTGATGAAATTTAATGAAATGCGTTATGATATTTTAGAGTTAAGTCTAGATTTACATAACAGTGAATATGAAAATATTATTACAACTGAATATGAAGAAAAGTTTATGGCCAAAGGTCAAGTAATTTATTTTATAAAAGTGAGGATTAAATAATGAACATTAATATTTATAAAGAATTATCATCAATGCATGGTGTTAGTGGTAGAGAAAGTGAAGTAAGGAAATATATTAAAGAACATTTAGTTGGTGCTGATGAAATTATTCAAGATCGTATGGGTGGCGTTTTTGGTGTTTATAAAGGTAGTTGTAATGGCCCTAAAGTTATGCTTTGTGCACATATGGATGAAATTGGAGCAATGGTTGTTGATATTAGAAAAGATGGATTTATTAAGATGATTCCGATTGGGGGAATTAATCCCGAAGCATTTGTCGCCCAAAATGTTTATGTTACTGTTGGTGAAAACAAACGAATTCCTGGTGTTATTTCCTCAATTCCTGTTCATATTTCTAAAGATGTGAAAATGAGTTTTGATGATTTAGTTTTAGATGTTGGTGCTGATTCTAAAGAAGAAGCAGAAAAAATGGGAATTAAGATCGGTTCCTATATTACGCCAATTGATAATTTTTATTTTACATATGATCAAAAGAAAATGGTTAATAAGGCTTGGGATGATCGTTTGGGTTGTAGTGTTGTTTTAGATTTAGTTGAAGATATTTTAAAAATGGAACATCCTAATACAGTTATTATGGGGGCAACAGTCCAAGAAGAAGTAGGATTAAGGGGCGCAAAAGTGGCATCAAATATGATTGTTCCTGATTTGTTTATTACAGTTGATGTTAGTCCAACATCTGATTATTTAGGTAAACCAGAAGCGGGTCGTTTAGGTGGTGGATTCTTAATTCGTTATTATGATCCACGTACTATTATGCCACCACAATTACTTGCATATTTTAGAGAATTAGCAGAAAAGAATAATATTCCTTATCAAAACTTCCGTTCAATGGGCGGAACAGATGCAGGGGAAGCACAATATGCTGGAGCTGGAACACTTGCTACAACAGTTGGGATTCCTGGTCGTTATATTCATTCTCCAGCTACAATGGTACATTTAGATGATATAAAAGCAGCTAAAGAATTTATTAAGAAACTAATTGCGGATTTTGATGAAGATAGACTTAATAGTCTTTTATATGTTTAAATTTTTAAAAGATATAAAAAATTATGGAAAACAAAAAGAAACTATACGTAGGAACTAAAAATAAGGCGAAAATTAGCGCTGTAATCGAAGTTTTCAAAGATTTCGAAGTTGTAACTATGGAAGGTGAAAGCGGCGTTAAATCGCAACCATTAAGTGAGGAAGAAACAATTACTGGAGCTAAAAATCGAGCATTAAGTTTGCCACTTGGTTATCGCTTAGGATTAGAAGCTGGTGTTACAAAAATTAATGGGATTTGTTTCTTAATTAATTTTGGAGTCTTAATTGATCCTGATAATAATGAATATTATGCAGGTGGTACATATTTTCCACTACCAGAATTTGTTAGTGATAGATTATATAAAAAGGGAATAGAATTAAAAGATGTAATGGAAGAATACACAAAAATTGCAAATCTTAATCAACAAGGAGGAGCAATTTCAATCTTTACAAATAATCTGGTGCAAAGAAAAGATATCTTCACACATATTTGTAAACTGTTGTATGGTCAATTGCAATTTTCTAGTAAAGAAAATTAATAATAAAATATAATTAGAGGAGAAAAGTAATGACTAAAGGACTTATATTATTAGCTAATGGTTTTGAAGATACTGAAGCCATTACCACAATCGATATATTAAGAAGAGCAAAAATTCAAATCGATTTAGTTTCTGTAAGCGATAGTTTAGATATTCAAACACAAAGTAATATGTATATTAAAGCCGAAAAACTACTTAGGGATTGTGACTTAAATGAATATGATTTTTTAGTAATTCCTGGGGGAAAAGCTGTTTATAATGTATTATCAAAATTACAAGTTGTTAGTGATATAATTTTAGAATTTGATCGTAATAAAAGATTAATCGCTACAATTTGTGCTGCCCCAAGTCTTCCTGGTAAATTAGGATTATTTAAAGACTTAGAGTTTACGTGTTATCCTACATGTGAAGAAAATGTATTAGGAAAATATAGTAGTCAAGGCGTTGAAGTGCATAAAAACTATATAACAGCTAAATCAATGACATATACAATTGATTTTGGATTAGAAATCGTTAACTACTTATTGGGAAGTGTTGCTAAAGAAGAAGTTTATCAAGCAATCTATGCGGTAAAAAAATAAGGTATAATTATGACAAAAGGAAAAAAAGAACTGAAGACAAATAAAAACAAAAAGAAAAGAAGTTTTCGAAATACATTATGGATTTTAGTGGGGATTGGTGCTTGCTTATTTATGCTGCTAACAATTTTAAGTGATGTTTTAGAAGTAGGCGAAAAACTTCGTAAAGCAGGAGATATTGGAGTATATTTAGAATGGGGATTTTATATTCTAACAGTCTTATTGTTATATGTATTAATAATTAATCCAATCAGAATAATTTTATTCTCTCCTAGTTTTTCTGTTGTTACGGTTTTAGATGAAGAAAATGAAAAGAACATTAGAGTGTATAAAAGAATCGTTAATAATTTAGTTGATAATAATTATATTAACGAAGAAGAAAAGACAGTTTTAAAAAGTTGCGAAAGTGCTGGTGAATTACGAGAAGAGTTAACAAAAGTCTTTAACACCTCTATAAAAAAAGATATCAACAAGATTATCTTTAGTAATGCGAAAACTGTAATGTTATCAACAGCGATTTCCCAAAATGGGAAATTTGATATGTACACAGTTTTAGCAGTAAACGTAAAAATGGTTAAAGAAATTGTTTTGAAATGTGGCTTTAGACCATCATATCCAAAGTTGGGTAAACTTACCTTTAAAGTGGTTTCAACAGCATTGGTTGCGGAAAACTTAGAAGGATTAGACTTTTCTGATATTTTTCCTCAATCTACAAACAATGTTTTAGCTGATATTCCGTTTATTAAACCTATTGCAGCTAGTTTTGTGAATGGAATTAGTAATGCTTTACTAACAATTCGCATTGGCGTTATTACACGAAGATATCTTTTTTCTGATGGAAATCTTTCAAATTCCCAAATCCGTGTGCAAGCAATTAAAGAATCTTTAAAGATGATTCCTGATGTAATTAAAGAAGTATTAGTATATTTTCCTTCCAAAATTGTTAATGGTCTTTTTAAGAAAAAGAAAAATAATGAAGGGTCAGAAAGTACAAATTAAGTTTTCATAATAACTAAATCACCTAGTTTATGCATATAATAAATTAGGTGATTTTTTTGAATATTAATATTGCTTTTGAAAGTGGAGGAATCAAAGGATTAGCTTATGTTGGTGTTATAAGATATTTAGAAGAACGGGGAATAAGAGTATATAAGGCAAGTGGTTGCAGTGTAGGCTCTATTTTTGCAGCATTAGTTGTTGCTGGTTATAAATCAAAAGAAATCGAAACAATAATTGATAGTATTAATATAAAGGAAATCATTGAAACAAATAGTTTAAAAGAAGGAATTAGAAATAAAGGAATTAATAAAATAGATAAATTAGAGAAAAGGATTGAAGAGGTTTTATTAAAGAAAAATATTAAAACATTTCAAGATCTTAAGCATGGTGATGATTATTTATTAAAAATAATAGTTACTGATAATATAAAAAAAGAAATGGTAATCATCCCTAATGACTTGGTAAAGTATGGGATTAATAAGGATACATTTAAAGTAAGCAAAGCAATTGCCATGAGTTGCTCAATCCCTTTAGTTTATTCACAATACAAAATAGGAGAAAATGTCTTTGTGGATGGGGGAGCAACAAATAGATTTCCAATTGAGGTTGTCTGTGATGGAATACATCCAGTTTTAGGTGTTAAATTAGTAAGGCAAAATTTCAAAGCTTTGGATTTCTTTCAAAATAAAATTTATAAAATTAAAAAAGAAAAAACAAAGCTTGAAGGGAATAATATTGTAATTTTAGAACTTGATATTCCTAATGTAAAAGCAACTCAATTTTCAAAAGGCTTAGCATTAAGAAAGGAACTTTATACAAGAGGTTATATAATAGCTAAAAATAATCTTTAATAATTTTAAAATAGATATTTATACT
>JAEDHQ010000041.1 GCA_016296945.1 Bacilli bacterium | reverse complement strand
AATTTAATACCTAAATTATTAAGTAATATTTAAAAATGACTTATAATCCCACACACCATATAAAAAGATAGATATCGTAGCAGTAAGACATTAGAATGTGTCTATAAGTCATTTAACTTGCAGTTCAAATATAGAGGTTTTAGGACCTATTACAAAGATTTTGTTCCATAGTTGGAGCAATTTTTTTCTAGAGAGTTTTTGGATTTTAGCAACTTATGGGATTTGAATATAGTATATTTTAAAACTAAGGTTTTTTTTGTAACAACAAGTAGTTTGTACTAGTCTTTTTTGTTGCTTTTATGCTTATTGAAAAAAAGTTATAAAAATGCTATAATAATTAAAATTAGATAATAAGAAAGAAAATAAGATATGAGAAACTATAAAAAAGAATATTTACAAAATAATAAAAATAAATTACTTTTCATTATCGGATTAGTATTAATCACATTAATAATGATTTTAGTATGTTTATTTGTAGGTAGCTCCAATATGAGTATCAAAGAATGCCTTGAAGCATTATTCTTAAAGAGTAGTGAAGTAAATAATCGGATAATCTGGAAAATAAGGATCCCACGTATTATTGCAGCAGTTGTTGCTGGGGCAGGATTATCGATTAGTGGGTTGATTATGCAAACAACATTAGGTAATGTTATGGCATCACCTTCAACACTTGGAGTTTCAAATGCTAGTGTTTTTGGTGCAAATCTTTCTATTATTGTTTTTGCTGGTGGTTTTTTAAGTTTAGGAAGTAATGTAAATGACTACATTATATCATCTACTCCTTTTATGACTTCTTTATTAGCTTTTATATTTGCATTTATATCGATTTTAATTGTTTTAT
Organism: Bacilli bacterium; assembly: GCA_016296945.1. Lineage (GTDB taxonomy): Bacteria > Bacillota_I > Bacilli_A > ML615J-28 > CAG-698 > CAG-698. Next base: position 15,414 of record JAEDHQ010000041.1, on the reverse strand, counting down.
TATTATGCAAATATAAAAACTATTCACCTAATTCTGTAGTGCTAGCAGGAATTGCTATTGGGGCAATTTGGTCTGCGGGGACAACTATCCTACAGTTTTTTGCAACTGATGTCGGCTTATCAGCGGCAGTCGTTTGGAATTTTGGTGATTTAGGGCGGGCAACATACAAAATAGATTTGATAATGTTTTGTGTTGTATTTATATCCTCAATATTATTTTATATCCTTTCGTGGTATTATAATGCGTTATTAGGTGGAGATAACATTGCGAAAAGCATAGGAGTAAATGTGAATTACTTAAGATTTATTTCTTTATTGTTATCATCATTGATTACTGCTGTCTGTGTATCATTCTTAGGAATTATTGGTTTTGTTGGAATAATCTGTCCACACATTATGAAAAGATTTTTAGGAAACAATCATAAATATATTATCCCGGCATCACTAATTAGTGGTAGTTTATTATTGTTGATTGCTGACACGATATCTCGTGGTATAGGTAAGGGAACAGCCTTACCAGTTGGTGCCATAACTTCAATTCTTGGAGCTCCATTTTTCTTATATATTATTTTTTCTAAAAAAGTAGAGGCAACAAAATGATTAGTATCAGAAACTTATGTGCCAAATATAATAAAAAAGGAAAGAATATTTTGAAAGGAATATCCTTTAATCTTGAAAAAGGAAAAGTAATGGTATTAGTTGGTCCTAATGGAGCCGGGAAATCAACTATTATCAAAAGTATTATTGGAATCATAAAAAACACTTCAGGAGAGATTATTTTTGATGACATCGATATTTCAAAAATTAATAATAAAAGGAAATCGCAATTAATAGCTTATGTTCCTCAAAATATTGATTATGGATCGCTTTGTGTTTACGATACAATACTTTTAGGAAGACTTCCTTTTTTTACAATTGATGCAAAAGAAGAGGATTATCAAAAAGTAAATGAAGTGATTGAAGAATTCAAATTAACAAGTTTTATCAATAAAAATGTTAATGAATTAAGTGGTGGAGAAAAACAAAAGGTGGCAATCGCTCGAGCAATAGTGCAAGATCCACAACTACTAATCTTTGATGAACCGACAAGTAATCTAGATATCGCAAATTCTTTAGAATTTCTAAAGATTATAAAAAAATTAGCAAAAGAAAAAAATATAGCTGTATTAATTGCAATTCATGATTTGAATCTAGCATTGAATGTAGGAGATGAATTTATATTCATCAAGGATGGAAAAATTGCTTGCCAAGGAAATAAAATGATTTTTGAAGAAAATATTATCAAAAATATATTTGAGATAGATTGTAAAATAATAGAAGTGCAAAACAAAAAAGTAGTATTATATGGAGAAAAATAAGATGAAAAAAAGATTGTCTACTATATTATTATTAGTTATAAGTATTCTATTAGTTGCATGTAACAATAATAATAAAAATGAAGAAATTGAAATAGAAGATATGATTGGAAGAACTGTGATGGTAACACCTGGAAGTTATAATAGAGTTGTATGTATTGGAGCTGGTGCTTTACGTCTTTATACATATGTTGGTGATGTTAAGCTTTTAGCTGGTGTTGAAGATATTGAAAATATAACATTAGCAACTCGTCCAAAAATGTTTGATGGTGTTGCTCGCCCTTATTTTATAGCTTTTAAAAATGTTTTTGAAAAATTACCATCTTGTGGTGTTGGTGGTCCACAAGCACAAACAGCTGAAGCTGAAAAGATTTTATCATGTAATCCAGATATCGTAATTTCTGAATATGAAGATGTTGATAAAGAAAATGCTTTACAAGAACAATTAGGAATCCCTGTTATTACTGTAAAATATGGTAGTAAGGGAGTGTTTGATGAAAATTTAAAAAACAGTATTTCTTTATTAGGTAAAATTTTTAATCGTGAACAAAGAGCTACCGAATTAAATACATTCATTGCAGAAGCTAAAGCTGATATTTCTAATAGAACAAGTACTATTCTTGATTCAGAAAAGAAATCTGTTTATATTTGTGGATTAGGAAATTGGGGAACTACAAATCACCTTCAAACAGCAAAAAATTATGAACCTTTTAATGTTGCTAATATTAAAAATGTTTGTGATGATAGACTAGCAACAAATGGAGTTCAAGCAATCGAAAAAGAAATGTTTGTATCATTAGGAAGTGAAATGGATGTTATTATTATAGATGCTGCTGCAATTAAAAATATTTTACCATTATATAAAGAAGATCCAACAATGTTTGATACATGTAAAGCATGGCAAGAAGGTGAAGTTTATCTTCAAATGGCTTATAATGCATATTATACAAACATAGAAATTGCTTTAATTAATACATATTATAATGGATTAGTTGTATACCCTGAAAAGTTTGCTGATATTGAAATGACAACATTAATTAATGAAGTAACGAAAATGTTTTTAGGAAAAGAACTAGCAGATGAAATATTGTCTTATCCAAATAGCTTTGGTGGCTATCAAAAAATTGATACTGCAACATTTTTTAAATAAATTTTAAAAAAAGTGGGTAATTTATTTATATAGATTCTTAATTCTAAATTAATAATACCTTAAATTATTATGGCACTTTTAATATAATATTTATACGAGTTATTTGAAAAGCAAAGATTTTTTAGATCTATTTATTATATTTTCTGTGGGAATTTTAGGTGGTTATTTATTTGAAAAGATAAAGATTCCTAAATTAATATTTTATATTATTGCAAAGGAGCAAATGATGGGCGTTTGGAATCCATGGCGTGGCTGTAAAAAATGTAGTGAAGGGTGCCTTCATTGTTATATTCACAAAGGAGATTTAAAAAGAGGAATCAATACAAATAATATAATTAAGACAGATGATTTTTATAAACCAATAATAAAACAAAAAAATGGTGAATATAAAATGAAATCAGGATTAATATATTTGTGTTTTTCAAGTGATTTTTTAATTGAAGAAGCAGACATTTGGCGTGATGAGTGTTGGAAGATGATAAAAGAACGTAGTGATTGTACCTTTTTATTTCTTACAAAAAGGATTAATCGTTTTATGGAATGTATTCCAAATGATTGGAACGATGGATATGATAATGTTGTGGTCTCTTGTACAGTTGAAAATCAAAGAAATGCAGATTATAAATTGAAAATATTTAGTTCCTTACCAATTAAACACAAACTAATTACAGCTCAACCATTAATTGAAAAAATAAATATCGAAGAATATCTTGATGGAATCGAATCTGTTATTGTTGGTGGTGAATCTGACAAATTTGCTCGCGTATTAGATTATGATTGGGTAATAGATATTAAAGATCAATGTATTAGAAAAAATGTTAATTTTACATTTAGACAATGTGGAACACATTTTATAAAGGATAAAAAGTTATATACATTACAAAAAAAGGATTTATGCAAACAAGCAAGACTTGCAAATATTGATTATAAAAAAACATGTGATTAGAAAATAATTTAATTAAAAAATCATTTGATTTATTTAAAGTAGAAAGGAACGTGATATTAATGAATAAAGATTATCTTGTAAAGTTATTAGAAATATTGAATTCAAATATTTCTAATGAAGAAAAGAAAAAACAGATTCTACAATATCATGAAAGTGACATTGCTGATTTATTAGATGCCCTAGATGATGACAAAAGAGAACAACTTTATCAAATCTTAGGAACAGAGAATATCGCAGAAGTAATGGTTTATTCTGATGATGTTAGTGAAATCTTAGAAGATTTTGAGCCATCGGAAGCAGCAGATTTAATTGAAATATTAGATGTTGATGATGCCATTGATGTCTTAGAAGAATTAGATGAAGAATCACGAAATCAAATCATTAATTTGTTAGATAAAGAAGTTGTGGAAGATATAAAAGCTATCAAAAAGTATGACGAAGAGATGATTGGTAGTAAAATGACAAATAATTTTATTACTGTATCAAATACTGATAACATAAAAGGCGCAATGAAAAAAGTCATATCGGATGCTGCAATTAATGATAATGTTTCTACAATCTATGTTTTAGATCAAAACGATAAATTATATGGCGTAATCGATTTGCGAGATTTAATAATTGCTCGTGAAGGAACAAATTTAGAAACTATTGTTAAGAAAAATTATCCAACGATTAATGCGAAAACTATAGTATCTGAATGTATAAATGAGTTGATTGAATATGGATTAGATTCATATCCAATTGTTGATGATGATGAAAAATTAATAGGTGTTATTACAACTGAAGATATTATCGAAGTTGCATCTGATGAATTAGCTGATGACTATGCAAAATTTGCCGGCTTAACTGAAGAAGAAGAGGATGATGAAACTGTAATTAGTTCAGTCAAAAAAAGATTACCTTGGTTGCTAGTTTTATTGGTTTTGGGACTATTGCAATCATTCTTGATGACAGGTTTTGAATATGTTGTTGCGGCGTTGCCAATTATCGTATTTTTCCAAACATTAGTTCTTGATATGAGTGGAAATACGGGTACTCAATCCTTAGCCGTAACAATCCGAATGATATCTAATACCAAAGATGTCGAAGAAAAAAAGAGATTATTTAAACCAGTTTTTAAAGAATTAAGAGTTGGATTTCTTAATGGATTTGTCTTAGCTGTTTTATCATTTGTATTTGTATTTTTATTTTTAAAATTCACAAATCAAGGTGTTACATCAGAAACTTTTGATGTATTTGAAGCTTTAAAAAGTGCAGGAATAGTTGGATTGTCATTGATGATATCAATGACAGTTAGTTCAATAGTAGGAACTGTTATTCCAATTCTTTTTAAAAAGATTAACATTGACCCTGCTGTTGCTTCAGGTCCATTAATTACTACAATCAATGATGTAATTTCATTACTTATTTATTATGGATTATCAATTTTATTATTTTCACTTATGATGTGATAGTTGATTAATATACAATAAAAAAATTTATATATTGTTATTTAAAAAAAATAATTTATGTTGTATAATAAATATGAGGTATAATTTATGAATATTATCCATTTAAAATATGCTATAGTGATTGCAGAAACAGGTTCAATGAGTAAAGCTGCAGAAAAGTTATATGTTGCGCAACCTAACCTTTCCAGAGCTATTAAAGAATTAGAGAGTGAACTAAATATTACTATTTTTGACCGTAATTCGAAAGGAATTGTAATTACTCCTGAAGGCGAGAAATTAATCATTTACGGAAAAAAGATTTTAAAGCAAATCAATGATCTAGAAACATCATTTAGTGATAATGGGCAGAAGAAAGTTTTTTCTATTTCAGTTCCAAGATCAAGTTATATATCATCTGCTTTTACAGAATTTTCAAAAACATTAGCAAATATAGATAATGTAGAATTCATCTATAAAGAAACTAATGCCTATAAAGTAATAAACGATATTATTAATAATGACTTTAAATTAGGAATTATTAGATATGATATTAACTATGATCATTACTTTAAGGATATGTTAGAGAAAAAAGATTTATCATATGAATTAATTCATGAATTTAATTATGTTCTTATTTTTAATCGGAATTCTCCACTTGCAGAACTCAATGATATTACTTTAGAAGACTTGAGAAATTATATTGAAATATCTCATAAAGATGTCTTCATTCCACAAATTCCGATTTCTGAAGTTGCAAGGATGGAAACAGCTAATGAAAGAGGCCGCAGAATTTATGTCTTTGAAAGAGCTAGTGAATTTGAAATTCTTTCTGAAAATGAAGAGGCTTTTATGTGGGTTTCTCCAATTCCTCAAAAAACATTAGATCGTTATAATTTAGTACAAAGACAATGTGCTGATCATACGCGCACCTATAAGGATTTATTGCTTTATAAATCATCACATAAGTTAACAAACCTTGAAAAAGACTTTATTACATACCTTTGTGAAAGTAAGAGAAAAGTAAGAATTCAAAAATAATAATATAAATTACTTTAAAAAGTATATTGGTTTTTCAATATACTTTTTAATTTATATTCATGTTTAATAAAAATTGTGTTATAATGATGTTGTAAAAGATGAGGTTTTATTATGAATCTTGAAAAAATTATTGCAATAAGAAACACCAAAACAATTTTTAAAGATAAAAATAATTGTATTAAATTATTCTATTATGGATATGCAAAAGCGGATGTTTTAAATGAAGCATTAAATCAATCACGTGTTGAAGAATTAGATATTAATATTCCAAAGATTAAATCTGTAGAGACTATTGATAACAAATGGGCGATAATAACAGAATTTATTGATGGAGAAACAATGTCTAATCTTTTAAAAAAATCATTAAATAAAGATGAATATTTAAATCGTTTTGTTGATTTACAATTGCATGTTCAAAGTCATGAATGTTCATTATTAACGCAATTAAAAGATAAATTATTTAAGCGTATTAATAATGCGAAAATTGATGATACAATCAAGAAGATTTTATTGAAAGATTTAGAAGAACTCCCTAATGATAAAGCATTATGCCATGGTGATTTTTATTTTTCAAACATTATTGTTGGAAAAAATAAATCAGATTATATTCTAGATTGGTCACATGCTACTCAAGGATGTGTGCTAATCGATATTGCAAGAACTTATCTATTGATTGCTTTTTGTAATGACCTAGAATTAGCTGAAAAATATTTGGATTTATTATGTTCTAAAGCAAAGTATCAAAAGAATGATATTAAAAGATGGATTGCGGTTACTGCTGCTGCGCAATTTGTCAAAGCAAATCAAGCAGAAAGAGAATTTTTATATCCATGGATATTATCTAATTTGAAAGAAAGAGGTTTATTAAATGATTAATATTACTGTGTGTATTGGTAGTTCCTGTCATATTAAAGGAGCTAGACAAGTTGTTGAGCAATTACAACATCTAATTGCTGTTAATGATTTAAATGATCAAGTTGAACTAGGTGGTACAGGATGTATTGGCAGTTGCTTAGGTGGTGTTTGTGTAAAAGTAGGTACTGATTGCTTTTCTGTAACGACAGATAATGTCGAAGAATTTTTCAAGGAAAATGTAATCAATAAACTAAATATAAAAAATTAAATGAAGCATTATTTATGGATAAAATGTTTTCTATTTTTATAATAATGTTTTTTATTGTTTGGTTTTCTATTTTCTTTGGTATAATATTTACGATTGTAAAAAGTGTTAAGAATAATAAAAAGGCTCCACAATTAAGTGTCTATGCGGAATTAGTTGATAAAGAAAAAGTTCATAAAAATAATTCATCAACAATAACTAATTATTATTTAACATTTAGAGTAAAAAGCGGGGATAGATTAAAATTTTGCGTTTCTAGTGAAGTGTTTAATTCATTATATATTGGTGATAAAGGTAATTTAGAATTTAAGGGAACACAGTTTATTGGTTTTGGTGAAGATATGTTCTAAAAAAATCCATCTCATAATATATATTATTGTGAGGTGTTTTTTTGATGAAAATTAATCTTAAATCTTTATTGTTTAATACTTTAGTTCCAATAATGATTTCTTTTATTATTGCGATGTTAATACCTAGTTATCAAAGCTACTATGAATCCTTAAATGTTCCATTAAGGCTTCCGCCTATTGCGTTTATTATTGCTTGGCTAATAATTTATATTTTAATTGGGTTGGGAGCATATTTAATAGAAAATAATCAAAAACTTAGCGAAAAAGAAACTAGTAAAGTTTTAAGGTTATATTATCTAAACCTTCTAATTAATTTCAGTTATACAATTGTCGCATTTTGGATTAGATCAATTACTCTAGCGACAGTCATTATATTTGTTCTATTACATCTAACGATTTTAGTTACATATAAATTCTATAAGATTAACAAAGTAAGTGGTTTATTATTTATTCCATATATTTTATGGATGATTCTTGCAAACTATATTCAACTAGGAATCTATTTTTTAAATTAATAGATTATTATGTAAAGAAAAAAAGCGTTTTTCCAATGGTTAAACGCTTCTTTTTTATTAATTCTTTTTTGTTGTTTTTTTTACCTTTTTAAATCCTTTTACAAATTGATCGATTGTTGGACGAAACATTTCATTATCATATGTTGTTAATGTTTTTTCATTTTCATTAATTACATTAGCTTTTTTAAACTTTTTATTTGTTTCCATAACTTATAAAAATCCTTTCAAAATCTTATAATTATATTATTTGAAAAGATTATATAAAGTATGTAATAAAAAATTATCCAATTTTTACTGAATCTTTATCTACTAGATATTTAATATCTAATAAATCTAATGTTTTCGTAAATGGAATGTATAGATTATTATGATAGTAAATTACGTTATCTATAAAGTAATCTTGATTATTATATGTAAATGATACTGTTAATTTATCTTCTGAAAAAATTGGAACAATATCTAATACATCCATTAAGTGAACTAACTTAATGAATTTATTATCTAATAAATACATATCTTTCGCAATAATCTTTCTTTGTTTGAAAGAATTAGAATATATTAGGATACTATCTTTATTAAAGATTGCTTTTTTACAAATATTTAAATCAGCATATTTTTTTACATATCCTTTTTGTAATTCTTTGAAGACAGTTTTTGCATTAACATCCTCATTCGAAGAATTAATTCCATTCGTAATAAAACAGCCACCAATGTTTGCTTCTAAGTTAAAGAACATAAAACTACGAACACCATATGCTGAACCAGTGTGACCACGTAGAGGTAGTAATTCATTATCTTTTTGAATTTTCATTTGAATACCTTTAGCTCTGTATGAATCATCTGGGAGTCCACACCATTGCATTTGATACATTTGTTCAATTGTTTCTCTGTTTAAAACTTTCACCCCATCAACTGTGCCGTAATTTAAAAAGATTCGCATGATTTTTGCAAGATTTTTCATGCTGATAAATAAACCACCGGCAGGGCCACGGAAATTATCCCCTAATGGATAAAAAGTATAACCTCCATTTGTAAACCATTCTTTTGACCAATTTCTTAATCCTTTTTGACGATATGAATACATTGTAGCTATAAGGTCTTTATTTTTAATGCGTGATGCTTTAAATGAAGCATCAATTCCTAAAGGTTTAAATAAATGGTTTTCCATATATTCTACATATGTTTCCCCACTTACTTTTTCAATGATACAAGCCATAATTCCACAACCAAAGTTTGAATAGCACCATCTTGAACCTGGTTGATAATTTCCAAATGTTAGTGGTGTATAATATGGACAATTTGGATTAGTTAATAAGTCTTTTAATGATACATCAATACTACGACCATTTACCCCATTATATCCTTTAGTAATATCATCATAAGCAGGATTTTCATCATCATATCCATCTTGAATGCTTGAAGTTTGCAAAGTTATCATTCTTACAGTTATTACATCATTAGGATAATGTGGATTTCTTACAAGATAACCTAGATATTTAGAAATGTCTTCGTCTAAATCAATTAACCCCTTTTCTACAAGCATCATTAAGCCGATAGAACCAACAGTTTTAGAAATTGAAGCAATGCGATAGATTGTATCTTCATTTGTATAAATATTATCTTCAAGGGAAGCTTTTCCATAGCAAAATGATTCTAAAATGCCTTTATCGTTTGCGACAACAAAGTTTGAGCCTATTAGCTTATATTCTTTTGCTAAGCTTTCATAAAGGTCTTTCAAATTAATATTATTAATAGTATTTTTCATTATATTATAACTCCTTTGATATAATTATACATCACGATGACGATTTTTTCAAATATGTTTAAACAATTTGAAAAATAAAAATAGTTTTAGGTTTATTTAAGATTTTGTTGTATAATTAAAGAAATAAATGAAGGTGATATTAATGGAAGTAATTAACAAAAGCAAAGTAAAAACAATTGTTCGTAAAATAGTAATATTGATTATTTTAGTTTGCTCATCTTTTTTGATATCTTGTAGTGATAATAATCAAATTGCAATTGATTATAGTGAAAAAGTTAATGAATTAGAAGTAGGAGAATTTTTCTCCTTAAGTAAGATATTAAGCGGAACTAATGTTTATTATGAAACAACTAATACAAATGTCATTGTAGTTGAAGGATATTATTGTAAAGCAATGGCTGAAGGCGAAGCTATCTTGATTGCAAAAGATATTTTTGGAAATACAATCAAAAAGTATTTAGTTCGTGTAATTGGTGATGATTTAAATGATTTAGAAATAATTGGTTCAGAAAGATTAGAAGTTGGTGAAAGCACAACATATGCTTTATCTAAAAATATTAATAGTGAAAACCTTATGTGGGAATCAAACAATCCTAACATAGCGGTAGTTGAAAATGGTAAAGTAACAGGAATTAGTAGTGGAATTGTAACAATCAAAGTATCATTAATTAATAATAGTAATATCTATGCCACAAAACAAATTCTTGTAACTAATAGCACATATAATGGATATCTTAATAATCAGTATCAAGATTTTACTGAAGTTGTTGATTTATCTTCCTTAGAAGGAATCTTAGAACCAATCATTAAAAAGAGCAAAACATTTACTATAGGTGTTAATGTTTATACTAAGAATTTTAGTGAAGTAAGATTATCTTCAACGGGGACTGCTGTTATATATAAAAGAAATGCTGTCTCTGTAGATGGTAGTATATCTTCTGATATAACAGATGATACAATTTATTATCAATATTATGCAATTACAGCTAAAAGCGTTGTTAATAATGCAAGTTTTGTTACAATATACTATAATAATTCGGAAATAAACGCAGAAGTAATTGCTGTTGATAGCAAAGTCGATATTGGTGTTATCAGATTTACGTCTAAAGACTATTTTAGTGTTGCTACATTCGGAGATTCAGATGCATTAAAAACTGGAGAATTTGTTGTTGCTTTAGGAAATAGTTATGGTAGTGAATATCCAAATAGTGCATCCTTGGGAATAGTCTCATATGATTCACGTTATGTGGCTACTGATACAGATAACGATAGTGTTAATGATTGGGATGCTTTATATATTCAACATGATGCGGCAGTTGGTGAAGGTAGCAGTGGCGGTGCTTTAGTTAATATGAAAGGTGAAGTAATTGGCATTAATTCACTAATGATTTCTGATGAGAAAATTGATAATATGGCTTTTGCTATTCCTATTAATTTAGTTATGGAACTTGTAGAATTGTTAGAACAAGGAATTGTTCCTACAAGACCACTATTATTAATATCTGTTGTTTCTGTAAAGGACATTTTAAAGAATGATTATTTGCTAGAGTATTATCCACTTCCTGAGGGAGTTAAGAGTGGTTTTTATGTTGCGGAAGTGACAGAAGGTGGCGTTGGAAGTGCGGCTGGAATGCAGGTTGGTGATATAATTATTGAGTTTGATGGCCAAAAGATTAGTTATACATATGAATTAAGAATGATGTTAAATGAAGTAATAATTGGTTCTAATGAAGAACATTTAATTGTGGTAAATCGTAATGGAACATTAATTACATTAAAGGTGGTGTTTTAAATGAAGAAAATAATAAGTATTATATTTTCTATAATTTGTTTATTCGCATTTATTGGATGCAAAAATGCAAGTGAGCAAAATGAGCAACTTGCGATAAAAGAAATATATGTTGGTGATATCTTTATTATAGAAGGAGATTATGATTTAACTAGTAGTGATACTAAAGTAGCTGAGATTAGTGAAGAAGGAATTATCAAAGGAATAAGTAAAGGTATAACAATTATAGAAGATACTAATAATACAATAAAAATTCAATTAAATGTTTTGGAAAAAGAAGCAATTGTGAATATTTTAGTAACTTCAAAACAAACGATTAAAGTTGGTGAAGAGATTAGTTTAGATTGTAATATTGATGGCAGTATAGATAGTTTTATTTTTAGTTATTTATCTAATGATGAAACGATTGCAACTGTTAATAGCAATGGTGTAGTAACGGGAGTATCAAGTGGAATTGCTACAATAACAATTACTGCAATTAGTAGTGAACAAACGATTATAAAAGATTATTTAATTTATGTTAAAGAAGAGCAATTTAATAATGGTAATACAACAACTGTTATTAATAATATAACTTATGAAGTAGTTGGAGATATTGATTTATCTATTATCAATAATAAAACAGTTGAAATTGTTGATAAATATAAAGAAAGTATTTTAGGTGTTTCTAATTATCAATACGTAAATAATGGTTTTGAAAAAGTATTAGTTGAAGCAGGTGTCGGAACTGGTTTTATTTTTAAAGTAAAAGAAATATCTAAAGGAAATTATTTGTATTACGTTTTAACTAATTATCATGTAATTGAAGATTATAATACCTTGAAAATCTATTTTGGTTATAGTGATGAATATGTGGAAGCATCATATGTTGCTAGTAATGAAAAACTTGATTTGGCAGTAGTTTCTTTTGAATCAACTTTCAATTATGAAGTGTTGGAATTTGGTGATATTGAAGATGTTAAAGTTGGAGATTTTGCGATAGCTATTGGAAATGCTAATGGATATGAATACTACGGCTCCGTTACTTTTGGTATTGTTTCTTATTGTAATCGTGTATTATCAGGAGAAACAGCAACATTTATTCAACATGATGTTGCAATTAATCCTGGTAATAGTGGTGGACCATTATTAAATCTAGATGGTAAAGTAATTGGTGTTAATACATTAAAAATTGTAAAAGAAGAAATTGATAATATGGGATTTTCAATTTCATCTGATATAGTCATAAAGTATATTAATAGTTTAAATTTAGATTAATCTAATTTCAAAATAAAAAGGACTAATTTCAGCATAGTCCTTTTTTATTTGTTTTTCTTTAATTTTAGAAAAGATATGATATAATGATATTAAAGGATGGTATCATTATGATTGATAAAGTTTTTATTACTAATATTACTTGTGAAGGATTAAAAAATCCATTGGGAATTGATAACTTTAAACCAAGGTTTTCATATGAGATTGTTTCTAATTTACAAAACATCTATCAAGAAAGTTACCATATTGTTGTAACATTAGATAATGAGATTGTCTGGGATAGTGGTATTATTAAAAGCAACCAAAGCCAAAATATTATATATGATGGTTTAGAATTATTACCATGTAGAGAATATAAGTTTACAGTTTCAATTATTTGCAATGGAATTAGTGCAAGTGGATCATCAAAATTTGAAACAGGATTTTTAAATCGAAAAATTAAAGCAAAATGGATTGGCTTAGTGAATCCTGATTTAAGAGAGTCTAATTCTCCTAAACCAATTACTTTTAAAAAGATAATTAAGATTAACAAAGAAGTAAAAAAAGCAAGAATTTATGCTACATCTTCTGGTCTTTATCAAATCTATTTAGGAAATAAAAAAATAGGTGACCGATATTTTGCTCCCGGCTTTACAAGCTATAATCATAATTTACAATATCAAATATATGATATTACAAAAGAATTAAAGGAAGGTAATAATGATTTACATATTGTTGTTACTCCTGGATGGGCGGTAGGTATCTTTGGATTCACAACTGCTAGTGCAAACTTTTCAAAAGAAATGGGCTTGTTACTTTATATGGAAGTAGAATATCTTGATGGCACAAAATTAGTCTTATCAAGTGGTAAATCTTTTAAAGTAGCAAATGCTTCTTGTTTTAAATATGCTGATTTTTATCATGGTGAAACATATGATAATAATATTAATTTTAATGATTTAGAATATGAGGACGTAAAGATTATTGCTCCATTTGAAAAAAATAACCTATGTGCTGACTTTGGTGTTGGCGTAAAAGAAATTAAACGATTAAAACCTTCAAAACTCATTTTAACGCCCAAAAATGAGGCTGTATTCGATTTTGGTCAAAACTTTGCAGGATTAATCAAGTTAAAAATAAACGGCATTAAAGGTCAAAAGATAAAAGTGCGTCATGCTGAACTTTTAGATAAAGATGGTAATTTATATACAAGAAATCTAAGACATGCGAAAGCAGAAGTGAATTATATTTGTAGTGATGGTTACCAAGAATATAGTCCAACATTTACTTATATGGGATTTCGTTATGCTAGTGTTGAAGGCTTAAGTAATCCAAGTTTAGACAATCTTGAAGCAATTGTCTTATCTTCTGATTTAGAAAAAACAATAGAATTTAATTGTTCTAATCATCTAATTAATCGTTTGCAGCAAAATATTGAATGGAGTTCGCGCAGTAATTTTGTGGATATTCCTACAGATTGTCCACAACGAGATGAACGCTTAGGATGGACTGGTGATATAGCAGTCTTTAGTAGATGTGCAAATGCAAATTTATTTACTAAACGTTTTTATGAAAAATGGTTACAAGATTTACGTAGTGAACAAAATAGTGAAGGGGCTATAGGCCATTTTGTGCCATATGTAAAATGTATTCCACAAACTATTCCGACTGCTGGATGGAGTGATGCTGCTGTATTTGTTCCATGGAATGCATATTTAGCATATGGTGATAAAAAGATTTTAGAAGATAATTATGAATGTATGAAGAAACTAGTGGAATGTGAAAAAAAATATGCAGGCTTAGATTCAACAGGTAATCAAAAATATATTTGGACAAAACCATTCCAATTTGGGGATTGGTTAGCTCCAAACGAAGCTCATAAAGAATGGATGGCCAAAGCAAAAGAGTTAGGCACAGCATATTTTGCTAATTCAGCCCACATCGTAAGCATTGTTGCGAAAATTTTAGGTAAAACTAAAGATCATGAAAAATATGATAAATTATTTAAAAGAATATGTAAGACATATAAAGAAGAATTCATTTTAAATAATGGAATGATCAAAAATGGTTATCAATCTGCTTATGTTTGCCCATTATACTTTGAAATGTTTGATGAAAAACTAAACCAAAAATTAGCTAAATGGTTAGCAAATGATGTTATAGAGCATAACTATCATTTAACAACAGGATTTTTAGGAACTCCATTTATTACATTTGCATTATGTGATCATGGATATCCTGATTTAAGTTATAAATTGCTTTTGCAAGAAACATTCCCTTCTTGGTTATATCAAGTAAAACAAGGAGCTACAACAATCTGGGAACGTTGGGATAGTTTACGACCTGATGGTTTTGTGGAAGACTTTGGTGAAGACATTAATAATATGGTATCATTTAATCATTATGCTTTAGGATCTGTTGGTGATTTTTTGTATCGTCGTATAGCTGGAATTGAAGCAAACTATCTAAATCCAGGTTATAAAGAATTCAAGATTGAACCAAAATTAGGAGGGAACTTAACATTTGCTAATTGTAAGTATCATTCAATTTATGGTGATATCGAAAGTAATTGGAAAATTGAAGGAAATGTATTTACAATTGATGTTGTGATTCCGTGTAATACTACTGCTCAGATTATTTTACCAAATCAAGAATCCTATAAGGTTGGAAGTGGAAAATATCAATATCAAATAAATCTATAAAAATAAAAAACCGGATATGAAA
>JAEDHQ010000120.1 GCA_016296945.1 Bacilli bacterium | reverse complement strand
CCCTTTTTACCAAGGGGGTTTTATCGTAGGACAACACTGCAAAACTAAGGTTATAGCACAAAAGCACTATCTTATCAATAACAGAATATTTCAAAATTATCTATTTTTCTAGATAATTGATTGCAATTTGTCATTTATTGTGATATTATATCAAAAAGAAAAGAATAGTGAGGTAAATTATATGGGTGTTACAATTATTGGGATTGCTGGCGGAACTGCTTCCGGAAAAACGACTGTTGCGAAAAAAGTGTATGATGCATCAAAAAGATTTGGTACCGTTGCAATGATTCGTGTTGATGACTATTATAAATGTTTAGATCATTTAGAATTTTCTGAACGTCAAAAAGTTAACTACGATCATCCTGATGCCTTCGATGTTGAATTATTAATTAATCAATTACAACAATTAAAGGAAGGAAAATCAGTAGATAAACCAATCTATGATTTTACTGTTCATAATCGTAGTAAAGAAGTTGAAAAAGTAGCAGCAGGAAATGTTGTAATCGTCGAAGGAATTATGGCTTTTGCTATTCCTGAATTGCGAAATATGCTAGATATCAAGATATTTGTCGATACACCTGATGATATCCGTTTTATCAGAAGATTAGAACGTGACGTTAATGAACGTGCTCGTACTCCTGATTCTGTAATTAAACAGTATTTACAAACTGTTCGCCCAATGCACAATACTTTTGTAGAACCATCAAAGAAATATGCCGATATTATTATTCCAGTTGGTGGCGAAAACACTGTGGCAATTGATTTCTTAATCTCAAGAATTGTTGAACTATTAAAAGATATATAACAATAAGCTATATGAAAAAAATTATCTTTTCACATCTAGCTTTTATCTTAATATTGGCTGTTTATATTTTATTAACAACTATTATTTTTGGATATTCTTGTCCATTTTATATTATATTCAAAATTAATTGTCCTTTTTGTGGAATGACAAGAGCACATTTAGCTTTTCTCACATTTAACTTTAAAGAGGCAATTTATTATCATCCTGTTTTCTTTTTAGGAATACCTTTTATCTTCTTAATTATTCACAATAAACTGTCATTTTTAAAAGATAAAGAAAAATACAATTATATTCGAAAAGCATTAGTTATCAGTATTGGCATTATTCTTATCACTGTTTATGTCTTAAGAGTAATTAATTATGGCTTTGCTTTCTTTAACTAATAATTACCTGTAAGATTAAACATTATTTTACAGGTTTTTTTATATCTTTTTTCTAGTTTTTTATTGACATAATATTTAAATCTTTGCTATAATTAAATATAAAATAGGAGGAATATATAATGTTTTGTAAAAAATGTGGAAGTTTTATTGAAGATGATGCAAAATTTTGTCCAAAGTGTGGAGCTGATCAAAAAGAAGGCCAAGAATCAGATATTTCTTTACCTACAATTAGTGCACAACCAAAATATGAAGGTCGAGTAGATGTTAAGAAATTTAGTTTCATTGCTGTTCTTTTATTAGGTATATTAACTTGTGGAATTTATCATCTTTATTTCTTATATCGTACTACAGAAGACTATAATCAATTAGCTGATAAATACAAAGAACAAAGAATCACAAGTTTCTTCGTTGCTTTCTTATTATCTTTTGTAACTTGTGGAATTTATATGATTTATTGGATTTATAAATATATGGAATTAGCAATTAATATTGCCACAAAGAAAGGTGCAAGATTAACTGTAAGTAGTCCTGCTATTTTCTTAATTATCTATTTATTTATTCCTATTTTCCCATTATACTTAATGACAGAAGCTAATAATGCTTGTGCTGAAGGTGAAGGAGCTTAAAACTATTACAAATATTACTATTACGCTTGCCGTAATAGTTTTTTTTTAAGGAGAAAAAAAATATAGCCTTATTCAGGCTACATTTTGTCTCTTGACTGGCATTCTTTTGTTTTCTTCCTCGAGCCAATCGAGGAACTCATTTTAATTATTGAAAAAAGATTTGGCACAATACAAATCTTTTATCGTTCAATACTATTATATCCAATAATAAATATTTTATGACTAATTTTTAGTTAATTATTAATTATAATCGCTTAAATCATTAGGATAAACAATAGCATCATTAAATCCTAAATATTCTGTAGTAATAGAATTAACGACAGTTCCTTCTGCAACCTTTAATGTTACAACACTTATTTCTTCTTCTACAAGTGTAACGATTAATTCAATTTTATCTTTTCCGTTTACATTAATTACAGAGCCATTATATTTTGCAATATCTAATTCAAATGTATAAACATTATCTTCTTGACTTGTCAATGTTAATGCAGCAAAGAAGGCATTTTCATTGTAAAAACTTACTGCTTTGTTTAATAAAGCAACAATACCATAATTATTTACTAATGTTTCATTTTCTAATTCATCTAAATCATATTTTTGTTTTGTCCCATTAGCATTCATATATACTTTTGAATCTTTTACATAAACACCTGCTTCTTGAGCACCACTTTGGTCGAATGCTAAAGCTTTATAAAGACCTTGTTCTTTTTCAAAAGATAATCTTGTATCTAATGTAGATTCACCATTAACTATTGACAATTTTACAGCGGCTTTATTAGCTTTAATATAAGCATCATATGTACTTTGTAATTTAGTTTTAATAGTTTCAGCAGTTATTTCTTCTTTAACTTCTTCTATTGTAATTTTAAAACTATTAGTTGCTTTACCATCTTTAGAATTTACTGTAATTGTAACTTCACCAGCAGCAAGGGCAGTAACTACTGCATCACTAACTGTAGCAATTGCATCATCACTTGAAGACCATAGAACACCCTTTTCTGTAGCATCTGCAGGTTTTACTTCAAATGTTAAAGTTTGTTGTTCACCAACTTTCATTGTTGTTTGACCACTAATTGTAATTTCACTAACATTTACAACATCTGGTTCTTTTGTACAACCAATAAATAAAACTGCTAATAATAAAGTAAAAATTGTTAATAAAGACTTTATAATCTTATTCATTTCTTTTATCTCCTTTTTTGTTTTTTAGATCTTTTTCTTATATATATTATATCTTAGTATTTCATTTAAGTCAAATCAAAAAATAATTTTGTCTTTCATT
>JAEDHQ010000119.1 GCA_016296945.1 Bacilli bacterium | reverse complement strand
ATGGAGCAGGTAACGAGAATCGAACTCGCACTAGCAGCTTGGAAGGCTGTTGTTCTGCCATTAAACCATACCTGCAAATGGTCGGGAAAACAGGATTTGAACCCGCGACATCTTGGTCCCAAACCAAGCGCTCTACCAAGCTGAGCTATTTCCCGATAACGACATATATTATACAATAAAAAAATAATATTGTCAATAACTAATTTTAAAAATGGCGTGCCCAAGAGGATTTGAACCCCCAGCCTTCTGATCCGTAGTCAGACGCTCTATCCAATTGAGCTATGGGCACAATAAATGGCGGTTCCAACGGGACTTGAACCCGCGATCTCCAGTGTGACAGACTGGCATGTTAACCACTACACCATGGAACCACAGCTCATTTATTATACCATATTCATTTGCCATTTTCAACTATTTTTTAAAAATTTTTTAATTTATTTTAATTTCATGATTCTAATTGTATTTAAGATTGCTAATAAACAAACACCAACATCAGCAAATACAGCTAATAACATTGCATATGATCCGAAAATTCCTAGAATTCCTATTATCATTGCTGCTAGTTTTATTCCTAATGCCATGACAATATTTTCTACAACAATCTTTTTTGTATACTTTGAAACTCTTATTGTATCCTTTATTTTCATTAAATCATCATTAGAAATAACTATATCAGCATTTTCCTTTGCGGAATCACTACCAGCGTTTCCCATTGCAATTCCAACATCAGCTATCTTTAAAGCTGGTGCATCATTGATTCCATCACCAACATAACATACTTTGCCATTACCTTTAGAAATTATTTCCTTTAGGTAATCAAATTTTTGTTTAGGTAATAATTGTGATTTCACTTCTTTTATTCCCACTTCTTTTGCTACTAATGTTGCAACATCATCAGTGTCCCCTGTTAAAATAACAGTATTAGCAGTTTTATTTAAATACTCTATTAATTCTCTTGATGTTTCTTTTACTTCATCACGAATCACAACATCACCATAGAATTTATTATCAACTGCTAAGTAGACAATTGTTCCTACACTTTTTTCTTTATTAAACTTAACATTATGCATTTCTAGTAATCCATCATTACCTACCAAAACATCTACTACTTTCCCATTTAATTCTTTAGTTAGTTTCAATCCTTTACCAGATATTTCTTTAATACTGATTACTTCATCATCGCCTACTTTTTTGTAGTAATGATCTAATATTGAATTTGCTATTGGATGATTTGAATATTTTTCAACTTCAACGATTTGTGATAATAATTGATCATTTGTAACTCCTGCAACAGGATTTACTTCTGCCACTTTAAAATTACCTTTTGTAATTGTTCCAGTTTTATCAAAAACATAAGTTTTTACATTAGTTATTGTTTCTAAATAATTACCACCTTTAACCAAAATACCAAAAGATGATAATTTACCAATTCCAGCAAAATAACCTAATGGAATCGAAATAACTAAGGCACACGGACAACTAACAACTAAAATTGAAAAAATTGTATTCAATGCTTCTTCTATTGGATCATTTAAAATTAACTTTATAACACCAACAATAATAGCAGCTAATAATACGATTGGAGTATAAATTCTGGAAAACTTTGTAATAAACTCTTCAGTTTTTGATTTTTGATTACTAGCTTCTTCAATAAGTTTTGCCATTTTCGCAATCGTTGATTCATTGCTTTCTTTTGTGACTTCAATTTGCACCACTTTAGTTAGGTTGATTGATCCAGATAAAATTTCCGAACCAGAATCAATAAAGATTGGCTTTGATTCACCAGTTAAAGCTTTCATATCCACTTCAGTTCCTTCACCTTTAATCGTTCCATCAAGTGGAATTCTTTCTCCTACTTTAACAGTGATGATTTCACCAATATTTACATCTTCTACTAACTTCTTTTCTCCATTTGTTAATGTAACATAACTAGACTTTAATTCCAATAATTCCTTTATTGATTGTTTTGATTTATCTGTTGCTTTTGATTGAAGTTTTTCTCCAATCTTATATAATAAAATAACCATTGTTGCTTCAAACGGTTCTTTAATCATTAAGGCGCCAACACTGGCTATTGTCATCAATAAATTCTCATTAAAAATATCTTTTCTAAAGATGCTTTTTAAAGAGTTCCATGCAATATCCCAACCAACTAAACCATAAGCAATAGCATAAAGGCAGAACATTGAAATTTCAATAGTTTTTTGATTATCAAACTCAATTAACCTGTTTAATATATTTATAAATGTTGCGAAAAAGAATAAACAGAGTCCGACTAAAAATAAGACATTTTGTAGTTTTTTATTTTTAACTTTATAATGAACATGTCCACATGAACATAATTCACAATCTTCATGGTCATGGTGATGCTTATGATCATGGTGATGTTTTTCTTCATCATGATGACATCCCGCGTCACAGTCATCATGATTACTATGATGCTTATCTTCTTTATCTTTTATATCTTTATCATCTCTATAAACACTTGCTCCCGCTTCAACCCTTGAGACAATTTTAGAGACAATATCGTATACTTCTACATTATTTAAGTGTTTTATAATGATTTTTTTTGTAATAAAATTAACTTTTGCTTCAATTATATCAGAGTCTTTATTTAATGCTCGTTCAACTTTACTTGCACAATTAGGACAGTCAATATCATTAAAATTGAACTCCTCTGTTACAATATTATGTAAACGACTCAATCCCTTATCATTCCTATGATTATGATTTGAACTAATTATCTCATTAATAACTTTATCAACTTGTTCATTGCTTAATAATTTTTGACCAATAATTGTCATTTCTTTTGCATCATAATCAATATGCACTTCATCAATATATTCAATTTTTTCTAATCTTTCAATAATCTCATTTGCACAACTTGGGCAATGCAAATCATCTACTTTATAAACTTTTTTGATACTCATAATTTACCTCTCTTTATATGAATATATGCTCATATAATCATATTTAGTAATATTATACTATTCTTAATGTATAATTGCAAGTACTTTCTTAAAAAAAGATTTAATTTTTGCATATTTTTATATCTTTTACAAACAAAAGGGCTTTTTTGCTGTAATAGATGTATGTAAAATTTAACTCACTTAACTAATAA
>JAEDHQ010000003.1 GCA_016296945.1 Bacilli bacterium | reverse complement strand
TTTACTACCTTCCCAAACAATTCACTGGATTGTTTGATAAGGTATAATAAAAAAATCTGCTAGTTTAAGCAGATTTTTATTTATTCTTTTTTTATTAATCTTGATTGATTAACTCTTTAAACATACAATAAATTTCACGAGCAATCATTGCATCTTCTAAAGCATCATGTTGTTGTGGACTAACCGTGTTTTTACTCATTTCTTCATATGTTTGGAACAACCCTATTTCATCCTTTAAATTATAATAGTTTTTAATAACTTGCATTAAATTGATATGTCTTTCGCGAACATCTAATGCTTTATATTTATTGATTACAAAAGATTGTTCAATTGCAAGAATATCACTTCTTCCCCAAGCATATATTTTGGGATTATATTCCTTTAAACACCATTTCAAAATGTTATAAAACTCTTTATAATTACACGCTTTATCAAATTCGCCACGTTTGCGCGATAAAAACTTTAAAGTTCGGGCATTTAAATTATATGGTTTGGAAGGACGAACTAGTGAACTGTCTTCAAAAACAATTCTTCCAGTTTCATCTTCAACAACAATTCCATATTGTATTATTTCTTGAACATGAGGCATTGTTTGATAATAAGCAGGCATTGTAAACTCTAAATCGATAAATAACTTATTATGTGGTTTATTAATTAAGTTGCGAACCCCTCTTTTAATTGCTTCCATGTCAAAGTAAATAACTCTTTTCTTGCATGCACTATACTTTGATGGTTGGACAATACGTAAAAATGATATCACTTCATGAGCAATATATTTACCTATTTTCTTTCCTTCTTCGTTTACTTCTACAAACAAATAAGGTTTATCAAAGAAATAAGGACCAAATTCTTTAAAATCTTTACGTTGAAAATATAAATAAATGATTCTTTCTGAGCATAAAAGTTTTAAAACACGATCTTTTGGAATAGTATCAATTACTCTACCATGTATTTTCATAATATTTATTCTTTCTTTAATCTTTTATATTTTTTATTTATCTAAAGACAATTCACCGATTCTAATTAGTTCTAGAATTGCTTGACTCCTACCTTTGACACCCAGTTTTTGTATAACATTAGAAATATGATTGCGAACAGTCTTTTCGCTAATTTCTAAACTATCTGCAATGTCTAACGTATCATAATTCTTAACTAACATATTAAAAATTTCTCTTTCCCTTTTTGTTAAGAATTTTTGAATATGCATATTATCACCTCATTATCTATATTTATAATATGCAATAATTCTATTTCGGGTTATATATTTTTAATATTTCTTCCTTTTGACTTTGCGATAATGGCAATTTCATTAATTTTTCTTCAAAATCAACCTCACCAATAATCTTCATGATCATGCTCTTCTTAACTTTTCCAATTCCTTTAATCTCATCAAGTTTTGAACTTAATTGATTCTTTCCATGAACATTATGATGAAAACTTATCGCATAGCGATGTACTTCATCTTGAATGTTTGTTAAGAACTTAAACAAATTACTATTTTTCTCTAAGTTTATTTCTTGATTATTATAAAGAATTGAATTTGTTCGATGATGATCATCTTTCATCAAACCAATAACCGGCAAAATTATATCTAAATCTTTTAATGCTTTTAGGCAAGCATTAACTTGTGGTTTTCCCCCATCCATAATGATTAAATCAGGAAAGACACTATTTTCATTTTTTAAACGGCCATAACGCCTTTTAATTATTTCAATAAACGTTTTAGCATCATCAGCACCAACTACCGTCTTGACACGATATTTGCGATAGTCTTTTATAGACTTAACACCATCAATATATTTAACCATTGCACTGACAGCACTAACACCTTGAATATTTGAATTATCAAACGCTTCAATATTGCGGCAACTTTCTAATCCCAATATCTTCGCTAGTTCAATTGTTGCTCCTATTGTTGTTTCATATTTCTTATTTTCTTTTAGAATTGTATTTTCTAATTCTGTTTGAATGTTTTTATTAACTAACTCCAATAGTTCTTTTTTCTTTCCTTTTTTAGGAATTACTAAATGATTTTTAACTTCTTCAGGAATTAATTCAATTTTAACATCGGGAATTATTATTTCTTTAGGAATCGGATTATTGTTAATAAGATAGAATTGGGTGATAAAATTAACAAACATATCTTGATAATCTTCAATCATTTCAAATGTAAAACTATTCTTAGCAATGATTTTAGAATCACGCAAATGTAAAACTTGAATATTTAAATATTCGTTTCTTACAGCATAATTAAAGATATCACTATCAAGCATATTTGTTTCCATTTTTTGTTTTTCAGAAATCACTTGTAAATCGCGAATAATATTTAACACTTCTTGAGCTTTTTCGAACTCTAACTTATCACTATATTCTTTCATTTTTTGCTTGAGGCTACGAATTTCCTCTTTTACATTTCCTTTTAATAACATAGTAATCTTATTAATAATTTCTTGATAATCCTCTTTTTTTACATTCTTAATGCAAGGAGCTAAGCAGTTATTAATATGATAGTATAAACATTCCTTATTAGGAATCTTATTACATTTTCTTAAAGGATATATCTTGTTTAACATATCGACAGTTGATTTTGCTGCTTTTGCATTCGGATATGGACCAAAATATTTCCCTTTTTTCTTTAAGTCTCTAGTATAATAAATTTTTGGGTGTTTTTCATTAGATATACAAATGTATGGATATAACTTATCATCCATTAACATGATGTTGTAGCGTGGACGATATTTTTTTATTAGATTGATTTCTAAAATAAATGCCTCTACTTCTGATGATGTTATAATAAAATCAAAATCAACAATATCCATTACTAATCTTGTTGTTTTCGCATTATGTGCCCCAACAAAATATGATTTCACACGATTGGATAAATTCTTTGCTTTACCAACATAGATAACTTCAGAATTTATATTCTTCATTAAATAGCACCCTGGTTCTTTTGGTAACTCTTGTAATTTATCTTTTAAATTCATTCTATAGATTTAATCCTTTTAATATATTATCAATTTTATTCCCGTATTCCAAAGATTCATCATATTTAAAGATTAATTCCGGAACTTTTCTAATTTCTAGGCTTTTACTTAAAGAACTTTTGATAAATCCTTTCGCATTTTCTAAATTTTTTATTGTACTTTCAATTTGATTCTTTTCACCTAATATAGTGTAATAAACAGTACAGATTGAAGCATCACCTGTTAGTCTTGTTTTTGTTATTGTAACAAAACGCAAGCGACTGTCTTTGCTATTTAATAAAATCGTACCAATTTCACGTTCTAAAATCTTTTCTAATCTTTCGATTTTATAAGCCATGTTTTACACCTCTTCCATAATGAATGCTTCAATAATATCTCCTTCTTTAATATCATTATAATTTTGGATTGTTAATCCACATTCATAACCTTGTTTAACTTCTTTAACATCATCACTACCACGGCGTAATGTAGAAAGCTTACCAGTATATACTGTAATACCATCACGAATTAAACGTACTTCACTATTACGAGCGATATATCCATCACTGACATAACTACCTGCAATTGTTCCTACTTTAGATACTTTAAAGATCTTACGTACTTCTAATTCACCAGTAACTTTTTCAGTGTACACTGGATCTAGCATACCCTTCATAGCTGCTTCGATATCTTCTAATAATTTATAAATAACATTATACAATCTTATTTCGATACCTTTTTCAGCTGCTTGTTTTGTAATAACACTATTAGGACGAACATTAAAACCAATAATTATCGATTTAGAAGCAACCGCTAAAGAAATATCATTATCAGTAATTGTACCAGCACCACTACGAATAATATTAACTTTAACACCTTCAACTGATAGTTTATTAAGTGATGAAATTAAGGCTTCTGCTGAACCTTGAACATCAGTACGAATAATTAAATTAATTTCTTTATTAGAATCATCTAAATTTTCAAACATTGCAGCTAAAGAAATTGCCTTTGTTTCATTCTTTTCTTGATTACTACGATTCTTTCTTTCTTCGCATACAAGTTTAGCCGTCTTTTCATCTTCAAAAACCATAAAGTGGTCGCCTGCTAAAGGAACATCTTCTAAACCAGTTACTTCAACAGCTTTTGATGGCCCTGCTGATTTTAAGTTAGCTTTAGTTTCATCTTGCATTGCTCTAATTTTACCAAAAACATTACCAACTACCACAGGGTCTCCAATTTTAATTGTTCCGTTTTTTACAAGGAATGTAGCAACTGGACCACGTCCTTTTGTAAGTTGTGCTTCAACTACAGTACCGATACCTAAACGATTAGGATTAGCACGATAATTTTGTAATTCAGAAACCATTAATATAGTTTCTAATAAATCATCAACACCCATACCTGTTAAAGCAGAGATATTAACAAATTCTGTTTCTCCACCCCACTCAGATGGAATTAAATTTAAAGCTGCTAATTCTTGTTTAACACGATCAGGATTTGCTTGTGGTTTATCCATCTTATTAACAGCAACAATAATTGGAACTTTTGCGGAAACGGCATGATCAATTGCTTCACGAGTTTGTGGCATCACACCATCATCAGCAGCAACAACTAATACAACAATATCAGTTACATTAGCTCCACGAGCACGCATTTCAGTAAAAGCAGCATGTCCTGGAGTATCAATAAAGGTAATCTTTTGACCTTTTGTTGTTACTTGATAAGCACCGATATGTTGAGTAATACCACCAGCTTCACCACTAGCAACACGTGAACTACGGATTGTATCAAGTAATGTAGTTTTACCATGGTCAACATGTCCCATAATTGTAACAATCGGAGGACGTGCTACAAGACTTTCTTCATCATCTTCAATAACCATTTCTTCAAATTTAGTAATATCATATGTTACTTTATCTTTTAATTCAAAGCCATAATCATCAGCTAAAAATTCTAATACTTCGCGGTCAATTGGTTGAGAAATAGAAACCATATAGCCAAGCATTACTAATTTCTTAACTACTTCACCAGAAGATACGCCTAGTAATTCTGCTAAATCGCCAGCAGTCATTCCTGGCACATAATAAACAACATTGTCTTTGATCTTCTTTTCTACAGAATTACTTTGACGATTTTCTTTATTTTTGTTTTTCTTCTTAACATTTTTAATCCGAGTATATTGTTTTTCACCACGTTCATATTCATTATATTTATCATCATATACTCTTGTAAATTCAACTTCAGAATTTTTGTTTTCTTTTATAGGTTGATCAAATTTATCAGCAACTTCTTTTACTTCGTTATAATCTTTTTTAGTATTGTTTGCTTTCTTATTACCATCATTAGATGCTTTATCTTGTTTATTAGTATCTAATTTTTTTTCTTCTTTGGCAGGTTGAACTTTAGATTTTGTTTCCTTAGCTTTTATATCTGCAGTTTTAGTATCTTGTTTTTTTGTTTCCGGTTGTTTTTGTTCTTTTTTAGGTTCAATATTAACTTCTTTTGCTTCTTTTTCTTTTACTTGTGGTTTTGTTTCTTTCTTTGCTTTAACAACCTTTAATTCAACACCATATTTCTTACTTAATTTTTTTGTAACGTTAACATCGATATCTGTATCTAAAGTTGCATCTTCTATACCAATATTATCTAACAAACCAAATATTTCTTTTTCGGAAACATTTTTTGAATTTGAATGTAAAATCTCTAATATTTCTTTAACCTTCATATTTTACACCATCCTTTATTATTTTATTTATTTTATTCGCAAAGCCATAATCATTTATGGTAAGCACTTTAGCGTTATTTTTTCCTACCGCTTGATTTAACTCAACGCTATTAAATGATAAATCAAGTAAAATATTATAATAATGACATTTATTATTAAATTTTTCAATTGTATTTTTGCTTGCATCACTAGCTACAAAAACAATATAAGCTTTTTTAGAAGCAATCATTTTTAGACATATATCACTACCGATACTTACCTTTCTTGCTCTAGTAGCTAAACCTAATAAATTTAATAATTGTTCTTTATTAATGTTTGTTTCATTCAATTGCATTCACCTATTATTTGACGTAATTGATCATAGATTTCTTTGGGAACTTCAACTTCTAATTGACGATCAAAAAGTTTTTTCTTTTGAGCCACATCGACTGCTTCTAAGCTTCTTGATATATAAGCTCCTCTACCATTTGCCTTTCCCTTTTCATCAACAATAACATTTCCTTCCGGAGTTCTCACAACTCTTATCATTTCTTTTTTAGGAAATTGTTGGTTTGTTGCTAAACATTTTCTTAAAGGAACTTTTTTTACTCTCCCTTGTTTATTCATATAGTCACCTATTTTTGAATTACATTATATGTAAAAGAAATTCCTTCTTCTAAAGCTTTTGAAAAACTCTTAATATCGATTTTCCAATCAATTGCGTAAGCTGCAAGTCTAACATTTTGACCACTCTTACCAATTGCTAATGAATATTGATCATCACGAACAATAACTAATGCTTGTTTTGCTTTTTCATCATTAATAATAACGCTTAAGCTTCTTGCAGGAAGTAATGCTTCCGCAATTAAGTCAACAGGATTACTCTTCCATGTAAAGATATCGATTTTTTCATTATTTAAGGCATCATTAATCGCTTTGATACGTAAACCACCTTGGCCAACACAAGCACCTTTTGGATCTAAGTTAGGCTTAGTAGCTAAAACTCCAATCTTTGTACGATTACCTGCTTCACGGGCAATACCCATAATTTCAATAGACCCATCGCTAATTTCCGGAATTGATAACTCAAATAATCTCTTGACGATTTCACGATTGTTTCTACAGATATATACTTTAGGTCCTTTTGTTGTTTTTTCAACTTTATTAATATATACTTTCTTTTGTTCACCAGGAGCAAATACTTCACCAGGAATTGTTTCACTAACAGGCATTGAAGCAAATGTTCCTTTACCAATTGCAAATGTTACAAATCTTGCATTACTGTCGATTACACTTGCAGTAATAATTTCACCAACTTTTTCAGAGAAGAATAAATATGCTTCTTCTCTTTCTAAATTTTTTAATTCATTATTTAATGTGTTTTTAAATTTAGAAACAGATTTTCTACCAAACTTTGTAAAATCAACTTCAGTTTTTATTTCCATACCAGGTTTCATCTTCGTTCTTGGCTTTAATAATTGTGCGTCTTCCACTAAGATTTCGCCTTTGTTACCTTCAGTTAATTCACTAACTACATAACGATATTCATAAAATCTAATTTTTTTCTTTTCAGAATCAACATCAATTTTGATATCGCCTACATACTCTGTGTCACGACACGCAACACCCATTGCCATTTCCACTTTTTCTAAAATACTTTCAATTGCTAATCCTCTTTCATTAGCTAGCATTTCTAATGATTCAAAAAAACTTTTACTAATCATGACACCCTCCTAAAACTTTACTGCCAATCTAATTTTACTAATTTGTTCTTTTTTTACTATAATTGTTTTTATTCTTCCCTTAATATTACATTTTATAGTCAAGTTGTTATCTATAAAACTAATTAAATCTCCTTCAACTTCTTTAAAACTTTCTACCTTTTCATAAAATCGAGCATTTACATATTTACCAACTGCATCAGTTATATCTTTATCATTTCGCAATTCTTTTTCAATTCCTTCGCTTGATACTTCAAGATAATACTCTTCATCAATAAAGTCCTCTTCATCTAATTTCAAACTAATTGCTTCATTTAGTAAACTTGCTTGATCAATTGTTAATCCCTCATCACTTGTAGCAATAATTCTTAAAATCTTGACACCATTTTCAAATACGTATTCAACTGATACAATTTCTAAACCTAATTCAGATGCACACTTATTTGCCAATTCTGTACTTTTACTAATAATCCTTTCTTTATCGATTTTCATAAAGACTAATATCTCTTTCTCCTTTTTTCATTTTTAAAGGAGTGAGAAATCTCACTCCTTGATTACTTTACTATCATATAACATAATTATAGCACAAAAAGATAATTATGTAAACTACTTTTTTTATTTTGTTTGCTTTGTTAATTCATACATTAGAATACTACCAGCTACTGCCACATTTAACGAATCAATTTGTGAAGAAATCGGAATATAAAGATTACAGTCAGTTTGTTGCAAGATATCATCACTAACACCTTGTCCTTCATTCCCTAGAATTAATGCAAAATGATTTTCAAATTTCACTTCATCAATACATATTGCTTTTTTAAGGGATGTTCCGTATATTTTATAATTCTTCTTTTTTAACTCATTAATCTTTTCACATAAATCACAATATATATGATTAATTTTAAAAATACTTCCTTGACTTCCACGAATAACTTTATCATTGTAGATATCTACACAGTCATTACTTAAAATGATATTTTGAATATTAAAGGATAAAGCAGAACGGATTAGGGTCCCTACATTGCTTGGATCTTGAACATTATCTAAAACTAGTATATTACCATCATCAATAAACTCTTCCTTCTTTCTAACAACACCAATTATTCCTTGTGGAGTTTGTGTTTGTGATAATTTATTGATAATTTCTTTTGTAACTATTATATATTTTTTATTTTTTATAATATTCAAATCTTTGATATCGCTAAT
The DNA here is from genome assembly GCA_016296945.1 of Bacilli bacterium. Classification (GTDB taxonomy): domain Bacteria; phylum Bacillota_I; class Bacilli_A; order ML615J-28; family CAG-698; genus CAG-698. The sequence continues at coordinate 47,096 of JAEDHQ010000003.1, read as the reverse complement.
TAAAATTGTTTCAATATAATCTTCAGCCATTTCAATCAAATGGTATCCTTCAACTAGAAATTTTTTTTCAAGATCTCGATTTTTCTTTATTTTAAGTTTTGCTAATTCTTTAATATATTCATTATTACTTGATTTAATTTCTTTTACATTAACTTCTCTATTCATTAATAACTCATTGCCGCATTTAAGAAAATTACTAATCCCGGAATATCAATAATAATATTAATAATAACTAATACTAAAAATGATTTAAAAGATTGCATTTTTTCTTTAGCTTTTCTCCCTTTAATAAATAATATTACTAATAATACTAATTCTAAAATTACAAAAAATCCTAAATAAAGAAAATATACTAAATATGCTCCACTGATATTAAGCATAAATTCTGTTGGGAATTTTGCTATTACCATATTGTAAATCTCTAATGGAAAATATGGATTAACTGGAATAATTGTGAATAAAGCACAAACAATGAATAAAACAAAAGCCCAAACTGGCATGTTGCCAAAAAAACCGCCTTCTTTTGTTTTCTTCCGTAAACTCTTCAGGTGCTTATAAATCTTTTTTTCTAATTCTTTTAAGGCAAAATATTCTTCTTCATCGAATCCATTAGCTATTACTTCTTCTTCACTTAATCCTTGATTTTCACAATTCATTAGGATGTTTTCATATTTTTCTATTTTCACTTCAACTTTAGAGGCAACAATTTGTGCTTCATTTTCCGTTAATATGGAAATATCCTCATCACTAATTTTCGTATTTAAGACATCTTCATTAGAATAATCAGCAATAATTTCATCATTAATTTCCTTTTCCACAGGAACTACTAAATCTTTTTTATTTTCATTTTCATTATTAACCATAATAAATCTCCTAGCATATATTAATTATAACATAACTCAAACATTTATTAAAGTAAAATTTTCAAGTGATGTTTTACTGTTTTCATATCTATTTTGATGAGCACAACCATCCACCAATTGCCATAAAACATAATGATATAAAATATGTATAATGAGGCATTTGGTTAAATATTAAAAGCGATAGAAAAGTTCCAATAAAAGGAGCAATCGCATAATATGTGCTCGTTCTTGCTGTTCCAATAAATCTTTGGGAATAAACATAGAACAAAATACTCAGTCCATATGCTATAAATCCAATTCCTAAAACCGCGACAATATTGCTAGGAATATTCCTTTTGTTATTGACTTTTTCATATTTTACATCCCCCTTATAATTGATGTATTATTATAAATATATCATAATTATGGTTATAATTCAACAATATTTCCTTTAATGAAAAAAAGTCATATAACACTTAGTTACATGACTAGTTATAATTAATATAATTTTATATTAACATTATTTATTTTCATTTTCTTCTGTCTTGCCTTGTGCCAACTTAACTAAACGTCTCGTAATTTCACCACCAACTTTACCATTATCACGGGCAGTTGCAGTAGCACCTAATTTAACACCAAATTCTTCAGCAACTTCATATTTCATTTGTTCAGATTTCTTAGCCATCTTTGTTGTTGCAGTTTGGTTAGTTTTCTTTGTTGATGAAGTAGATTTACTCTTTGTTGAAGTACTCATTAAATTCACCTCCATTCATAATTATTATTTCTAAATAATCAGTAAATAAACATTATAAATGTTGGTAATTTATGTTAATTAAATATCAATTGTATCATCATCAAAGACAGAATATTTATCTTTATAATTTAGAGTAATAACTTCTATATTTCTAACTGCTTCCTCGATTAAATCATCAAAGTCGCATTTTTCTTCTTCAATTTTGACTTTTTCTAAATCTGGTTTAATAACAGGATGTTCAGGAACAAAAACAGTACAACAATCTTCATATGGACGAATTGAAATATCATAAGTTCCAATTTTTCTCGATACAGCAATTATTTCTTCTTTATCATATGTAGCAACTGGTCTTATTATTGGTTTATTTGTTACTTCATTAACTACAACCATACTTTCTAATGTTTGTGAGGCAACTTGACCAATACTTTCTCCATTAACAATTATGCTTATTCCATCACGGGCACAAATCTTATCTGCAATTTTATACATCGCACGACGCATTAATGTTACCATATATATTTGATTAGCTTTTTCATGAATACGATCTTGCACTTTAGTAAATGGAACAACTAATAATCTGATCTTTCCATTTGATGTATAAACAGCTAATTTTTCTAATAAATCTACTACTTTTTGTAAAGCATTTAAGGAAGTGTAAGGTGGAGAATAATAATGAATTGCAGTTAAATCAACTCCTTTTTTAATTGTAAGAAATCCAGCAACAGGGCTGTCAATTCCTCCGCTCATCATTAATAAACCCTTACCTTGAATTCCAGAAGGATATCCACCTAATCCTTTGATTTCTTTTACAAAAATATATGTTCCTTCGCTTCTTAAGTCTATATTTAAAGTAATTTCTGGATTATGAACATCTACTTTAAGTCCATCTACTTTTGGTAGAACTCTTTTTGCAACTTCTTGAGAAATTTGAATTGATGTAGCAGGAAACTCTTTGTTACTACGATTTGTTTCCACTTTAAATGTTGTTGGACCGCTGATTTCTCCTTTGATTAATTCAATTGCTTTCAAAGCAATTTTATCATAATCAGGTTCAACACTTACACAAAGACTATATGAATATAATCCTACTACTGTGTTTAATCTGTTGATTACTTCATTATAATCAACACCATTTAAATAAATATAAAAACGGTAATCTGTATTAAAGTATTTTAAGTCTTTTAAATCAGCACATTTTTTCTTTATATTTTCATTAACCTTTTGAAGAAATTGTTTATAATTCTTCTTTTTTAAAGTCATTTCGCCATATCTAATTAATATAATGTCATATTGCATAAGTTCACCCCTATAAGTTATTTAATACTCTTACTAATTCTTTAACTTCATCAATTGTTGTTAAGTACGACAAACTAATCCTAATTACAGAACGAGCACGACTTTCATCTTTAGAAATCGCATAAATAGTTTTTTCAGGTTTTGCAAGCTTAGAAGAACATGAAGAGCCAGTTGACACATAAATGTCATTTGCTTCCAAGGTATGTACTAACGTTTCCCCATTTATTCCAGGAATCGATAAATTCAAAATATATGGGCTACAGTTTTCATTAGAATTAAAAACTATTTTATCATTTTTTATTTCTTTTATTAGATAATCATTTAATCTCTTAACGTAATCAAAATGTTTGTCTAAATTATTATTATATTTTTTTAAAGCTTTAGCACAACAAGCCACTAAAGCTAAGTCAAATGTTCCCGGTTTAATCCCATTTTGTGAATTTGAACCAAACAATCTTTTCTTTAAATCAATATTTTTCTTATAGGCTAAAACACCAATCCCTTTTGGCCCATAAAACTTATGTGCACTCATTGTAAATAAATCGATATCTTCAAATTTAAAATCCGGTTTGATTTTTGTTATTCCTTGCACAGCATCAATATGAAGCTTTGCCTTTGGATATTTTGAAACAATTCTAATAATATCTTTAATTGGTTGAATAGAACCAATAATATTGTTCACCCACATAACAGAAACTAATAAAACATTATTATTCATTTCTTCTTCTAATTGGTTTAAATCGATTATACCCTCTGAATTTACTTTTAAATATACTACTTCGTATCCTCGATTTTCTAACTCTTTATATACATTAAAAACAGAAGGATGTTCAATTTCTGTTGTTATTATCTTCCCAACTTTATTTTCTAGAACACCTAAGATTGCTAAATTATTAGCTTCCGTAGCATTAGAAGTGAATATTAGTTCATGATTAATCCCTAAAACATTTCTAATCTCTTTTTTCATTTGTTCATAAATATTATTTGCTTTTTGACCTAACAAATGTAGTGATGTTGTATTAGCATAGTATTTCTTTTGAATCGTAACATATAAATCTAATACTTCATTATCAATTGGTGTTGTTGCCGTGTAATCAAAATACATAATATCACAATCCTTTATTTATAAAATCTATTAATTATATCATAGTTTGAGAAAAATGAAAAGCGGCAAACACTTGAAAATTTTTGTAATATGTTGTATTATATAATAGAAAAGGAAGGTAATATTATGAAACATGTTGAATATACACCTAGAGGAGTATGTAGCACAAAAATTGTATTTGATATTGATGATCAAGGACTAATTAGAAATTTAGCTTTTACAAATGGATGCAATGGAAACCTAAAAGCTATTGGAAAACTTTGTGAAGGTCAAAAAGCAGAACATATTAAAACTTTATTAGCTGGTAACACTTGTCACAGCAGACCAACTAGTTGTGCTGACCAATTGGCAAAAGCAATTGAAGCAAGCATTAAATAAAAAATAAACTAGAATTTATGAATCTCTTCATATAATTCTAGTTTTTTATTTTAATTATTTACTATTATTTATTTTGCTTCTTTATCATCTTCTAATTTTTCAACGATTTCAGCTGTTTCACAGAATTTTCTAACAGATTCAATTGAGCTAACTACTGATGATAATTTATCATATGTTTCCCCGATAGCTAAAGTCAATTTATTAGCATTTCTTAAGCGATAGAAATAGTTTTTATTCTTATCACAATCAATAACAAAGTTACCTTCAAATGAATTTTTCTTTAATGTTTCAATTGCACTATATACAGAGTTAATTGAAGAATATCTTTCAGTTACCAAAATAACTTCTCCATTTGATGCACGTAATTCAGCAACAAATGATTCTTCAACTTTTTTGATAATCCATTTTCCGCGATATGCATCTTTTACATTAGATAAATCAAAATCTTTTGGTTGATATCTTGAATATAATACATCTTCAACAACTTCTTCAGAAAGTTCTGCCAAATAGAATCTCTTAACTGAATTAATAGAATTTAATGCAGATTTTTTTGATGAATAAATTTGACCCATTGCCAATAGTTTATTTGCACCATCTTTTAATTTAAAGAAATATTGATCATTTTTATCGCAATATAATTGAAAATTATCATTTTCAATATTCTTAATTAATGTTTGTAATGAATTTTTAGCACCAGCTACATTAGCATGACTTTCACTAGCTAAAATAATTTCACCATTGTTTGCAACTAATGTTAAAATATAATCTTCTTCACTTTTTTTCTTAATAATCCATTTACCTAAAACTTTGTGCTTTTCCTCTTCAACTAAAGTTTCTTCTTCAGCTAAAGCTTCTGCTTCTTTTTCTTCTTCAACTAAAGCTTCTGTTTCTTTTTCTTCTTCAGCTAAAGTTTCTGTTTCTTTTTCTTCTTCTACATTTGTTTCTTCTTCTACATTTGTTTCTTCTTCTGATGTTTTTTCTTCCTTTTCAGTAACTTCACTTACTTTTGCTTTTTTTCTTCTAAAAGGTAAAAATAAAGTAAACAGATAAACAATAACCACAACAGCAAAAATAATTAAAAACCATTTAAAAGGATGGTTCATAACTTTATTAAAATATTCAACAATAATATCCATAATCTCTCTCCTTTATTATTATATTACAATATAGTACATTTTTTGTCAATTAAAAATTTTCAAAAAAAATATTTAAATAAAAAAAGAGCCAAAATGTAGCATTACATTGTGACTCTTTACTTTATCTGTTATTAAATTTTTGATAATCTTATTATCTATTGTAGAATTCAACGATAAGATTTTCTTGAATGTCTGTTAAAAATTCTTCTCTTTCAGGTTTACGAACTAAAGTTCCTTCTAAAGTATTTTCATCAAATGCTAAATATTCTTTTCTTGAAACTATAGATTCCAAAGCTTCTTTAACAACTACTAAACCACGAGAACCTTCTTTTAAACTAATCTTTTGGCCAACTTTTACGATGTATGATGGGATATCTAATTTTTTACCATCAACTGTAATGTGACCATGAGCAACTAATTGACGAGCTTGTCTTCTTGTTGCAGCAAATCCTAAACGATAAACTAAGTTATCTAATCTAGATTCTAATAATACTAAGAAATTATCACCTTGTTTACCTTCATATTTCTTAGCCATTTCAAAGAATCTCTTGAATTGTTTTTCACTAACTCCATAAGTAAAACGAACTTTTTGTTTTTCTTGTAATTGAACACCATATTCTGATAATTTACCACGGCGTTTACCATGTTGACCAGGTGCAAAATTACGTTTCTTTAATTCTTTTCCAGTTTCAGTGATTGAGTAACCTAATCTTCTTGAAACTTTAAATTCAGAACCAGTAAATCTTGACATGTTATTATTCCTCCTTTTAAAAATTTTTTGGACTTAAACATAGAATTCAGCATAGATTACATTTAGCTTTCATTGTAACAGCTCAACTACTAACTCCTCTACAGGTAGATCTAATACACTCAATTCTTTTTTAAGTGCTGTTCATGTCTATGAAACCTTATATATTATATCAATTTTATTTACATTTGTCAAGAAATATTTAAAAATTAAAAAACCTTCCCTTATAGGAAAGGTTTGTTTATCATTATTTAACTGCAGCGTGAACTAATGTAATAAAATCATCTGCTTTCAAACTTGCTCCACCAACTAATGCACCGTCAATATTAGGCATACTCATTAATTCATCAATATTAGATGTTTTAACACTTCCACCATATTGAATTCTAATCGCATCAGCAGTTTCTTTATCATATAATTTTTCTACAACGCTTCTTACAAATCCACATGTTTCATCAGCAATTTGTGCAGTAGCAGTTTTACCAGTTCCAATTGCCCAAATTGGTTCATAAGCAATAACTAAAGATTTAACTTGTTCTTTTGTTAATCCTTCTAAATCTTTAACCAATTGACCTTCTAATAATTGTTCAGTTAGACCATTTTCTCTTTCGTATAATGATTCACCAACACAAAGAATTGGAGATAATTCAGCTTCAAAAGCTTTGTGTAATTTCTTATTAATTGATTCATCAGTTTCATTGAACATTGCTCTTCTTTCACTATGACCAATAATTACATATGTAACACCGATGCTTTTTAACATACTTGAACTAACTTCACCAGTGTAAGCACCTTCTTCAGCCCAATGCATATTTTGAGCACCAATTCTTAAATTATTTAATTGTCTTTTAACTAAACATCTTAATACAGTGAATTGAGCACAAATAACACTATCTACTTCATCGATAGATGGCATTTTATCATTAACTTGTAAAATAAAGTTGATTGCCTCATCACGTGTTTTAAACATTTTCCAGTTTCCTGCAATAATAGGTTTTCTCATTTTTTTCTCTCCTAATTCTCTTTATTATTTATTATTGATAATCTCAACACCAGGTAATGCTTTACCTTCTAAATATTCTAAACTAGCTCCACCACCAGTTGAAATGTGGCTGAACTTATCTGCATATCCTAAATTAATAGCTGCAGCAGCACTATCACCACCACCGATAATAGTTGTAGCTCCTTCTAATTCACTGATTGCTTTACAAATTGCAATTGTACCTTTCGCAAATTTTTCCACTTCGAATACACCAGCAGGACCATTCCATACAACAGTCTTAGCACCTGCTAATTCTTTCTTGAATAATTCGATTGTTCCAGTGCCACAATCTAATCCCATTTGATCAGCAGGAATTGCAGTTACAGGATAAGTTTTTTCTTCAGCTTTTGCAATTGCTCCAAAGAAATCAGCAGCAGCATCTTCATCACTTACTTTAACGCATACAACATCACATGGTAAAACAATCTTTCCTTGGGCTTTTTCTAATAAACTTTTTGCAAAGTCAACGAAGTCTGGTTCACATTTAGAAGTACCAACTTCATAGCCTAAAGCCTTATAGAATGTATAAGCCATTGCTCCACAAATTAAAATCTTATCTGCTTTATTCAATAAGTTTTCAATAACAGAAATCTTATCACTAACTTTTGCACCACCAAGAATAGCGACAAATGGACGTTCTGGATTATCAACTGCACCACCAATGAAGTTGATTTCTTTTTCTAGTAGGAAACCAGCAACAGTAGTTCCAATGTTAGCAGCGATACCAGCATTAGAAGCATGTGCACGATGAGCAGTACCAAAGGCATCATTTACAAATACATCTCCAAGACTTGCCCAATATTTGCCTAATTCAGGATCATTCTTTGATTCTTTTTTGCCATCTAAATCTTCAAATCTTGTATTTTCAAACATTACTATTTCTTTTTCTTTTAAGTTTTTAACTGCTTCTTCTAAAGCAGCTCCTCTTGTTTCAGGAATGAAATTAACAGGTTGATTTAATAATTCAGCTAATCTCTTAGCAACTGGAGCTAAACTGTTTTTTGCTTTATCTTCTTCTGATTTTACTCTACCTAAGTGTGAGAATAACACTAATTTAGCATCATGTTCTAATGCATATTTAATTGTTGGTAAAGCTTGGATAATACGATTTTCATCAGTAATAACTCCATTTTTCATTGGAACGTTAAAGTCAACTCTCATCAAAACAACTTTTCCTTTTAAGTCAACATCAGCAATAGTCTTTTTGTTCATAATAATAACATCCTTTCAAATTATTAATTTCTATCTATTGATATTTTAACCATCTTCAAATATTTTAAATGATTTTAAAACCTTTACTATTATACCACTAATTTTAAAAAAAGTATATAACTTTTAAAAATTTATCTAATATAAGTAAAAAGTGTTCGTAAGAACATATCTTACAAACACCAATATTTTAAATTATCTTCTGATTCTTTGTTCTGTTTCTGGATCAAAGAAATGACATTTTTCCATATTTAAGCATAGTTCAACTTCATCGTTCATATGTAAGTCAACACGTGCATTAACTTTTGCGACTAAGCTTTGACCATTCATAACTGCATAAATATTTGTTTCAGCACCTAATAATTCAGATACATCTACTTTTAATGTAGCTTTTGAATCTTTATATTTTTCAAATAATTCTGGAGTATCATGAATATCTTCAGGACGAATACCTAATATTAAAGGTTTGTCGATATAGTTTTGTGCATCTAATAATTTGAATTTATTTTCAGGAATTCTTAATTTAGTAACACCTAATTTATGATCACCAACAACAAAGTAACCATCTTCAGTAGCTACACCTTCAATAAAGTTCATTGGAGGAGTACCAATAAATCCACCAACAAAGATATTATTAGGGTTGTCATAAATATCTTTTGGAGTACCAACTTGTTGAATATAACCATCTTTCATAACAACGATTCTTGATGCCATTGTCATAGCTTCAATTTGGTCATGTGTTACATAAATAGTAGTGATTCCTAATCTTTCAGTAATCTTAATAATCTCTGATCTCATTTGAACACGTAGTTTAGCATCTAGGTTAGATAGTGGTTCATCCATTAAGAATACTTTTGCATCACGAACAATAGCTCTACCTAAAGCAACACGTTGTTTTTGACCACCTGATAATGCTTTTGGACGACGATCTAAATAAGGTTTTAAACCTAAGATTTCAGCCGCATTTTGAACACGACGATCAATTTCATCACGTGGGAATTTACGTAATTTCAAACCAAATGCCATGTTATCATATACTGTCATATGTGGGTATAATGCGTAACTTTGGAATACCATTGCGATGTTACGATCTTTTGGAGCTACATCGTTAACGATTTCGTCATCAATTCTTAATTCACCAGAAGTGATTTCTTCCAAACCAGCAACCATTCTAAGTGTAGTAGTTTTACCACATCCAGATGGACCTACAAATACGATAAATTCTTTATCTTTAATTTTTAAGTTAAAGTCAACAACAGCATGAACATTTCCGTCATAAACTTTATTAATGTTAGTTAATGTAACAGTTGCCATAAAATATCTCCTTGTTTTTTATTTTACAATAATATTATATCTTTTATTTAAAATAAAAACAATGTGCAAATTGCACATTATTTTAATAATTCATATACGACAATTGCATCTTTAAAATTTTGCAATAATAATGTTGTATCATTCTCAAAGTTTGTTAACTTATTATTTACAGTATTACGATGCATATAAACATCTTTAGCAGTTTTTGAAATATTTAAATTATTTTCAAATAAACTATAAATAAACTTTTCAAATTGTGCTTCTTTTAAATACTTATCTAAAAGTATTTGTTTTAAAACATTTATCTCATCTTTGTTAAGATTGCCTTCTAAAACTAATTCTCTAATTGTTGCATAAGAATAACTGTTGCTATATTTCTCATTAAATATTTTTATAAACTTTCGAAACAATTCATTATTTTCCTTATTTACAATGAACCCCTCAAAAACATTCATTGTAACTCCAAAGTCTTCACATAAAGCATCAATATAATTATTAAGTCTTACTCTTTCTTTGTTATTATATATCACCATTGTGTATTTCTCAAATTTAATAATTAATACATCTTTCAATAATTCTTTGAAAATAGAATATAATACTTCTTTACTTGCTTTTGTATAAATAATAAGAAATCTAAAATTCGTCTTATATATCATTTTTTCTTCAAGAAATGATAAGAAGGCTTGTTCTTTTTCTCTAATTTCAAATGACTCTTGATGTTTATTTTTAATATCACTCTTCACGTTCATTCTTTTCACCTGAAATAATTATAGCATTTATTTTTATATTTGTTAAGGTATATTTATGATTATTTTGTCATATATTTTTTTAGGGTGATATCTAAAAATGAAAAAAATAACCGCAAATCAATTATATTATTTATTAAATGCAAACATGATTGAATTAATCGATATTCGAGACCCACAAAAATTTAATCGTGGACATATTGAAAAAAGTATTAATATTCCTTATCGTTATTTAATCACAAACCCTCATAGTTATCTAGAAAAACAAACAATGTATGCCCTAATTTGTGATTTTGGAATTACTTCTGATGATGCGGCATATAAACTTTATAATCTTGGTTATAATGTTGTTAGTGTTGTAAAAGGAATAAAATCGTGGGATTATGGTTTAATTACTTAAAATTCTTAAGACAATTAATGAGATATCATCATCATTTATTCTAGTATTCTTTTTAATATAATTAATTATTTGAATCACTATTTTTTCAACTGGTAAATGAATTATATTTCCAATAAACTCTTTCAATTCTTCTTCATTAGTAACATTTTCAAATATTCCATCACTACTCATTATTATCACATCATTTGCTTCTATTACTATCTCTTTGCCAATTACTTTTTCTTCATTACCAATTGGTAATAGTTCATTCTCTATTTTTTCAACCTGATGATTGGCATGGAAAATATAACTAGAAGCTGCTGACATTTTATAAAATACTCCCTTTTTGGATTGTGTATTAATTTCCATTATATCAACAGTTGAATATGAATCATACTCTTTCTTCAGTTCACAATACAAATTCAAAATTTGAAGAGATGTCTCTGTAGCAATTGATGAAGTAAGCAAGCGGTTAAATAATGATATAATTGTAGAACTCTCTAAGTTGGCATTATTTCCCTTTCCCATTCCATCACATATTCCGGCAATGAATTTGTTTCCTTTTTCAAGAATATATATATTATCTCCAGATACACTTCCATTTGCAATATTAGATGAACTATATTCAATTGATATTTGCTTATGATTAAAAATATTTAGGTATGTTTTATCTTTATCTTTATATTCAAATTCTAAATCAAAAGGGTATTTAAATCCCTTTTTTATTATGCCATATAAAACATCGCTTATTTCATTATATTCTATTCCTCTAATTCCTATCTCAAACGAAAATGAATCCTTTAGGATTTCTTTACAATTAAAATAACATAAATCATATCCACTATTAATGATTATCTCTTTGATTTTATTAATCTCAATATAGTCAATTTCTTCTTTCAAATTGTTATCAACAGCATATTGTCTTAGCATATGACTAATATTTGTAAAAGTCTTTTTTATAATTTCATTTTTTTCATTGATACTATTAAAGTCTATTTTCGAATTTGTTATTAAAGCACTTTTCCTAATTTCTATATTATACGGACATTTGCTTAATAGTATATTGTTATAGATATGATATGTTTTTTTATTACAGTTTATTATTAAACTTCTTAGATCTGATTCCGGATTTTCATTTTCCTTTCGACACTTTTCTTTAATGTAACATCGATTACAATAATTTGTAACAATATTATCAATCCCTTCATTGATTTTATATTCTTTTTCATTAAGAGAATCCACATCATTAATACAACCATCTAAAAAAGACGCAAAGCCTAAAATATTCTCATTTAATCTCATATTTGCTGTTTTTTTAATTTCTTCTATATTTTTTACTGTTTTGTAATTCCATTGTGTTATACTCTTTCTTATAATTTCAAAAATTATACATAAGAGGCAAATAACTAATGAGTTTTGAAAATAATTTGGTAAAAACAAGGAAACTAAAAACATTAAAATAACTAAAATAAAAGAACTTAGAATGTTACCTATTATATATATTGAATTAACAACAGGAAGAATAAAAAAAATATTGTCTTTATACGTTAAATATAAAAGAAGCATCAAAATAAAAGAAAATAAATACGAAAAGATTTTATGAGCAGTAATTGAAAAATACATTACATATAGTATTGCTAGATATAAACTAACATTTATTTTAAGATCAATTAATGTTGTTGATAAAATAATAACTAGCATACTAAATATTTCAAAATATATATAATTACCATAATTTTTTATAACTAACAAATATAACAGATAATAAATTATTATTGATACTGTTGATATCAAAACTATCCATATAATCTTATTTATATCAATATCATTATTTAAATATAATAAAATCCCAATATTTATTACAAAACACAAAATTAGTTCTATTACAATTTTGCTTCTTTTTTGAATTATTAATAAAAATAAAATAATAAAAAGATACGCAACTATGATAATTAATAGATATTGTCGATTAAAAATATAACTAGAAGTGATAGATAAGGGAATAGATAGAATTAAGTCTTTTGATTTATGAGAAAATAAAATTAATAAGATTGGTAGTAATAAAGCAATACCAAATTTTTCATTAACTGAAAATACAATAAAGAAACTGATCACAATTATATTAATAATTTTTCTCATCTTAATACCTCTTTAGCAAATTAAACTAATACTAATCGATATTATATAACTTAATAATGAAATTATTTGTCATTATTTGTAAACAAAAAACTATTAAAAATCATTATTATCTGATTCCTAATAGTTTGTTTTTTATCTATTTATTTTTATAACACTTTACTTAAAAATTCTTTTGTTCTTTTGTTTTTAGGGTTATCAAAAATTTCTTGGGGTGTTCCTTCTTCACAAATTACTCCTTCATCCATAAAAATAACTCGATCACTTACTTCTTTTGCAAAACCCATTTCATGAGTGACAATGATTACAGTAATTCCTGTTTGCACAATCATCTTTATTACTTCTAGCACTTCTTTAACCATTTCTGGATCTAAGGCACTTGTTGGTTCATCAAATAGCATCACTTGGGGATTCATTGCAATAGCTCTTACAATCGCTAATCTTTGCTTTTGACCCCCAGATAGTTTTTTAGGATATTCATTAGCTTTTTCTTCTAACCCTACTCTTTTTAATAAATCCATTGCTTTTGTTTTTGCATCATTTTCTGTCATTAATCCTAATTTGACAGGAGCTAAAGTAATATTATCTAAAACAGTCATGTTAGGAAAAACATTAAAGTGTTGAAAAACCATTCCCATTTTTTGACGATGAATATTAATAGTTTTATCTAAGATCTTATTTTGTTTTACTTCTTCTTTTTTTACTTTTTTATATAGTTTTAAAACATTTTTATATTCGACACTTTCTTTATCTTCGATTCTATGAAGCTGTTCTTTAATGTCATGGTATGTATTAGAATAAATAATATTCCCATCAAACTCAATTGATCCTCCTGTAGGTATTTCCATTAAATTTAAACATCTTAAAAAAGTAGATTTTCCAGATCCAGATGGGCCAATAATTGAAATGATTTGTCCTTGTTCAATCTCATAATCTATTCCTTTTAATACTTTTAAATCGCCAAAATTTTTCTGTAAATTTCTTACTTTAATCACGAGCTTCTAATCTCCTTTCGATATATCTAACTACTTTAGATAACGAGAATGTAACTGCAAAATACATTATTGCAATAACAATAAATGGCGGAATATTAATAAAAGTTGCGGAAGTTATTTGCTTCTTTATACTCATCAATTCCCCAATCCCTGCATCAACTGTACTTGCTAATGATGTTTCTTTAATGACCATAATTAATTCATTACCAATAGATGGTAATACATTTTTAATTGCTTGAGGAATTATAATAGATTTCATTGTTTGCCATTTACTTAATCCTAAAGCACGTCCTGCTTCCATTTGTCCTTTATCTACTGCTTGAATTCCTGATCTAAAAATTTCTGCAACATATGCACCACTATTTAAAAATAATGCAAGGATTGCAGCAAGAACTTCACTATTAATAAATCTTCCATAATCCATTCTTGGCATAATGGCATAAATTAACAATAATTGTAACAATAAAGGAACTCCTCTTATTATTTCAATGTAGGCAGTTGAAATAAATTTAAGTGGTTTGATGTTTGAAATTTTTGCCAAGCATAAAACAGCACCTAAGAATAGTGCACAAAATACTGAGATAACAGAAAATGCTAGCGTTAATCCGAGTCCTCTAAAGAAATCTCCTGCATAATCCCTAAATACACTCCATACTGTCGCATTGTAAACCGGTTTCACTTCAATATCTGTAATGATATTATCTAAATCTTTACTCCATCCCTTATGGCTATATCCTTTTAATTTAGGAGCACTAATATTAGGAGCATCTGTTCCTTTTTCAATTATTTTATATTCAACAATTATCTTTTCAGTTGAATCCAAATATGTAACAACTACTTGATTATCCTTTGCATATACAGCACAAAACTTATAATCTTGTTTGACAGTAACATTTACAACTATACTGTCGCTTAGTTTTTTAATTGTATTATTTGTTGTATATGCCCAATAGACAAATCTATACTCTTCAAGAGGTTCTGCTTTTAAGGTTATCAGCGTTCCTTTTTCTATTTTTCCTGCATTTAAAGTGATTTCTTGACCATTAGCATTAACATATGTAAATGATTCACTACCACCTTCAGAATTATCAAACGAAATATTTACTTCATTACTTGATGCCTTTACTAGCTTTTCATTAAATAATGACATTCCTAAAATGAATGCCATTATTAAAACATTAAATATTACTAATATCTTACTTTTAAACGTTTTTTTATTCATTACTGTATCTTTTTATTCAGGGATTAATTCTCCTGCATTGTCTCCTAATTGCTCAAATAATTCTTTTGCGGCATCAATCCATGTTTGGTATTTCCCATTAGCAGCGGTATCACATATTGGATTTACTTTTTCGACTAATTCATTATTGCCTTTTTTCATAATAATATATAAACATGAATCTTCTATATCAAACTCAAATTCACTGATTACCAAATTGTTATTAACTTCAGCTGTTAATAAACTTAAAGCACTGGTTGTGGATAAGGCAATTGCATCATATTGTCCAGCATTTAAGGCAGTCAATGCATCATTAATATTTTCAAACCAAATGCTGTTTGCATTAGGTAATTGTGTTTCAACTAATCCTTGTTGAACCGAACCACTTTGAGCAGCTACTTTAACAGTTGATTTATTTAAATCATCTAATGATTTAAATTGTTCGGCTTTTTCTTTATTAAATACTAATATTTGGTCTCCTTCTCCTTCATCATAATATGAATTGGAGAATAAATAACTAGCTTCTCTCTTTCCTTCTGGATCTTTAGTAATACCAGAAATTACCATATCTACTTTTCCTGAATCAATAGCAGCCAGCAATGTATCAAAAGACATTGCTTTAATTACTAACTCTAAACCTAATTCATTAGCAATTTCTTTTGCTAAGTCAATATCAGAGCCTACATATTTTTCATTACCTTCTTTTGTTAAATCTAAAAATTCATAAGGTGCATAATCTGTAGAAGTACCAACATATAATTTACCACTTTCGATCAAATAATTATCACTAGAGCAGCCAATAAATAATAGTGAACAGAACAAACAAACAATTAAACAAATAAATTTTTTCATAAAACTCTCTCCTTATATAAAATATTAAAAAATAAAAACCTAATCACTTAGGTTTTTTTAGATCTTAAGATTACTTAAGAGGCGCTCAAGAATTTCTTCTATCTTGTAAAAACCTAAAATTAAAAGGTCCTATTTAGGACCTTTACTCAATTTCAAATAATGCTCAAGAAGAAATTGATTAGCGTTATACTCAAGAATTTCTTCTATCTTGTTCATTTTCAAATTTGAGGATAAAAATCCTAAAAAGAAAAAAGCCATTCAAGGCTTTTCTTACAATCGAACTTTTATGCTCAAGAATTTCTTCTATCTTGTAATTTTATTAAGCCTTGCTTTTTGTGTATTAAGTATATTACAGAATAATGAAAAAGTAAACCTCTTTTTCATGAAAATGTTTTCAATTATCTACTTTAATAATTTTTTTTAATCTTTTACTTATTTCAACTCTCGATAACATAATAACATGTTTACACACTGTGCATTCTAGCTTACAATCAACACCATATTTTATTACTTTCCATTGTTTACCGCCACAAGGATGATTTTTTTTAAATTCTAAAATATCATTTACTTTATAATTATTATTTATCTTCTCCATTATTTAATCCCTTTTAAAAAACTCAAAATTAATATTATTTAAATCTAAAATTTCTTTTACAAATACTTTAATATCTGTTAATAGGGTATTACTTAAATCGTATTTATCTTTATATTGAATCTTTATAATTATTCTATCATTTGTCATTTCAGATATTCCTATTACATTAGGTCCTTCAATGATTTTTTCAAATTTATCATCATTCTTACTAAAGTTATCTTCTAATAAACCAATGATCATTTTTACATTTTCTTTATTAGATACAGAAATCTCAAATGATGAAACATGTGGATATTTAGAGTAATTCGTGATCTCTCTAATTTCACTATTAGCAATAATTCTTACTTCATTGTTAATATTTAAAAGTTTTGTTGTTTTCAAAGTTATATCTTTTACATAACCTGTAAAACCATTAATTTCTACAATATCATCAAGATCATATAAATTAGAAAAATTAATTTCTAATCCACGAATGATATCCGCAATAATCTTACGAGATCCAAGAGCAATTGTAGCAAAAAAAATCGCAAGGCCAATTAATACTGAAGTTAATTTAACTCCCCATGTGCTACATATCACCAATATACCAACAAAGATTATAAATCCACGATAGAATGAAAAAATATTTTTAGCTAATTCAATCACATATTTCTTTTTACCTTTTTTGGAACTATACTTCTTTTCGATAAAATATCCTACTACAATTGCAATAAGACAGATTAATAGAACAATTATTGTTGAGACAAATTCTTTTGAATGATCAACTATGAATTTCCATAAATTTTCAAAAAAAACACTACCTATCATTTTATGCCTCTTCTTTTAAATTATTTTGAATAATCTCTTTAGCTAGTTCACGATATTCTTTACTCCCCCTTGAATTGAAAGCAAACTCTAATACACTTTTTCCATGCATTGGTGCTTCTTGTAAATGGCTAGAGCGATTAATGATCGTGTGAAATGTTTTTGCTGGAAATGTTTCTTTTACTTTTTCCATTATTTTATAGCCAAATAAATTTCTATTATCCAACTTTGTTAATAAAACACCTTCAATTGTTAGATTAAGATTGTTTACTTTTTTTAGTTTTTGCATTTGATTTATTTTATTCACCATTTGTGTTAATGCATCATAAGCTAAATAATCGCATTCAACGGGAATAATCACAGAATCACTGGCATATAAAGCATTATCAACAACTAATCCTAATGATGGAGGACAATCTAATAGAATATAATCATAATTATCTTTAATATCTTTTAACAAGTGAAATAATAATGAGATATTATCTTCAACAACACCTAATGATTTCTCAATATTTGCAAATTGATGCGTTGATGGAATAATTGATAAATTATCAAAATATGTTTTTAAAATACCTTCTTCTATATCCTTATTATTAACTAATATATCATATGACGTAACATAATCTAGTTCACGAGAAATCCCTAAGCCAATTGTAGCATTTGCTTGTTCATCTAAATCTATTATTAAAACTTTTTGTCCTTTACGACTTAATGCAGCTCCTAAATTAATAGTTGTTGTAGTTTTACCTACGCCGCCTTTTTGATTTGCTATTGCGATAACTTTTCCCATTATATAATCTCCTATAGAGGTTTCTTTTTTATTTCTGCGTATCTTCTAGGATATTTATCTTTTGTCGGTTTTACTTTTAAGTATTCTAAAAGACATCTATTCCCATAATTGTTTGCTAATTGATATCTATAACCATTTAGATATTTTAAATCAAGAATATTACAAGCATGAATTGCTTCACTAGCTTCTTCAATTCCTCGATCGCCTTTGTATAATATTATTTTTCCATTTACTTTAACCATTTTAACTAAGAGTTCAAGAAGAATTGAGGCATTTGCAACTGCTCTTGCTGTACATATATCGAAAC
The DNA here is from genome assembly GCA_016296945.1 of Bacilli bacterium. Classification (GTDB taxonomy): domain Bacteria; phylum Bacillota_I; class Bacilli_A; order ML615J-28; family CAG-698; genus CAG-698. The sequence goes on along the minus strand of JAEDHQ010000003.1, from coordinate 28,449 downwards.
TTTCAAGATAGTCGTTAGCAACATCTTCAGCACGAGCATTAATTAATGTTACATCCTTTAATCCTATTTTTTCAACTAACATTTTTAAAAAGTTGATTCTTTTTAATGTAGGTTCGATAATTGTGATTTTTAAATGAGGAAAACAAATTTTTAATGGAATTGCAGGAAAACCTGCGCCACTTCCAACATCACATAGAGTTTGCACTTCACTTAAATCAATATAATCTTTCATTGCAATTGAGTCTTCAAAGTGTTTTACTTTAATTTCATTAAAATCAGTAATACTCGTAAGATTATACTTTTGATTCTCTTCGATTAAGAAATCACGATAGATATTAAATTTTTCTATGTTTTCCTCAATTAAATTCATTATCTTTTCCTACTTTCTAAATAAACTAAAATCATTTCAATATCTACAGGATTAACACCGCTAATTCTACTAGCCTGTGCTAATGTTGTCGGGCGTACCCTATTTAATTTTTCAATCGCTTCTTTCGCAATATTATTTATCATACTATAATCAATATCTTCAGGAATCTTTCTATTTTCCATAGCCTTTAATTTATTGGCTTCCCGATATGCTTTTGCAATATAACCTTCATATTTAATTTCAATTAATGCTTGATCTTTTACTTCACTAGAATAGTCTAACTTTTCTTGTGTATACTTTTCGACATCTTCAAAGGTAATATCAGGTCTTTTTACAAAATCATAAGCACTAACTGATAAATTAATTACAGCTTTATTATTTTCTAATAGATAGTTATTAAAATCTTGTTTTGGATTAATTTTAATTTCCTTTAATTCAGAAGTTAGTTTTTGAATTAATTCTCGTTTATTTAAAAACTTTTGATATCTTTCTTCTTTAATTAATCCTAATTTATATCCATATTTTAATAATCTTTCACTAGCATTATCATGGCGTAATAATAATCTAAACTCAGCACGTGATGTTAGTAAACGATATGGATCGCGTACTCCTTTTGTAATTAAATCATCAATTAAGACACCAATATATGCTTCATCTCTTCTTAAAACAAATGGCTCTTTACCTTGAAGTTTTAAATGAGCATTAATACCTGCCATTAAACCCTGACAAGCTGCTTCTTCATAACCACTTGTTCCATTTACTTGCCCTGCAAAGAATAAATTAGATATCTTCTTTGTTTCAAGATTTGCTTTTAATTCTAATGGATTAATTGCATCATACTCAATTGCATAAGCATATTTCGCAATCACAGCATTTTCTAATCCAGGTAAAGATTTAACCATTAATTCTTGAACATCTTTAGGCATTGATGTAGAAAAACCTTGAACGTATATTTCATCAATACTTAAACTTTCCGGTTCTAAAAATACTTGATGGCTTTCTTTGGTATTGAAACGCATTACTTTATCTTCAATAGAAGGACAATAGCGAGGACCAACTCCCTCAACAACTCCCCCATACATCGCAGATTTACCTAAATTATCCATAATAATTTTATGTGTCTGAGGTGTTGTTCGTGTTAAATAACAAGGAACTTGTTTTTCAAAAGGCAAAATTGATTCAGTATCATCACTAAACTTAAAGTTAGAATTATCTCCTGGTTCTAATTTTGTTTTAGTGTAATCGATTGTGTCTTTTTTAATTCTTGGTGGTGTTCCTGTTTTTAGTCTAATTAGATTTAGCCCTAAATTTTTCAAGTTTTTTGATAATTCTGATGTTGTCTTTTCATTATCAGGGCCACTTTGCCAAAAATCATGTCCCATTAAAACACGAGAATCTAAGTATGTTCCACTAGCAATAATGACTGCTTTAGCTAAAATCGTTTCTGTAGGAGTAATGATTCCTTTTACAGTATTATCTTCAACTACTAATCCTGTTACTAATTCTTCTTTTATACTTAAATTTTTTGTGTTATTAACAACATTTAACATATACTTAGGATATTCAACTTTATCAGATTGAACACGTAAAGCTCTAACCGCTGGCCCTTTTGAACTATTAAGCATTTTTACTTGTAGCAATGTAGCATCAGCAGCACGACCCATTTCACCGCCTAAAGCATCAATTTCACGAACGATAATTCCTTTGGCTGGTCCCCCTACAGATGGATTACAAGGCATATTAGCAATTCGTCTAATACTACCTACTATCATTAATGTTTTATTTCCTAATCTGGCAGAAGAAAGTGCCGCTTCAACACCAGCATGTCCTCCACCTATTACTATAATGTCATACATATATATCACCTAACATCTCACTAATCTTTTCATATTATATCACTTATTATCTTAAAATAAAAGTACTTTTAAAAAGTCATAGTAAAAACTATGACTTACTTTTTAAACTATTTTTTTAAATTATTCAACTACTTCTAAGTTTATTACTTTATAAGGTAATCCTTCAATTGAAATCGTAATAGTTGTGGTACCTACTTCATAACCTGTTAAAGTAATAGTTAATCCATCAATTGAAATATCGCAGCAATCATTTTCATCATTAACACTTGTAATTGTAGCATAAGATGATCCTGGAGTAAGAACAACAGTTAAGACAAGTTCTTCATCAACAGCAATAGAATCTTTAGCTCCTGTTACTTCAAATGAAGTAGGTTTGCTATAAACTGTTAAGGTAATAGTCGCAAACTTATCTTCATCTTCTTTAGATTTTACAGTAATTGTAACATCACCAATTTTTAAAGCCTTAACTAATCCAGTTTCATCAACTGTTGCTACAGTGGCATCACTTGACAAATATTCCACATCTTGTCTAGCCCCACTTGGTAAAACAGCAGAAACTAATTGATATTCATCACCAACAACTAATGGTTTTATAACTGGTTTAATTTCTACTGAAGTAACAACATCATAATCTGCTTTAAAACTTAATTCGATTTCAATTGGATTTTCCTCATCTAATGTTATAACTTTTAATTTAAAATCTCCAACTTTTAATGGGGTAATTGTTAATCCATTAACTTTTACGAAATTTTTATAATCTTCTGCAACTTCAATTTTAACTCCTTGGTTAGCTGATTCAACCGGACTAACAGTCGCAGTGAAATCATATTTTTTATCTAAAATGACATTAATTGTTGCTTCGGTTACTGCTTCATTATTTAATTTTAATTCTAAAGCAGTAGATTGTGTATAACCAACACTAACTTTAAATGATGTATTAACTGTACCATCACTTGTAGTAACTGTGATTGTTGCTTCTCCACCATTAACAGCTTTTATTAAACCTGTATTAGAAATAGTTGCAACATTTGCATCAGATGACTTAAATGTTACTTTTTGATTTGCAAATCCTTTTTCAGAACCTACACTAGTTGTAATTTGTAATTCATCACCTCTAGTTAAAGCAACCACTTCATCTTTTTCAATCACATCACTACCATTTTTTACTGTAATAGATTTAGGGCTTTCATAACGAACTGTAAATTTATATTTTGCATAAACAGTTGGATCATATTTAGAAGTAACTGTAATAGTTACATCTTTTGTTGTTTCTGTTGAACCTTCACTAGGTCTTACGCCAGTTACAAGACCATTTTTGTCAACTGTTGCAAATAAAGGATTGTCTGATTTATATAAAAATTCAGATTCAATATGTGCAGGAAATGTTTGCACTTCTAATTGAATGCTTTGTCCAAAGTATAAAAACTTTGTATTGTCAGGAACATTAATTTTTAAACCATTTAATGTTTCCTTTGTAACAGTTACAATAATAGAATCAGTTACATTTGGAGAATCTTTCAAAAAAGCAGTCAAACGAATTGTTCCTTCACCAATTGCTTTAACTTTTACTTTTTGTTTATCTGAAGCAATAATAGTACCAGCAACAATTCCTCCTTCATCTACATAATCTTCAACAGAGATAATTTCTAATATATCATTATAAAAACATGTTTCTCCGGCATTCTTGCCTTCAACATATGACATAGTATAAACAATTGGAGCATCTTTATCAATATCACCTTTTATAAGACCTAATTCTTTTTCTAAATTTTTTGTTTCATCTGCATATAAAGTCATTTCTAATTCACGAACTTCAAAGCGAAAAACATCAGTAACTTGTGTTTTCGCACAACCAAAAAGTCCTATAAGTAAAAACAACATCATCAAAGCTAATACTCTTTTTTTCATACTAGTTTCCTTTCTTATTTCATCAAACTAAATTTATTTATTACTATAACGTTTTCATTATATCATATTTATTAAATTTTGTTAATAATTTTTTTATTAAATAAAAAATCCATATTTTTCTTTCAAATAAACAAATACTTTTTCTTTGTTATGAATAATATATTGTGCTTGTTTAGTGCCACTACTTTCTTTACTATCAGATAAAGATATAAGTGTATATCTTTCACTAATATACAATTCATCCCATTCTTTAGCTTCATCGACAAACATACCATTATCACTATCTTCATATGTTCGATAAATATCATTACAAGTGCTTAAATCTATTAGATATATATACGGAAGGTTTCTAGCCTTTGCATATGTATTATAATGATTTATAACAGCAATAAATTCTTTTAAGTTGTGAAGGTATTTTACAAAAAGAACATAGTATTCTCCTTCCATATGGAAAATATCTTCTTTTGTAATCAGTAAAGATTCCATTGTTGGTTCATATCTTGCTTTTAAATGATAATCTCTCGGTTCTAGTTTATCAACTAAAATATCATTTTCATACCAACCAATAAACGAATACCCCTCTAAATATCCTCGTGGTAGATCAAAAACACTCCAACCATAAAATGAATTAATCGGATCATGATTAAATGCTCCCCCATTCAAATCATAACTTATTGAGTAGGAAATTGATTCTTCTTTATAATCTTTATCATCCAATAGAAATTGAGCTAATCTATTCTTAATCTTTGTAGCCCCTCTTTCTAATAATTGTGCACTTCTAACATTATCATTTGTGTTTATTTTAATTAAAGCTGGTGTCGATGGAATATATAAATCACTCCATACTTTAGCTTTTTCCACAAAAAACCCATCTTCGCCATCTTCACCTTTATATAGTCTAATGATTGACGATTTTCTTTCCGGAGTATGTAAATTAACAACGAATATTTTTATATTTTCTTTATATTGTTCTAAAGATGTATAATATTGATATCTTAAAACATCATCTTTAATTTTTGCGCACCAAGAACAACCATCTTTCATAAAATATACTAAATATTCGTTAGGTGTTTGCATAAAGATTTCTTTATCTTCAATATAATTATAGTTTATTTCTTTTATCCAATTTGCTTTAAGATTATAATCTTTTGCTTCTAATTTATTGATATATAAATCACTTTCAGTCCATCCTAAGAAGAAATATCCTTCCTTTGTAGGAATCGGCAATGTATAATCTGAATTAACTTTAAATGTTTCTTGATATTTATCAGGCATAACACCGCCATTAACATCATAAGTGATATTATACTTTTTGCTACAACCAAAAAGCACAAAACAAATTAATATTAATAAACAAACTTTCAAATATTTCATTTTTATTCATCTAAAGAGGCAAAGAATTCATTAATTGCTTTTTCGCCATTAGCGATAAAATAAGCTTTCTTTACTTCTCTTTCTACAATTTCATATTCCCCAGTTTCCTCATTCTTTATTTCAACTTTTTCAGTCTTAACGATTATTTCGATTAAAGAAGGAGTGGAAGCTATATATAAACTAGTCCATTTAGTGGCACCATTTACGTAGAAATCACCATTTGTTCCTTGACCCGTATTTCCTTCTGTAAATTTTCTAAAAATTCTTGATTGGTTTTTACCTTCTGGGTGTAAATTTACTGCATAGATTTTCGTTTTACCGTCTTTAGCATATTCTAAGATTGTAGGTTTAACTAATTCACAGCCAGAACAACCATCTTTATAAAAGAAAATATAATAATGATCTTCTTCGATTGTAAAAATGTATTGGTCTCCAATTGTTATATCTTGTAGAGAAATTTTACATCCTGTTAAAACAAAAAATTGTACTAATAATATTAATACCAAAAATAATTTTTTCATATGAATCTCCTTTTTTTATTTATAGTATAATCATTATATCACAAATAATTTATTTTTCAAATATTAATTCAATTGTCTAACAAATATCTTTTTTCTTTTACCATTTTTATCTTAATTATATATATAGACATATATATAATAGAAACTAATGCAGTAATAGTAATACTTATAAAAGTTTCTAACACTTACTTATTACGCAATTTATCGTCTATGAAATCATTTATTCTTACAAAAATTTTAGCTCCTAGAATAATGGCTATTGCAATTAAACTTTCAAACCAAGCAAATACTAATTCTAATAATCATTAAAAAATTCCAATAATTCCTTTAGCATCAAATATTCTCAAAGATAATTCTTCTTTCTTCCTCGCTTTCTTTTTCTAATTATAAATAATATAAATAAGTACTTATTTCAATTTTTATTACACTAGTATATCTATGATATTTATTTATGCAAATTACAATAATTTTAATAAAAAAAGAGTGCCCTTTTTCTTGCACTCTTCTAAATTTATTAATTAACTTTCTAAATATCTACCAACAAATAACGCTGACAATTCTGCAAGCATCTTTTCGGTATCTGTTATGTGTGTATCACCTAAGACACAAACACAACCAATTAAATCTCCATATACTGAAATAGGTCGAATGATAATTGCTTGGGAGATTGTAATTCCTTCACATATTTCAATATTTTGTCCTCTTTCAAATACTAAGGCATTTCTACTTAGAATTCTGTCTTCTAATCTTTGATCAATTTTCTTACCAATAATACTTCTCTTAAATCCATTTGATGCTGCTAATACTTTTTCCATATCGGTTACTATAATTTCTCTCTTACTAGATAAATGTAAAGCATCCACATATTGCGTAATAAAATTATCAATACTTTCTACTAAAGAATATTTTTTTAAAGTAATTGCTTCAGTATCTGCAGATATTTCTAAAGAATCTCCTTCTCGTATTCTTAATACTCTACGCATTTCTTTAGGTACTACTATTCTTCCTAATTCATCAATTCTTCTAACTACACCTGTAGATTTCATAATAACCACCTCAGTAGTTATTATGGTTTATTTTTCCGTTTTTATACATAATTTTTCAAAGAAACTTGTCATTGTAAATATCCACTCTTTTGAATTTTCCTCTTTTTTGTATTTGATTACATATTGACCACTACGGTATTCAAAAGAAAAATTATCACTTGTTTTATAACCTGCCATCATTATCTCTTCACCACGAATTGTATCTGATACATTTTTAGGAATAATAATTGTAACTAAATTCGGAGCAACAGCGACTTTATTAATTTTGTATTTTCTTAGGTAAGATTCTAAATATCTTTCTTCTATATATGATATTACATTATCACTAAGTTTTCCAAAACGATTTTGCAGTTCTGCAATTGTATTTTGCTTATCTTCATAGCTTTCAATCTTATTGATTTCCTTATGAATATAAATGATGATTGCATCATCGTCAACATATTCTTTTTCGATATGTTTTGATACATCAATCTTATAATTAATCTTTTCTTCTTTTTCAATTCCTTTACTCTTATCAATAGCTTCATTTAATAATTTCATATACATATCAATCCCGATTGAATTAATAAATCCTGATTGCTCAACACCTAAAATATCCCCAGCACCACGAATTGCTAAGTCACGAACAGCTATTTTATATCCACTACCAATTTTCGTGAATTCCTTAATCGCTCCTAATCTTTTTTCGGAAGTTCCGTTTAATACTTTATCACTAGGATGCATGAAGTAAGCATATGCAATCCGATCAGTTCGACCAACACGACCACGAATTTGATACATTTGCGCTAATCCTAATCGATTGGCATTATCTACAATCAATGTATTTGTATTAGGAATATCAATACCTGTTTCAATAATTGTTGTACAAACAAAGACATCATATTGATAATCAATATAACTAGAGATGATATCTTCAAGTTCGTTTCTGTCCATTTTTCCATGTCCATAGCACACTCTAGCTTCTGGGCATAATTTTTTTATTTTACGCACAACTTGTTCAATATCACTAACTCGATTGTGCAAATAAAACACTTGGCCTTTGCGAGCTAATTCTCGATATATAGCATCTTTAATAATCTTATCATTTTGTTCAATAACATATGTTTGAATAGGATAACGATGTTTCGGTGGTGTTTCTAATAAACTTAAAGAACGAATCCCGGAAACAGCCATTTGTAAAGTACGTGGAATTGGTGTTGCTGTCAGTGTTAAAACATTAATATTGTTTTTCATTTGTTTGATTTTTTCTTTATGAACAACTCCAAACCTTTGTTCTTCATCAATTATTAATAATCCTAAATCTTTAAAAACTATTTCATCATTTAAAATTCTGTGAGTACCAATTAAGATATCAATTTCTCCATTTTTAACTTTCTTGATAATATCCTTTTGAATCTTTGGATCAATCATCCGATTTAAAAGAGCAATCTTAATTCCAAATTGACTAAATCTATCGATAAAACTGTAGTAATGTTGACGACTTAGAATTGTTGTTGGAGCCATAAAGGCAACTTGCTTTCCTTCATATGCAGTTTTAAATGCAATACGCATTGCGATTTCTGTTTTCCCAAATCCTACATCACCACATACTAAACGATCAATTAAGACTCCTTTTTCCATCTCTTTTTTTATCTCATCTATTATCTTTATTTGATCGTTAGTTGGTTCGTATTCAAATCCTTTTTCAAATTCTTTTTGAAATTCTGAATCACTTTGATATTTATATCCCTTAATCTGTTCTCTTTTTACTTGCAATTCAATTAAGTCTTTCGCAATATTTTCTAATTGATTACGAACATTATTCTTTCTTTTTTCCCAATCATTTGTTCCAATTTTGGTCAGTTTAGGAACAACCCCTTCATTCCCTACATATTTTTCTAATAAATCAATTTTTTCCATCGGAACAAGTAATTGCATATTTTCATATTGCAATTGTAAATAATCGTTTTTTTCACCATTTAATTCTACAGTTTTTATCCCTAAATATTTTCCAATACCATAATCATAATGAACCACAAAGTCACCAACTACTAAATCATCTTTTCTTTCTAAGTATAAACTGCTTTCTTTAACGCTACGATATTTGCGGTTCTTTTTGGTTGTTCTAAATATTTCTTCTTCAGTTATAACTTGATATTGATTAAATATTCCATAGCTAATTGCATTATCACACAATATTAATCCTATCGCTTTTATATCTTCATTTAAATTATTGATTATTTGATATTTTATATTGTTTTCTTTTAATAATTCTTCAATTAATTTTAATCTTTGTTCCTCTTTAAATGTTATATAAGTTTTTGTTGTTGTAGTTTTAATATCTTCTATAAATGCTTTAAAATCATTTTGATAATCTATCGTTTTGTAACCATGAAATTCAAATATCCCTAATAATTCTAATTTAGGCAATCCTTTTTTAGAATTGCTTAAATATATTTTATTGTTAATACTTGTTTCTAATAAATTGATATCTTCTAAAAATAAATAATCTATCTTTAAGGATTTTTTATCTTGATAATATTCATTATATTCATATACTAAATTTTCATATGTTTTATGTATCTCATAAATATCATCAAACAAAACACAACAATTTCTTAGATAATCTGTGAATATACAATAATTTGGATCAATATATTTTAGATATTTGGTTATCTTTCCATCCATTTTCATTGTTTCAATATCTAAGAAATCTTTTTCAATAAATTGTTTACAATCAATATTTAATAATTGTTCCTTAAGTTTATCTAAACCTTGGCTGACGATAATCTCATTTATAGGATATATAGTAATTATATCCATGGTTTCTTTTTCTGTTAATTGCGATGCTAAATCGAAATAACGAATATTTTCAATTTCATCAAAAGCAAAATTAATTCTGATTGGTTTATCAAAACAACTTGGGAAGATATCAAGCACTTCGCCCCTCACACTAAACTCACCCAAATTATAAGTTGTATGTACTCTTTCATAACCGAGTTCTATTAATTTTTTTACAAGACTTTGAATATCAATTTCATTTCCCTTTTTTATAAGAATACAGTTATCTTTTATTCTTTCTAACGACATTACTGGTTTTAATAATGCTTCGATATGCGTTACAATAATTGTAGGTTCATTATTAATTATACTTTTAATTGTATTAATTCTTTCTTGTTTTAATTCATTATTAACAATTACAGATTCTGTTACTACAATATCATCAACAACATATAAATTGACTTTTTCATATCCCAAGATATTACTTATATAATCATACATCTTGTTCGCTAAATATATGTTTTCACAAACATATACTACGAACTTATTTTCCTCTTTAAATCTCTCATAGATACTTGCCGCAATTAAAGCACTATGATGTGGAGTCACTCCATTACAAAAAAGGCTATAATTTAAGCCTTCCATTTTAGAGTATAAACTCTTCATTATTTGATTGTTGTTAAATAATGTTAGAATATTTTCCATAATTAATTATACTTACTCATAAAATTCTCAAAGGATAATTCTAAATAATCTTTTAAGATATAAATAGCTTTATCCATTACTAAATCTATGCTTTCTCTTTCAATTTTTGAAAACTTACCAAGAACATGATTAATAGCATCTTCTCCTTTACCAATCCCAATTCTAATTCTTTTTATTTCATTGGTTTGTAGTAATGAGATAATACTATTTAATCCTTTTTGGCCACCGGAAGATCCATTACGTCTAATACGTACCTTTCCTACAGGTAAATCCATATCATCAACAATAATGATGATATCTTCAGTATCAATTTGATAAAAATCCACAATTGCTTTAACCGCTTCTCCTGAATTATTCATATATGTAATTGGCTTAACAAATAAAACATCTTGATTATCTATTTTTTCTTTACAAATCATGGCTTTAAATTTTTTATCAATTTTAAAATCTAATTTTAAATCTTTCTCAATAGATTCTATAAACATAAAACCAATATTATGACGGGTATTTTTATATGTTAATCCAGGATTGCCTAATCCAACAACTAATTTCATGTTGTACTCCTTTCTTGCAAAAAACCATAAGATTTCCTCTTATGGATTTTATGTTCTCATTTTTATACTTTTATCTTAAAATTATTAATCCATCAAATTTCTTTGAATTTTATAGCATGTCATAACGTTTTGTAATAATGATGCAATAGTCATTGGTCCAACTCCTCTTGGTACAGGAGAGATGTAACTAGCTATTTCTGATACTTTTTCAAAATCAACATCACCACATAATTTACCAGCAACACGATTAATTCCTATGTCGACAACAACAACATCTTTTTTAACCATATCTTCAGTTATAAATCTTGGTTTACCCATTGCTACACATAAAATATCTGCTTTGCGAGTTATTTCTTTTAGGTTAGTTGTTTTTGAATGACAAATAGTTACTGTAGCATTTTCTTTTAAGAATAATGCCGCTAAAGGTCTACCTACTAAATAGCTACGGCCAACGATAACAACATTCTTGCCAGTCAATTCAATATTATTATTCTTTAGTAATGTAATAACGCCTTTGGGAGTCGCAGGCTCAATACATGGTAATCCCTTTTGTAATTTACCTTGGTTTATAATATTTAACCCATCAACATCTTTATTAGGATCAATAGCATCTAAAATCGCATCAGCATTTAAATGACTTGGCAAAGGTAATTGTACTAAAATACCTGTTACTTTTTCATCTTTATTACACTCTTCAATTGTTTTAATAATTTCTTTTTGGCTGATGTTTTCATCGAATTTATAGATTCTTGATTTGATGCCTACAAATTCACAAGCTTTTTCTTTATTTGATACATATACTTCACTTGCTGCATTTTTACCAACCATTAAAATTGCTAACAAGATATCTTCTCTAATACGTGATACTTCTTCTGAAATCTTTCTCTTTATAATTTCAGCATTTTTAACTCCATCTAATATCATAAGACCCTCCAAAACTATTCTATGCTTTATTATATCTTAATTCTTATAAATTGTAAAGAACGATTTATTTTAATTTGTATAATTGAATATTATGATTAAGATAAGAATTAAAGAAATATATATTATCATCAATTCAAAAGTTAATAATAAAATCTCCTTATTAATATTTTTCATAACACATTCTCCATTTATATTATTGCTTTTAATTCTATTATATATCCAAATTTGCTTTTTATTCTTATTTCACAAGCCTACTAAAATTTTTAAAATTAATTTATGTCAAATTTTGATAAATAACCAAAACATTTTTTGCTTTTAAAGAAAAAAAACCAGAAATTTCTGGCTTCTAATTTTATTTAGTCATCGCTATCATCATATTTATCTTCATCTAATTCTTCATCTTCGTACATATCATTTAATAATAGTTCTTCTTCAATGTCATCTTTTTCTTCATCATCTTCTTCATCTTCATCACTATTATCATTGCTGAATTCAGAATCAAACTCTTGATCTTCTTTAGATGCGTAAGTGTAATCTTCTTCTTTTAATTCATTTTTCTTAACTTCATCATCATCTTCATAGACATCATCAAGATAAACACTTTCTTTATCTAATAATTCATGAGGTTGACGTTCTTTTAAGTCCCAAAGTTTATTGCCTTTTTTGTCTTCACCACAGCACATAAAATATCCGCAAAGCATAAAATCAATTTGAAATTGTGATAATAGTTCCGGATTTTCTGTATAATCTAAACCTTTCATTTCAAATACGTCTTTTGCGATAGACATAATTGTATGAGGCTTTCTTTTCTTTTCCATTAATTCAATAGCAATTTCTATTAAAGAATCATTTATTACCATATTATTCTCTCCTTATGTTCATTATATTTTACAACACATTTATTTTTTTTTCAAGATTAAATTAAAAATAATATAATTAAAGCAATCGCTCCAGGCAATCTTAAAATCATTATTGTAATAATTGTAATTATATTAACTGGTATATTTATATTTATATAGGAACCAACAAAATTAATTATAAACAATAAAACTAAAGAAATAACTAATGATTTGATTACCCATTTGACTATTTTCATAAGAATCACCAGTTAATTATATTAAATAAGTAATTTATATATTCTTAATTTTATTATAAACTTCTAAATTAGTTCGATCACTCGTTAATGGTGTAATCGAAATATAATCATTCATTACACAAGAAGTATCTAAATACAATTTATCAAGTGATGTTTCAAATATAGGATCTCCTTTTTGATAATAATTTAAATTATCATCACTTTCAAAGTATGTAATAAAATTACATCCTCCTTGCTTTGTGACTTTAATCCCTTTTGAATTTTTTGGAAAATTAACATTATAAATTTTATTGAATTTGAATAAATCATTTTTTTTGAAATATTCAAAAACTTCATCAAAATATTTAATTGCTCCCTCAAAAGAATCTTTAGCACATGAAAAAGCTATTCCATTTTTTTTGATACTTTCAGTTTCAAAAATAGCAGCACAAGTGCCAGAATACATTATATCCTCACCTAAATTATAGCCTTTATTTATACCAGATAGTACAAGATCAATATCTAGCTTTAACCCATAAAAAGCATAACGAACGCAATCAGCAGGCGAAGAATTTACAGCATAGCAATCAATTCCATCAAATAAATCTACTTTTTCACATTCTATTTTGGACCTAATATTTATTGCATGGCTTTTCGCACTTTGTTCTTCCTTTGGTGCCACAACAATTACTTCACCATAATTTTTTGCTTTTTCAACTAGTAATTTTAATCCTTCAGCATATATTCCATCATCATTAGTTATTATAATTCTCATAGCCAATCCTGATTATTTTCTTTATAGTTTTTAATTTCTTGGTCTAAATCTGCTAAGATTTCTTTAATTTCTTTTTTATGATGTAATACTGCTCCACTTGCTTGAGCGTGTCCACCACCACGATATTTTTCTGCTATTTTATTAATTTCTGCAAATCTAGATCTTAATCTTACACGAATTGTCTTATCATCATTATCAATGAATGCTACCCATATAATACTACCTTTGATGGAATCAATCATTGAAATTAAAGAACTAGCATCATCCATTGATAGTTTATATTTTTTCTTTATTTTATTTGTAATATATACATAAGCTACACCATTTTCAGTAATTTTAATATCTTTAAATATTTTACCTTGTAACTTATAGTAATTAAAATCTTTAAGATATAGTTGGGCAAATAATTTTTGAGTATCAATATTTTGATCTAGCAAAATACTAGCATTTCGTAATGTATCACCATTAACGCTAGCAAATCTAAATCTTCCTGTATCTGTAATAATTCCAGTGTAGATTGCCGTAGCAGCTTTTTTGTTCATCACTAATTGATCTTTAAAATTATTATATAACTCAGCAATCATTTCTGCAGCCGCTGATTTTTCTTCTTCTACCCAATTTATATCGCCATATGGACAAGTCTCAATATGGTGATCTATTTTAATTATTTCTTTCCCCTCTTTAAATAATTTATTGGAAACCCTACTATCTGTGGCAGTGTCAACAACAATTACTAAAGCATCTTGATAAAATGATTTATCTACTTGTTGGTCTTCTTCACCTAAAAATTTCAAATATTCGACATAATCTTCATTGATAACACGAATATCTTTATCTTTAAATGTTTCTTGTAATAAATATTTCAAACCTAAAGTTGAACCTACACAATCACCATCAGGTCTAACATGTCTAGTTATAATTATCTTTTGATAATCTTTAATTTTTTGTAATATTTGATTTAAAACTTCTTTTCCCATTTATTTCACCAATTCATCTAAACAATCTAATAATTTTCTAGCTTCTTCAAATGAAGCGACTGTTGCCCCACTTGCTTTTGCATGGCCGCCGCCACCAAACTTAACTGCAATTGGGTTTATGTTATATTTGCTAGATCTAATTTCCACAATAACTTTTGAATTTTGATCTTCTGTAAAGTTTACCCAAATATCGACACCTTTAATTCCTGCCATAGTATTAACCATGCCTCTAGAAACTGAGAAGATATCAGCATTCATACTTTCCAATTCTTCTTTTGTTGTCATAATATAAGCAACATTCTTTTTAGTAAATTGCATTTTTAATGTGAATTTTGCTCGCAATAAAATTGTTTCTAAGTCATCATTATATAAATTATTATAAATTTCAGTTATATCAATATTAGATTCTAATAATTTTGATACTATCTTAAATGTTCTGGAAGTAGTAGAATCATATCTAAATCTTCCACTATCAGTGACAATTCCAATATATAATGCACTTGCGGCTGCTTTATTAATCTTTAGTCCTGCTTTTATAGCAATATCTGCAATCAAACCACAACAACTTTCATATGTATCTTCTACAATTTCAATATCTCCAAATGATTCTCTAAAAATATGATGATCAATTTTTATTAAATACTCTGCATTTTTATATCTTTCATCATTAATTAAAAATTGTTCTGAACAATCTAATACAAATACTAATGCATCACTATAAAAAGAATCCGGAATAATGTCCATTTGTCCCATAAAAGAATATCTATCTGTCATATCTCCTACTATATAGACCTTCTTATTCGGATAATTTTCCTTGATAATTTCTTTTAATCCGATTTGTGCCCCCAATGCATCTCCATCAGGTCGTCCATGCCGATGTATAATAATTCTATTATACTTTTTTATTGCCTCAATAACCAATTTCTCCATATTTTAATACTCCTATTATTTTATTCTATCATATTTTAATTTTAAAGACAATTATTTTTTATGAATAATTATCTTACTCTAGCATATAGTTTAGTAGAGGTGTTTCAATGGCAGTTATAAAACATAATGAAGCAGAGGTAAAATTACTTGCTCGACTAATGCGGGCAGAAGCAGAAGGAGAAGGAAATCTTGGAATGCTGATGGTGGGAAACGTTGGTGTAAATAGAGTTAGAGCACGTTGTTATGAATTTAAAAAAATAACTTCAATTACACAAATGGTAAATCAACGCCCTGGTGGTTTTGAATCTACTTACTTTAGTTATTTTTATCAAGCAGCTAGAGAAAATGAAATCAAGTTAGCAAGAAGAAATATAAAGGGAGAAAGATTTTCACCAGCTACTCGCTCCTTGTGGTTCTATGCCACAGATACAAAAGGCTGTAAAGCTCAATGGTATAATCAATGGAATAGTGGAAAATATAAAAACCATTGTTTTTATTCACCTCTCGAATCAAGCAATTGTTATTAAGGAGGAAGTATGAATTGCTATCAACAACCATTTGTCCCATTTCAACCTGGTGTAGCCGTACCATACCCACAAGCTATGAATGCTGTGCAAGAAGAAATCTTAGATCAACAATCTTATATTGAAAATATTTTAAGAGATAATTATGGGAAACTTGCAACAGTATATATGAATTTTGAAGGTAGCCAATGGGGTTCAAAAGTATTTAAAGGGTATATTAGAGGAGCAGGCAAAGATCATATCGTTTTAAAAGATGCTCAATCAGAAACAAGATATCTACTTCTAATGGTATACCTTGATTACATTACTTTTGATGAGAAAATTGAATATGATTATCCATATCGAAAAAAAGAAGAATAATCTTCTTTTTTTTAATGTATTATGCTATAATAAATTATCTGGAGGTTTATATGTGTATATTTTGTAAAATTGTAAATGGAGAAATTCCATCATATAAAGTCTATGAAGATGAAAACTTTTTAGCGTTCTTAGATATTTCACAAACTACTAAAGGTCACACTTTAGTTGTTCCTAAAAGACATTACGATAATTTATTGTCTTTAGAGTCAGATTTAGCTTCTCAAATATTTCCTATTGTACAAAAGATTGCTTTATCAATCAAGGAAATCACAAAAGCTGAGGGATTCAATATTCTTAATAACTGTGGGGAAGTAGCAGGACAATCAGTTATGCATTTCCATATTCATATTATTCCTCGTTATGCAAACGATTCTTTTAATATTCAATTCTCAAGCAATTCATTTACTAACGAAGAATTAAACGATTTAGCAGAAAAGATTAAAAACACATTATAAAAAGTGCTTCGCAGCACTTTTTTATTTTAAAATACTATATAAAACTATAGATGTAATATTTGTCATCAATAAAACAAAATCTAAAATTATTAAAAATAAATGATATTTACTCTTATTTTTACAAAATAATACAATATTGCAAACAGCTATAATTAATGCACAAACTGCACCAATAAAGGGAATATAGATATTATATGGTAAAAAAGAAACAATTGCAATAATACCACTTATAATAGCAAATATTTTTGTTATATTATTAAATTCTGATGTTTCCTTAAAAGCATCAACTATTGTTTCTTCTTGGGCATCCTTCTTTTCTTCACCTACAATATTTCCACAATATGGACAAAATACACTATTTTCATTGATTTCTCTTCCACAAAATTTACAAAACATAATCTACCTCTCTATTCATTTTTCAAAACTTTTGCTGGTTGTTTAAAACTAGCAATTATTGCAGGAATTAATCCTGATAGAACTGTAATAATAATACTACCAAAAATCAATAATAGAATTGTAAAAATACTATAATCGACAAAGCTTTCTTTTAAAGGATTTAAAGATAAGTTGTTTCTAATTATTTTTTCAACTAAACTATTAATTGGATTTTTTAACATATAAGCCAAGATTACACCAAATACTCCGGACAAGAGCCCTATTAAAACTGTTTCAGAACAGAACACTTTTACAATATCAATTCTTCTTGCCCCTAAGCATCTTAATAATCCTATTTCTTTATTTCGTTCTAATACTGATATATATGTGATTATTGAAATCATAATTGAAGAAACAAATAATGAAATCAAGGCAAAAATGATTAATACTTTTGTCAAGATTTCGATAAATGTAGCAAAATCTTTTGATACTCCACTCATATAATCATAATATGAAATATTTTTACTTGCTTTATATTCATTACTATCTTTAATATATCTTTCGATATAATTGCGGTTAGCAAAACTTTCCGAATATATATTAATTCTTGTAACATTAGCAACTGCTCCTAAAGCAACTAAATCACTTTCATATAAATAGTCAATCGACATACTTGATGATATACTTTCAGATGCTTCATATGGTTTTCCTGTTAATACTCTTTTTTCAGTTCCATATTCTAATTGTTTTTTTACAATTTCAGAGTTATTTGCACTTTCTAATAATTTTTCAGTAAGTTCTTTTGTATATACTATCCCTGAAGAATATAAAGGGAAACTACAATTTGGATTTTCTCTTAGAATTCCTACTATTTTTAATTCTATTTTTGAATTCTCATATAATGTTTGATAATCTGACAATCCTTTTGTGTAGTAGCGATCTTTTTCTTCACTATAATAGTAATAATCATCATTTTCTATTACTCGATAAGTGAGTTCTTTAATTTCATCAAACGTGTAAGATTCCTTATTATAATCGATACCCAATGCACTTAATAGCGAAGCACTAACGCTATTATAAGAATCAACAACTAAAGCTATTTCATTAGCTTCTGTTGGCATTTTTCCTGAAATCACATCATATTGAGTTTCTAGAAATTGGCTATCATCAACTAATTCTGTAAAGTATGATAAACCGACAGCTTGATAGCTATCTTGATTCTTTTTTAGTAATTTAAACTTGATTGTTTTAGTATAATCAATTATTGTATATTTATCACGATCCACTTGTTCTAAATAATCTATAAACTGTTGATCAATTTGACTTATATGCTCATAATTCGTGATTGTTTTTGTAATAGTTATTATTTCATTATCAGGAAATTCTTCTCTGTTCGTTATTACATTCCCTGTTGAAGACATTACACTACTACTTCGAATAATAATTGGATAACTTTCTAAAGCATTCGTTTGAACAGTATCAATGTACTTAGTTACCCCCTCTGAAACCGATAAAACTAAGGCGACACCAACGATTCCAATACAACCCGCAAACGCAGTCAAAATTGTCCGAATTAACTTTGAATAAAGATTTTTTAAACTAAGCAAAAAACTTAATTTATATGGCATTCGTGTTTTGTTTATGATAACTTCTTTTTTATCAAGTGATTTTTCTTTTGTGATATCATTTATTACTTTTCCATCAAGCATTTCAATAATGCGAGTACTATACTTTTCTGCTAGTTCTCGATTATGAGTTACCATAACAACTAAATAATCCTTTGATAATTCTTTTAATACTTCCATAACGCTTTTGGCATTTTCAGAATCAAGTGCTCCAGTTGGTTCATCAGCTAATATTATTTTTGGATTATTAATTATAGCTCTTGCAATTGCAACCCTTTGCTGCTCACCACCACTTAGCAACTTAACTTTTTTATTTGATAATTGATTTATATTAACTTTCTTTAAAGATTCATATACCAACTTTTTTCTTTCTTTTCTTTTAACGCCTGATAATTGTAAGGCAATCTCTACATTTTCTTTAACTGTTAAATTTTTGATTAAACTAGGGTTTTGAAAAATAAATCCTACTACAGAATTTCGATAATAATCAAGTTTTAATGATGAATATTCTTTGATTGATATATCGTTAAGATAGACTTCTCCCGTTGTTGATTTATCTAATCCTCCTAAGATATTTAATAATGTTGTTTTTCCACATCCACTCTGACCAAGAATCGAAACAAATTCTTTATTATTAAATTCCAAAGATATTCCTTTTAGTGCTTGAGTTATATTTTTACCTACTCTATAATCTTTTGTTACATTGCATATTTTAAGCATAGTTTTATAACCTTTCTTGTTATTTATTATAACATTTTTTGAATAAAATACAAGGAAGATAATTACTTTATTAATTATGCTTTTAAAAAGGTATCTTATTATAGATACCTTTAATTACATAAATTATTTAATATATTCAACTCCCATGTAAGGAATCAATACTTCCGGAACTTTTATACTTCCATCTTCTTGTTGATAATTTTCTAATATAGCAACTAATGTTCTACCAACTGCTAAGCCACTACCATTTAATGTATGAACATATTCTAATTTGCCATCCTTAGATTTTTTAGTTCTAATATTTCCTCTTCTAGCTTGATAATCACCGGCATTTGAAATACTACCGATTTCGCGATATGTGTTTTGTGATGGAATCCATACTTCAATATCATATGTCTTTGCCATTCCAAATCCCATATCTCCACTACATAAGCTTACAACATGATAAGGTAATTTTAATTTTTTAAGAACATCTTCAGAATCTAATAGCATTTTTTCTAATTCTTCATAAGAATCTTCTGCTTTTGCAATCTTGATTAATTCTACTTTATTAAATTGATGTGTTCTAATTAAACCTCTTGTATCTTTACCTGCACTTCCTGCTTCACTTCTAAAAGCCATAGTATAGCTACAATGACAAATAGGCAATTTAGCATAATCAATTACTTCATTACGATACATATTAATTGTAGGAACTTCAGCAGTAGGATTTAAAAACCAGTTTTCATTATTTGCAAGTTTAAAAGCATCTTCTTCAAATTTTGGTAATTGACCTGTAGCAGTCATACTTTCACGATTTACAATATATGGAGGAATTACTTCTGTATATCCATGTTCATTACTATGTAAATCCATCATAAATGCAATTAAAGCTCTTTCTAATCTAGCACCTAATCCTTTATAAACAACAAATCTACTTCCTGTAATTTTTGCAGCACGATCAAAATCTAAAATATCTAATTTTTCGCCTAATTCATAGTGTGCTTTTGGTGTAAAACTAAACTTTGTAGGTTCCATAAATCTTCTAATTTCTGGATTATCATTTTCATCTTTTCCAATTGGAACAGATTCGTGTAAAATATTTGGTGTGCTTAATAAAGTCCAGTTAATATCTTTATCTAATTCTTCAATTCTCTTGTCGAATTCAGCAATTTCTTTTCCGATATTAGCAACACTATTTAAAACTTCAGTAGCTTCTTGTTTGTTTCTTTTTAATTCACCAACAAGTTTACTTTTTTCATTTCTTTCTTTCTTTAATAATTCAACTTTTGTAATTAGATTTCTTCTTTCATCATCTTTTTCAACTAATTCTCTTAAATAACTGAAATCTTTCCCACGAGTGTTTAATTTCTTAATAACTCCCTCAACATCTTCTCTAATCAATTTAATGTCTAACATATTTCCTCCTAAAATATTTGTCAATTATTAATTTCCCTTCATTAAATAAAAATCCCTTATACAATGTATAAGGGACGAAATAATTTCCGCGGTACCACCCTAATTAGGATATCCTCACTTAAAATTTTTTAACGGTAATTAACCGGAAGGGATTAGCTTCACCTCAGAGTTAGATTCAAAAGATTTATTCTTAATTTCCACCAACCATTAAGTCTCTATAAAATAAAATTCTTTCTATATTCTCTATCATAGGTTTTTTAATATTATAACATCTTTTTTTAGATTGTCAAATCTTTTATTCTAAATTATCATCTAAGAATGTGTATTCTTCATCATATTCGAAAGTTCCTTCGGTAACTTCTGAAGAATCATCGCTATCTTCTGCTCTTGGAACAATAGCTATTGAAGAAGCAAGATGGCCTTCATTCAATTTAATAATACAAACTCCTTGTGTATCTCTTCCGACAGTTAAAATTTGGTCTAGATGAGTTCTAATTACCATTCCCTTATCTGTAACTACTAATAAGTCTTCATCTCCACGAACTGTTGTTAATGCAATCATCTTTCCGTTCTTAGCAGTAATATTTAATGATTTAACGCCCTTACCACCTCTTACTTGAACTCTAAATGCATCTACATTTGTACGTTTACCATATCCTTTTTCAGTAACAATAACAATTTCATCACCATCTGTATTAACTATCGCCATTCCGACCATTCTTTCATTATCAGCAACTAATAGACCTCTTACTCCTGCAGAGATTCTACCCATTGGACGAATGTCACTTTCACTAAATCTTATTCCTTTACCATTTGATGCTCCAAGAATAATATCTTTTTCACCATCAGTAATTCCTACTTTAAATAATTCGTCACCTTCATTTAAAATTATCGCTCTAATTCCATTAGTTCTAATATTTTCGAACGCTTTAATTTCTGTTTTCTTAACAAGACCTTGTCTTGTAGCAAAAATAAAGAATCCTTCTTCATTCATTTCTGGACTAACATTTAAAACAGTTGCAAGACGTTCATCTTCTCTAAAGTTCAATAAGTTAACAATCGGTAAACCTTTTGCTGTTCTACTTGAATAAGGTATTTGGAAAGCACGTAATTTATATACTTTACCTAACGTTGAGAAGAATAACAAGTTATCATGTGTAGATGTGAAAATTACTCTTTCTACATAGTCATCATCTGAAAGTTTAGCACCTACAATACCCTTACCTCCTCTATTTTGAGCGCGATAAGTGTCAACCGTTAATCTCTTAACATATCCTTTATTAGTAACTGTTATAATTACATCTTCGACTGGAATTAAATCAGCATCTTCTATTACTAAATCGTCACTTAAGCTTATTTCAGTTTTTCGAGAGTCACCGTATTTTTCTTTAATTTCTGTTAATTCAGAAACTATAATATCTAATTTTCTTTGATGATTCTTTAATATATCTTTATATTCAATAATGTCACGTTTTAATGAAGCTAATTCTTCTTTCAATTTATCTATTTCTAAACCAGTTAATCTTTGTAACTTCATGTCTAATATTGCTCTAGTTTGTACTTCAGATAAATTGAACGTCTTCATTAAACTTGTAATAGCTTCTTCTGTTGTTTTTGACTTTTTAATTATTTGAATTACTAAGTCAATATTTCCTAAAGCAACCAGTAAACCTTCAACTATATGTGCTCTTGCTTCTGCTTTTTCTAAATCAAATTGTGTTCTTCTTGTTATGATTTCAATTTGATGTTCGACATATCTTTCAAGTATTTCTTTTAAATTAAGAACTTTTGGTTGTCCATTAACTAAAGCTAACATATTAGCACCAAATGTGACTTGCATTTGTGTGTGTTTATATAAGTTGTTTAGAACAACACTTGGATTTACATCACGGCGCAACTCAATAACGATACGCATTCCTTTATTTGATGATTCATCCTGTAATCCAGTAATACCATCAATTAATTTATCTCTAACTGTTTCCGCAATTCGTTCAATTAATCTTGATTTTAATACTTGATAAGGGATTTCTTTTACAATTATTTCTGTTTTTCCATTTCCTCGTTCAACTACTTCATGTTTTGCTCTTAATGTAATTGCTCCATTTCCAGTCATATAAGCTTTTCTCACTTGAGAAATTCCCATTATACAACCTCCAGTTGGAAAATCAGGACCTTTAATATAGTTCATTAATCCTTCAATAGAAATATCAGGATTTTTTATTAAAGCTAAAATACCATCGATAACTTCACCCAAATTATGTGGCGGTATATTAGTCGCCATACCAACAGCAATACCTGTTGCCCCATTTACTAAAAGGTTAGGAAATCTTGAAGGAAGAATTACTGGTTCTTTTTCAGTTCCATCATAGTTATCTTGAAAGTCAACAGTATTCTTATTTAAATCTCTAAGTAATTCTGTTGTTATTTTACTCATTTTAGCTTCTGTATAACGCATTGCGGCAGCAGGATCTCCATCGATACTACCGAAATTTCCTTGTCCTTCAACTAAAGGATAACGATAACTGAAGTTTTGAGCCATTCTGACCATTGAATCATAAATTGCAGCATCACCATGAGGATGGTATTTACCCATAACATCCCCTACTATACGAGCTGATTTCTTAGTAGGCTTATCAGAAGTAACACCTAACTCATTCATGCCATATAAGATTCTTCTATGAACTGGTTTCAAGCCATCACGAACATCTGGAAGAGCACGAGCAACGATAACACTCATTGCATAACTTAAGAAGGAAATCTTCATTTTAGAAGCAAGATCAACTTCTTTTACACTTCCATAATGATGTCCTTCTTGAATTTGATTACTTTCATTGATTTCTTCTTCAGTTATTTCCTCACTGTTATCTTGATTATCAGTATTTTCTTCAGTTTTTTCTAATTCTAAATCTTTTTCTAGATCATTTGTATTGTTCATATTGATCTCCTATACATCTAAATTATCAACATAAACAGCATTTTCTTCAATGAAATCACGACGAGGTTCTACATCATCCCCCATCAACATACTGAAGACAGTATCCGCTTCAATTGCATCTCCTAAAGTAACTTTTAATAATGTTCTATTTGCAGGATCCATTGTTGTTTCCCACAATTGTTCATCATTCATTTCCCCTAAACCTTTGTATCGTTGAATACTAGGTTTTGATGCTTTTGAAAATGTTGCTAATATTTTTTGTAATTCTTCATCACTATAAGCATATTCCACTCTTTTACCTTGTTGAATCTTATATAGAGGTGGTTGTGCTATATAAATATATCCGTTTTCAATTAACGGTTTCATAAATCGGTAGAAAAATGTCAACAACAATGTACAAATATGTGCACCGTCAACATCGGCATCGGTCATAATTACAATTTTATGATATCTTGCTGCCGCCAAATTAAATTCTTCACCAATTCCCGTTCCAAACGCTTGAATCATTGAAATAATCTCTTTATTTCCGAGCGCTTTATCCATTCTCGACTTTTCCACATTCAATACTTTACCTCTTAATGGTAAAATTGCTTGATATTCACTATCACGACCACTTTTTGCAGATCCACCAGCAGAATCACCTTCGACTATGTATATTTCACATTTTTCAGGATCTTTAGAACGGCAGTCTGCTAATTTTGAAGCAAATCCTAATGTTTCGAGTGGATTTTTTCTTCTAGTTGCTTCTCTTGCTTTCTTAGCTGCAATTCTAGCACGACTTGCTAGTAAAGATTTTTCAATAATTGCTTTCGCTGTTTGTGGATTTTCCTTTAAGAAAGCATCTAAACTATCAGAAACGATTTGTGATACAATTCTTCTTACTTCTGTATTACCTAGTTTCTTCTTTGTTTGCCCTTCATATTGTGGATCAGGATGACGACAATAAATAATAGCTGTTAATCCTTCTCTAACATCATCGCCAGTTAATCCTTCATCTTTTCTGAATATATTGTTTTGTTTTCCATAATTATTTAACACTCTTGTTAATGCGTTACGGAAACCTTCTTCATGTGTTCCCCCTTCTGGAGTATGTACGTTATTAACAAATGAATAAATTGAGCTATTATAATCTTCAGTATATTGCATTGCTATTTCGATTTCTATCTTCTCTTGAGCTTTAGAAATATAGAAAATATTTGGATGAATTGGTAAATTACTCTTGTTTTTATTTAAAAACTCAACATATTCAATAATTCCACCTTCATAACAATAAGTTATAGACTTAACCTTTTCAGGATTTCGAGAATCTGTTAACGAAATCTTTAACCCTTTGTTTAAAAAGGCACATTGTTGAAGTCTTCCTCTAATTTTTTCATAATTATAAGTAGTTGTATCTTTGAAAATTTCTCCGTCAGCCTTAAAGATTACTTGAGTACCATGATCTTCAGTTACTCCGATTTCTTTCAGTTTATATTGTCTTTTACCACGTGAATATTCTTGTTGATACACTTTGCCGTCTTTTTTAATTATTACTTTTAACCACGTACTAAGAGCATTAACAACGCTGGCTCCTACACCATGTAATCCCCCAGAAACCTTATACGATGAACCATCAAACTTTCCACCAGCATGAAGTATTGTAAAAACTGCTTCAGCAGCACTTTCACCAGTTTTCTTGTGAATATCAACAGGAATACCACGTCCGTTGTCGGTTACACTTATGACATTATCTGGCAAAATCTCTACTTCAATATGTGTACAATAACCCGCTAAAGCTTCATCGATAGAGTTATCAACAATTTCCCATACTAAATGGTGTAATCCTTCTTCACCAGTAGAACCAATATACATCCCTGGTCTTTTTCTAACAGCTTCTAGACCTTCTAGAATTTGGATGTTAGAACCACCATAACTGTCTTCTTTCTTTTCGGTTTTCTTTTTCTTATTTTCAGTAATTTCTTTATCTAAAACTTCTTCAGGCATTATTCTTCCCCCTCATCCATTTCTATAACTTTACTATTTTTTAAGATATCCTTAGAAATTAAAGATATATCGGTGGTAGAAATTACCACTTGCCCCTTTTCCTTTAGATTTCTAATCAAATCATCTTGTCTTTTATTATCTAATTCCCCAAAAACATCATCTAAAATGATTATAGCACTATCGTTTTTATTTTTAATAATATCAGAAATAGCTAATTTTAAAGCTATTGCAACAGATTTTTGTTGACCATAAGAACCAAAACTACCAATTTCTTCATTATTTAAATAAATATTAAATGTATCTTTATGAGGTCCTAATGTAGTAGTTTGATTAAGGATATCCTCTTTAACGGACTTTTTTATCTTATCTTCCACTTCATCAAAACTTACATTAGGTTTATATTTTAATTCAATTTGTTCATTATAATCACTAATTTTCTTGATATTAGTGTTTGCATAACTCTCAATAATTTTTATATATTCATTTCTTTTATTAATAATTTCTTTTGCAACAACAATTAGTTTATCTGTATAAACACTTAAAAGGTCAATATTATTATTAAATTTACTCATTTGTTTTAACAGCTCATTGCGTTCTTTAAGCAACTTATTATACATAATTAAACTATTTAAATACTGTTTATCAATAATACCTATATTTTGATCCAAAAAGCTTCTTTTGTGTTTGGGTTCTCCCTTAACAATATTTAAATCAATTGGAGAAAAACAAATCACCTTAATCTGTCCAACGAAATCGCTCATTTTCTTCACAAAAGAACCATTAACGTTAATTTTCTTCCCCTTTTGTGTGTAAGATAAGACTATTTCCCTATCCCCTTCTTGTGTATTAAATAATCCTTTTACGTAGAAACTTTCTTCTCCTCTTTTTAGCAAATCTGCATCATTATGTGTCCTAAAGGATTTTCCTACTCCTAAAAGATTGATTCCTTCTAATATTGTAGTCTTTCCAGAAGCATTTTTTCCAACAATAATATTAATATCCTCTGAAAAAGAAAAGTTTTGTTTATCAAACAACCTAAAATTATTTAATGTAATACTTTTGATTTGTGATTTCATACACTTTCCGCTTTTATTATGTATTCTTTATTCAATACTTTCACAATATCATTGGGATATAGTTTTCTTCCTCTTCTTTGATCCAATTCAGAATTAACATACACTTTATTAAACTCTAAGAATTGCTTAGCCTCAGCACCATTGCTTATTATAGCCGCAAACTTTAAGAATTGTCCTAATTTTATATATTCTGAAACAATTTTTACTTCTGTCATACTCTCACTTCCTATTATATATTATACCACAACACATAAAAAATTGCTAGAGTTTTTTTATCTTTTTGCCCATTTTTTAGCTTATAATCGTTTTTTTATTTTTTTCAATATTTTTCATTTTATAATTCGTATAATCCTAGGGGAAATTTTAAGCTGAAACATAAATAAGTATAGAAATAAATACATATTTAAAGATATCTTTAAAAATTAAGTTTATAATTTCAAAACAGATTAAATAAGAGTAAAAATAAAACGCTCTTTCTATAATTATATATACTAGTGAAAAGATAATAATTCCTATTTCTCAAAAAATTGATTTCTACATGGTTAAAATAATATTTCAATTCCATCGATAACAAACATAATAACTTTCCTAATTATCATTTCTTAAATAAATATATATTTACTTATAAAACAAACATTTAACTATTATATATATTTTTATAACTGATAAAAAATACAACACGAAAATAGTAAACAAAAGTAAATATCTTTCAGGAAGAAATATTTATATACATATATAAATACTATCATAATCACTTAATATTGTTTATAAAGTCTAATATTAGTTATTATTTTGAAAATTCTAAGCTGAAACATAAATAAGTATAGAAATAAATACATATTTAAAGATATCTTTAAAAATTAAGTTTATAATTTCAAAACAGATTAAATAAGAGGAAAAATAAAATGCTCTTTCTATATTATATATACTAGTGAAAAGATAATAATTCCTATTTCTCAAAAAAATTGATTTCAACATTGTTAATAAAAACATTTCAACTCCATCAATAACAAACATAATAACTTTACTAATTATTATTTCTTAAATAAAAATATATACACATTTACTTATATAAACAAACATTTAACTATTATATATATTTTCATAACTAATAAGAAAATACAATTCGAAAATAGCAAACAAAAGCAAATATCTTTTATGAATAAATATGTATATACATATATAAATACTATTATAATTACTTAATATTGTTTATAACATCT
>JAEDHQ010000002.1 GCA_016296945.1 Bacilli bacterium | reverse complement strand
CCGTCTGCCAAAAGTGTCCCCACCGATACCTTACGAGGATAAGGAAAATGCAACAAGTAGCATTTTCGACTGTTGCGACAACTGGGATACCCAGGTTTCGCTCTTGTCCACTAAATGTAAGAAAGGTGAAACTAATATTACTCAGTTCCACCCTTTATGTTAAAAGTGATGTTTGTTTCTGTTAATTCATTAAATAATTAATTAGATTTGTAATCTTCATCATAGATATGATTTTTTTCATATCCTAGTGTTCCACCAAAACAATACGAATTTATAATTTTTTCTAATTCTATTTTTTCATCAATATCATAAAAAAACATAAATAAGTAATAAGGGTTTAAATTTTTATCATCATAAATTTCAAATTTTAAAACGACATAATTTTTTTGTTCACTTTCAAACTCATAATACACAATCGCATTAGAATATCCTTTTACATAATCATATTTTTTCACATTTTTTATATCAAAATTAATGTTTTGATTAAATTTTAAATTTTAAATATTTGTAAAAATAGGATCAACATAATCATTATGTGGATAATGACTAAAATTCATATGTCCTTGTACTATTTGTTCAGCTATTACTTCCTTTGTTTCCTTTTCTATTAATTTCACAACTCCATCTTCAGTAATAAACTCCCATTCATTAGGTATTTTAATAGTTCCTCTTAAAGTACTATCTGTAGGTATTTTTATTTCATAATAACCTTTATATCTACATCCGCCTAAAGTAAACAATAATACAAAAATAATTATTGAGATGATATATTTCTTCATTATTTTCTCCTTTAAATATTAGGCCTTCACAACTTAGGAGGAATTCCCTTAATGGTATTTCTAAATGCGCTACATTCACCAAGTACAATTTGTATTTTGAAATACATCATTAAATTTATTATCTATGGAATGTTCTATATTAACATAGTATACATATCTAATTTTTATATCTTTTTCATTTAAACATAACATTCCTAACGCATACGGCATATATTCACCATAATAATATTGAGTAATATCTTCATTCAAACACAAATAACATTCATAATTATTTTTTAAAATGATTGAATTACTATCATATTCATATCTTGTGTACTCATATTCTAAAAATTCATTATAGACTTTTTTAGTTGCAAATTGTAATTCTAATACATAAGAAACACTTCCTCCAAAAAGTGTATTAGAGGAATCATATGTGTAAAATCCAGTAACATTCTCTTTATATTCAAATTCATTATAGCTAGGTAAGAAATAATATTCATTCATCTCATAAAGTGATTTATCACTTGTTCTTATAACATTTTTTTTGGAATCAATATCGATTAAAAACCCAAATATCAATGCAACTATAAATCCAGAAAAGATTAATACTGAAATTGCCTTTATTTTTTTCATACGATTCCTCCTTTTTATATAAAATTACCAATTAAGAATATCGAAGCTTATAATTTTTATAATCCATTTATAAATCTTTGATATAAATCTAACTATACCTATTTTGTCAGAGTTTATATTTGAACCTATATCAGCATGAACACTACGACTGTGTGCATCATATAATTTTGACCAAAAATAATCCCCATTTGATAGTAATGCTAAAGGAATAAAACCCAATACCATTAATGAACCTGTTAAATTAGCCGCAAGATTATGTGCTTGCCATTCACCAACAATATCATAAGGATCACCTGTAAAAAAATTGCTTCCATCTTTATTCTTTACATTTTCATATAGATAATTAGAATAAATTAATTGAGCTATTGGGTTATTAAATGCAGCAGAATTAGGAATATGTACATTTCCCTCACCAGTTGATGGATTAACATGATAAACATTCTCAGCTTTATATTTGTCTGAATTCATCAATATAGCAGTTTCTACAATTGTATCTACAGCTAAAATTCCTACCGCAATTAAAATAGCTAAAATTGCACTATGCCCACTAGGATCATACTTATTAACGGGATCATTTCCACAATACGCATATAAGTTCAATCCATTGATACTTTCAGGATCCAAATATTCTACATCATCTGGACTTATAAATCGACATAATTCTGGTGAATAATACCTTGATGATAACCAAAATAATGAAGTTTCCACATCATAATAATATCCTTTATATCTAAATGGATTTATATTACCTATAAAGTATCTTCCTGTTTGTAATACTTTATTACCATCATATACTAAATGATTGCCATATCCATCATATCTATATTCACATACTATTTGCTTTGATGAATTAATTATTCCTATTATTGTATGTAAGCTATCTTTTATATAATAGTATTCATTATTTTCATATCTGAAGCCATATAATTCATTAAATTGATCATATAAATAATGTAATTTATATTCATCACCTTTTATATCATCTATTACTTCTTCTTCAATTAATCTATTCTTATAGTAACGATAACTATGTGTTATTGTTCCTCCTGCATAATTATTAACTATTACTTTTGATGTCCTTAAGCCATTTACATTATATATAAAATTAAGATAATAATCTTGATCAATACTATATTTTGTTAGTCTTTTATAATCCCATTCAAATGTGCATACTGTATTATTAGTATCTTCATTTATGATTGCTTGTGGGAATGATGACATATTAACATGATAACTAATACTATAATTTGTATTATCTTTATAATAACTAGTTAACTTATTTGGATTATTATAATCATATTCATATGTATTATGATCAAGTAATGTGTTTAAAGAAAGATTATACTTCCTTCTTTCTATCATGTTTCCATTCTTATCATATGCATATGTTATCTTTATATCTTCACTTAGATTTCTTTCTTCAATCAATTGTCCTTTTTTATCATAATTATATTCGATATCTTCTAAACATTGTGTTTGATTACTTAATGTTTTCTTTGTTATATTTAATGTAAATGGATCATTTTGATATTCTATTTTTCTTATTGGATTATTTAAATCATTAGTAAAGAATTCTTCTTTGTTTATTACATTATAACATCTATTACTATCTGAGTCAACATTCTTATAAGTGAAGGTTTGTTTAATATTATTTTGATTATTTCTTAATACTTGATGTAAAACTAATTGACCCATATTATTTACTTTATCGATAATTCTATCTCCACTATCTAAATCTATTGTGTTATTGAATGAACAATCTTGTGTATTTATACAAAGCATATTCATTGTTCCTTTAAAATAACTATGGTTTATTGATGAAGCAACTGATAGACTATTAATTTCTAACATATCTTCTACTTCATAAAAACCATTCATTATGATGTTTTCATTTAACATAATCATAACTTTATATATATACATATGTGTTTGTGGATTATTATGATTAATTAGTTTAATTATTTGGTTTTTATAAAAACAAAGCAATACTGGTTAAACCAATATTGCTTTTTTATTTGCATTATAATTATTCTTTAATTTCCATTATTTCAAAAACTCGTTCTTTAATTGTTCTAATTCCTCTTCTTACAAGATTAATACTTTCAAATAATGAAGCTAAGATAATCGGAATATATGGATTTTCATTCATAACACCAGCCTCTATAGTTCTTGATACTGTTAAGTCATTTCCTACTATATAAAAAGATACTTGTTTAACAAAATCAAATAATAAATCTGGGGCTGAAACTTCTATATCTTGAACATTTGGAAAGTTGATCTTGCCTTCCTTTGCTAGTTCTTTTAAATCACTCATACAACGAGAAAAATTAATCATTAAATTTTTAACAGCAGCAGATAAATTCATAAAACAATCAAGGTTGTTACTTGTTGTATAATAGTTTTTACTTAATTGATATTTTTCCGTAACATTTTCATTTAAGTTTTTTACAAAGCATCGTAAATATTCCTCTTTTTGTTCTATTGGTAAATCAACTGATTCACCATAAGAAAATACTAATAAAGTATCCATTGCTTTATCAACACGCTTTGTATCTCGTTGTAATATTTCAACAACACTCATAAGCTGTAAATATGTTTTACTAGTTTTAGAAATATTAGATGCTTCTAATTTTTCAAGAATTGCATTATATGATTTCTTGTTTTCCGCAATCAATTTTTTTGTTAGTTTAACTGCTGATAACCTTCCAACCAAAACATTTGTTTCTTTAATGTTTGTAAACATATCTACTTCTTGTAATGTTACTATATCATATTTGCCTTTACTACTACCTAACATTTCATTCGCACGATTACAGATAACTTCAGCAGCGTTCATATCCATACCATATCCATAACCATCTTGCAAAGCATCCGTAATGAATTGACCATGTAAACGTCCATTCAAAATTTCATCGGCACTCAAACATATCGCTTCTGCTTTTCTTTTTTCAAGTAATCCCATATCACAATTAGTCTTAGCAATCACCTTTTTACATAACGCTAAAGCTTTAATCATTTGACGGGATAACCCGTGTTTTGTTAATTGAAAAGCATCTTTTGAACGAACAGTCCCAATGCCGTAATAAGCCTCTTGAGGAATCGCCACTTCTCCTAATCGATCTCGTTCAATTCTACATCTCATTTTATCACCATCACTTTATAATATTGTATCACAAATATATATAAAAGTAAACGTTTTATTTTTTTATTTTAACCCATATATTATTTTTTTATTTTTTTGTATATTTATTTAAATAACTTCATATAAAGTATTATGTGAGGTATAAAATGGATTTGCATATTTATAAATCAAATAAGAATAAAAACATTTCCGGAACTGTAAAAGTTAGTGGTGCAAAAAATAGTGCAGTCGCAATTATTCCTGCCTGCCTATTAACAGATGAACAAGTTATTTTAGAAAATATCCCTGATATTACTGATGTTCGAAACTTAATAAAGATTATTACTGATATGGGACATTTTATTTCCTTTGAAAATAATATTTTATCTTTTAAAAGAAATAGCAAAGCAAAATATCATTTTAAAGATTCAATTAATAAACTCCGAGGATCATATTATTTAATTGGAAGCTATCTTGGATACCGAAAAAAAATATTTTTTCATCAATGTGGTGGTTGTAATATTGGATCTCGTCCTATAAACTATCATCAAAATGGTTTTAAATTATTGAATGTAAAAATTAAGGAAACAAAAAAAGGAACTCTATATCAAGCAAAAAAACTTCTTGGAAATCTAATTAAATTAGATTTTCCATCTGTAGGGGCAACAATTAATATAATGCTTGCATCAGTTTTAGCAAAAGGTAATACCATTATTGAAAATGCGGCAATAGAACCAGAAGTAACTGATGTTGCCAATTTCTTAATTAAGATGGGAGCATATATAACTGGCGTTGGTACAAACAGATTGGTAATATCAGGGACAAACAAACTTCATGGGACAAGATATAGAATTATCTCTGATCGAATTGAAGCAGCAACTTACCTTGCATTAGGTTGCATTAATGACAACCAACCCGTAACCATAACAAATATCGATCCTACACTTCTTACAAGTTTTATTGATACTTTAAAAGCCATCGGTCATATTGTTACGATTAATAATAATTCCATTACCG
The DNA here is from genome assembly GCA_016296945.1 of Bacilli bacterium. GTDB lineage: Bacteria > Bacillota_I > Bacilli_A > ML615J-28 > CAG-698 > CAG-698. The sequence continues at coordinate 50,494 of JAEDHQ010000002.1, read as the reverse complement.
CATTAAAAGGAAAAACATTATCACCAGTTGCAATTAAAACCGCAATTTATCCAGGTTTTTCTACAGACCTAGGACCGATCATTACCCCTCTTTTAACACAAATCGAAGGAACATCCACGTTAACAGAAACAATATTTGAACGTCGTTTTAATCATATTGGTGATTTGAACAAAATGGGGGCTGATATTACAATTAGCGAAAACACAATAATCATTAATGGTAATACTCCGTTAACAGGTTCAAAAGTGACATGCCAAGACTTGCGAGGAGGAGCCTCTTTATTAATTGCAGCTATTATTGCGAAAAACCATACGATTATCAGAAATGCTGATATTATTAAAAGAGGATATGAAAAACCAATCGCAAAGTTAAAAAATTTAAATATTGTTGCCTCAATCAATTAAAAAAATCTAGAGTAATATCTAGATTTTTTTATCTTAATTTTTTTATTTATTATAATATTTCTTTTGAAAGAAATAGAGCGTTTAATTCTTTATTGAAAATCTTTATTCTTCTTTGATCATTTAAATACTTACTTGTGAGTAGAATTGAAAATAATATATTTCTTTCATCATATTGATTTGAGGCATCAATATACAATTTATTTTCATAGCTACATATTGAAGCTATTTTATTATTTGAAAATAAACCTAAAGTATTTATAAATGTTTGTGTTATATCATAGTTTTTAAATATTAAAAGATTAATATTCTTATCATAGATGTTATTATAATACTTCTTACTAAATAATTCATCAATCCGACAAGGACTTATGATATTGACATTCTTACAGACATCCTCTTTTAAAATCATTCGAATTAAGTTTACTTCTAAAATATCTGTTTTTGTTAATTTATCTGTTAAAACAGCAACATTAGACTTTTTTATTCCTAAGCCATTCATAAATTCAAAAATTGATAGTATTGCTTTTTTCTTATCATCAAAATCTAAATGCCTTTTTTTTGAATGATTGCTTACAAAGATAAAATTTTTAATATCAGGGATATCAATCGTGTAAAAATAATTTATATCTTCATCAATATTATACATTTTATCATTACAGATAATCTTTTTTTGAATAAACTCATCCACTTGATCGAAAACAATCACAGTATCATCATCAATTATATCTTTTGTTTTTATAATTAATTCTTCCTCTGTCGCATCAATAATCTCAGACCTAATCTTAATCCTTTCTTCACTTATTACTTGATTAATTGTATCTATGCAACCAATCAATTTTACATCACCCAAGTTGACTTTTTCAAGGGCTTCTACACTCTTTAAAACTTTTGCTTTATATGGGGCAACAACCACTATTTTCATTTCTCTCACCTCGAGAGTAATTATATATTAGGAGCAATGTTGTAATTTGTATTATTTTAATATTAAAATAAAATTTATTCTAAAATGTTTGTAGTAATGTAATCTATTCCCCAATATATCATCTTTAATGCGACTTCTTTTTCATTAATTGTCCAAGCGTTGACAATTATTTTATTGTCATGAAACTTTTTTATTCGCTCTTCATTTAGTTCTTGGTAATTGATGTCAATATCTAATTTGTTTTGTAATAATATGTTAATTAAATTGTCATCATATTTAGAAGTTAAATATTGGAGAGGAATATTTTGATTACGTTTTCTTATTTTTTGTAAAACTTCTAAGTTAAAGGAAATAAAAGTAATTAGTTCAAGACAATCTTTTACTTTATCTAATAAGATATCGACTTCACTATCTGTTAGAAGACATTTAATTTCAATAACACAATGTTTTTGATATTTAATATGCAATTCTAAATATTCATCTAATGTTGGTAAATATAGCATACGATCTTCTTCAAAACTATTGAATTTATTTAAACGAACTTTTTCTAAATCCTTAAATAATGTATCCTTTATTATTACGTCATAATTACTTACACGTCGTGTATGCTCATCATGAGAAATCACAAAGATTTTATCCTTTGTTAAGTGAATATCGCATTCTGTTCCATAGAAACTGCGGTTTACTGCCGCCACAAATGCTTTCATACTATTTTCTCTTTCTAGACCACTTAATCCTCGATGAGCAATCATTAATGTTTTGTTTTTGTTTTTTATTTTTATTGTATCCATAACTACACCTCTTAAAAATTATAATACTTTATTTACTAATTTACAATATAAAATCAATGATTTCCTTTATGACAATAATTATATAATTGATAATATAAAATACTCTTTTTTATTTACGAAATATTTGATATAATTATCATACATAATAAAATTTATTTATTTGGAGGAAATATGGCGGCTTTAAAAGTAATATTTAAAAATAATTATGACAAAAAAGTAAATAAGAATTTCTATCGTTATTATATGTTAAGAAATTCATTTATAATGTATTTCATTACTATTTTTGGAATTGTAGCATTATTTATGCTAGTAACTGGATTTTTTCAAGATGATGAAGATTCTTCCACAAATTTTTTAATGTGGCTAATCGCAATTATTGGAATTATATTTGTGCCTTTCTACACATTTACTAATATTCACACATCAGCAAATAGAGATTATAAAGCAAGGAAAGATTCTATTGAACAAGTTGAATTATCAAAAGAAAAAATCCTACGTCATGAATTAACCACAAATGAAAAAATGGTTATCAATTGGGTTAATATTCAAAAAGTTATTGAAGTAAAAGATGCATTCTATTTCTTTATAACAGATACTGATGCTTTTACAATTGCGAAAAGTGGATTAATCCAAGGAACATTAGAAGAGTTACGAATTCTTTTAGAAACATATTTAAAGAAAGATAAAAAAGGAAGATCTCCTTATAAAATTAAAGACCGAGAAACATTAAAAGCAATCAAAAATGCAAGAAAGGGAAAATAATGATTCAAAGTAAAGACTATAAAAATTATTTAAATGCTCATAAAGAATTTTTAAAAGTTTTAGAAGATAATAATTCAATTCTTCATTATCATTTAAAAGATGTTATTTATGTTTGTGATTACATTGTAGAATACTTTAAAAAGAATGGTGAAAGTGATGAAGCTGTTGATCTTGAAATAATTTTTGAAACAGGATTTAAATATCTTCACGAACAATTAGAACAAATCAAAATATATTATGAAAACTATTTTAAAAAGGATTATTTTTTGTTCAAGCGATATGAACTATTAATCCATTATGCTTTATATATCGATGACTTCTGCGAAAGTCTTGATGAAAAGGGGCACTTATCAGCACATCGCAAAAACATATTATCAACGCTTGCTAAAGACATTGAAAAGTTAATAATTGAAAAAGGTGAGTGGAATGATGAGGTAATCGATAATTTTAATCAAGTAATTGAATCATGCATTCCAAATCATACTGAAATACTTACTACTGAAGATATCTTTGCTCAAATTGCGGAAGAAATCGAAATAATTGGATAATTATGGAACTACAAGATTATTTAATATTTATTGCTGTTGCTTTAATTATTTGCTTTCTTTTAACCTATATAATTAATAAATTAAAAGAAAAAGTTCTCTATGATGAGTTAGAAAGTTTTTGTGAACAAAAAAATTTAAAGTTTTCAAAAACTAAAGACAATCGTTTTGATTGTATTATTGAAGATGAAAAGATTATTATGTATTGTGCTATTTGTAAGATTCCGTCCAACTCTTCTGTTACTATTAATTCTAAAAACACTTGGTGTTTAAGATTTGGCGGGAAAAGACAAGGAAGAAATTATCCTAACAAAAGATACTTAAATGAACTTAAACCTTTTTTAAGTTTTAATCCAAAAAAGGATGGTACAAAAGAAATTTATCGTGTTGTTATCTTCCATCCAGGCACAGAAATTATTTTACGTTATATGAATGAAAGTGAAATTATGGAAATTAAACCTGATAATATAAGTTATGGGTTTAAAGCAATTACGTATTCAAACTTTTTTAAACAATTTGATGAATTATTAAAAATCAATAAAAAAGACACAACTAATCCTTATAATAATTAAATTTTAATTTTTATCTTTAATAATTTTTTTACCTTTTGAATATACTTTTATGAGGTGAAAAAAGATGAATGATATATTAACAAACACATTAACATTAGAAAATCGTAAAAGTTTAAAGATTTCTGGTGTAAAAAAGATTATTTCTTTAAATCCATTAGAGTTTCAACTAGACACAGTTTTAGGAATTCTTAATATTAAAGGAAATAACTTGGAAATGCAAATGTTTGATGTAGATAAAGGAAATATATTTATTACTGGTAATATTGATTCTTTAGTTTATGCTAATAAAAGTCAAAAAGAGAAGGAAAAAGGATTCATTCAAAAACTTTTTAAATGATTTCTTTATACGAACAAGTTCTAATTATCATTCATTGTTTTATCATTGGATTATTTTTAGGGATTACTTATGACTCATTAAATGTAATTAATAATGTAATTTGCAATAAGAAATCTTTTAAAAGTTTAGTTATTAAATATATAATTGAATTATGTTATTGGTTTTTAATAGTATTTATTACTATAAAGTATATTATAAAAAACATTAATTATCAGATAAGGGTTTATACTGTATTATTTTTTATCATAGGAGTTATAATTTATTATCAGTTTCTTGCGAAAAAGCATCGCATTAGATTATACTTTATTGTTTATCTTATAAAAAATAAAATTAATCCTTTCTTAAAAAAAGTACTGCTCCCCTCTGAATTATTCTGTTTTTTTAAAAACATAAAATTATTCAAAAATTTAAAAATGAGAATAAAAAGGAAAACTAAAAATGAAGAAAATATTATTGCCAATACTAATGATAATAATTAGTTTTATGCTTTTTGGTTGCGAAGAAGAAAAAGTGGATATCTATACAACTGTGTATCCATTAACGTTTTTCACTGAACAAATTGTTGGTGATAAACTAAATGTAAAATCTGCTTATCCTAGTAATGCTGAAGTGCATGACTATGAACCAACTGCTAAAACACTAATTAAGATGAGTGAAGCTAAAATGATTATTTATATTGGATTAGGGTTAGAGCCTTTCATTGAAAAGGGAATTTCTACTACTTTTGCCAATGTAAAATGTTTAAAAGTTAGTTCTTGTAAAAGTTTACTATTAGTAACAAAAGATGGCTTAACAAGCAACTCACCACATACTACTAGTGATACTGCCTATGATCCCCATATTTGGCTTGATCCATTTCAAATGCAACATGTTGTTCAACATATTCTTGATTCTCTATTAGAAATTGATGAATTCAAAGAATATAGTGAAGAATTTACTCATAATGCTGAGGATTTAAAAACTAGATTAAATGAGTTAGCCACTAAATTCGATTCAAAATTATCAGACACTAAAAAGAAAACAATTATTGTCGATCATGATGCTTATGCTTATTGGTCATATCGTTATCAATTTGACCGCATGAGCTTACGTTCTGATAATGAATCAAGTGATCCTAATGCAAAAGTGTTTAGTGAAATTGTTGATTATGCATTAGAACATAATTTAAAGTATTTAATTGTAACTGAAAATGAAGCACAACAATCACTTGTATCGCAATACATCAACACATTAAATAAAAATAATCCTAGTTTAAATCCTAGTATTCTGTATTTAAATAATCTAGAAATCCAAACAGAAAAAATGAAAGATTATTTTACTGTTATGGAAAATAATTTGGATGTTTTAATTAAAGCTTTAAATAACTATTAAAAATAACTAAAAAGAGATTTTACCTCAATGATAAAATCTCTTTTTTTATTAATAATTTTATAAGTTAGCACCAAAATCACAAACAATTGCTTGACCTGTAATTGGTTTAGAATCATCACTTGCTAAGAATAAAATTACTTTGGCAACATCTTCTGCTTGACAAGATGGACATCCTTTAATATCAGAGTGACTTGCCATTGCACCAAACATTTCCATATCCATATTTGAATAATCCATACCTGCAGTCATTGGAGTTAAAATGTTTCCTGGGCATAAAACATTACAGCGAACACCTTTACCTGCAGTTAACATTGCAGCATGTTTTGTAATACCTATGATTGCTGCTTTACTTGCAACATATGCAGCACCACCACAACCATTTGTACCAGCAACAGAAGCAACATTTACAATTGATCCTGATTTAGCTTCCTTCATATATTTTAAAGCAGCACGCATACAATACATTGTGCCTTTTTCATTTATTTCTACAACTTTATCTAAATCTTCATTAGCAAATTTATCAATTGCTTTTAGTCCACTATCTAACACACCAGCATTATTTACTAATACATCAATTTTTCCAAATTCTTTTACTGTTGTTTCAATTAGTTTTTCACAATCTTCCATTTTAGAAATATCAGTTGGAATACTTAATACTTTCCCACCCATTGCTTCAATTTCTTCTTTAACTTTTTGTAATGCTTCAACTCGTCTTGCACTAATAACAACACTTGCACCTTCAGAAGCAGCCATTTTAGCAGCAGCTGCGCCTACACCTGAATTACTACCCGTAATAACAACAACTTTATTTTCTAATCTCATAATCAATTCTCCTTTTTCACAATATCATTATAACATTTTAAAAAAAATAACTGAAATGCTTATTTAGAAACACATTATATCAAAAATGATATATTAAAAAGTATTATAGAATAAAACTTAAAGCAATTAATGTTTGTGCTAGTAAATATGTAATCATAATATAAAAATGACTTCTTTTCGGTTTTTTATAAAACCTAAATACTGATATTAAGATATCACTTATGATAAAAAATCCAAAGCCAATTGATAATAATGGTTTTTGCAATAGAAAGGATAAAACAAATCCACCAATTAATATTGAAAAATAGGTACTACCAAGATAAGCAAGTTTTCCCAATTTTCTTTTCATTTTAAAATAAGCAAAGAATAAGAGGATTATTGCTATGATTAGGATAATTAATAAAAAATGAATTAATTGATCACTTAATCCATAATCAATGATATATAATCTCATTACTTCAAGAATATACGCAATATGTCCAAAGATAAAACATATGGTGCCAATTACGAAATATTTTCTTTCCTTATTATTAAGTAAATAAATATCTCCAATCCACCCAAATAATAATCCTAAATAGATAAAATAATTTTTTACATCAAAAAGAAATAATCCTAATATTAATAATGGCATTATTAATAATTTTGTAATTTTACGAGGCTTTTCTTTTTCTAAAAAACTAAATATTAGATGAACAAAACAATAAACAGAATAAATAATCCAATAAGCTAACATTATACCTCCTAATATAATTTATCTTTATACTAATTATATTATATTCTTATTAGAAAAAAATGTAAAAAAAAGTTTAATAAACAACAATTCATTGAACTTATTTTATATATACTAATAATATACTTTTTTTATATTTCCATATATTATTTATCATACCTTTTAAAAAATAATATCATCAATTAGTTATATATAATGAATTAATAGTTATTATTAATAGTTTTTTCCTTCATCTAATAATATAATAGTATAATCTTTTAATAATATATCATTGCATGACATAATAAAAAATAAAAAATACTTTTTAATCCTAAACATACTAAATCTTAGAATTAGATAATAAATCTCCTCATTTTATTGACTAGCCAATATTGTTTGTTAATAATATTCTATTTCCTTTATTAACTAATAAAGTCATTATCATATATTTAGAAGATAAAATATTTAAAACATTTTTATATTATTTTTCAATAATGAAACAATATTTTTATCAAAATCCATAAATTGCAATCTTCATTAATTATAAATTATAGTAACTTCTCTTTAATATTTTATAATCTTTTCTTTGGCAATTGTCATATGCTTTTCATCTATTTTCCTTTTTATATGAATCACATAATTTATAATTTTTATAATGCATCAAATATACTAAAGTATGGTATACACGTTTTTAGATTGATAAATCAAATTGTTTCATAAAGAGCATCAATAATAAAATAAACTAGTAATCTAGTTTAGCTTATTATTTAGTTAATATTAAAAAAAGTATGGAAAACCATACTTTAACTTTTTATTTTATCATTGTTCCTACAGGAACGATATCATCTACAAAAATGATTTGACATCCACACGCATTATTTGTTCCTGCTAATAACATACCTTCACTAGTTACACCAGTGATACGAGCAGGTTGTAAATTTGCAACAACAATGATCTTTTTACCAATTAATTCTTCACAAGTATAATCATTCTTTATACTTGAAACAATTACTCTTTCTTTAATACCATCATCTAATGTAATTTTTAAACAATTGGCTGATTTTCTTATTTCTTGTGCTTTTAAAATCTTGCATACTCTTAAATCAACTTTTAAAAATTCATCGATTGTGATTTCTTTTTTTACTGGTTCAACTGGATCTGGTTCACCATATACTTTTTCAACTTTTACTTCTTCTACAACCTCTTCAACTTTTGTTAATTCTTCAGGTGTTGCTGGTGTTGAAAAATCTAATAATTTCTTATAATCTTCTGGATTAATTGCATATAAGAATAAGTATAATCTTGGTCCTTTTTCTTTATCAATTAATAATTTATAAACATTCTTAAAGTATACTCCTTGAATTTGTTTTAACTCTTTACTTTCATCCACAATACCACGAACACGTTTTGGAATTGCATATAATTCAACTTGAAGTTCATCTAATGTATATCCGCCTTTAGAGATATAATTATATAATTCTTTAATTTCTTGTTTTTCTAAATCATTCAATTGATTATAAACATCCCAATTACGATTCTTACGTAAACGATTAACACTTTCAGGAGAACATTCTTCTAGCCAGAATTTCGCTCTGGCAACTCTGTCAGCAAATTCTTCTTTCTTATATGGTGTACCAATCTTTTCAAATACTACTTCAAGCATTTCGTTATTAAAGTCAACTACTGAACCTAATTGAACTAATAATCCCATTGGTACAGTTTGGATTTCTCTTCCTTCTACTTGACTATAGTACATAACATCATACATATAATCTTCAGCAGTCTTGTTTTTACAAGCTTCATACATCTTATCAAATTCAAAATATTGACGTAAGATACCATCATCAAAACAAAAATCAAATGCTTTATTTGGTTCTGTTTTTGAGTATAACCATAATAATACTTCTGGTTGATATAATTTTAATAATGTTTCTGGAGTTAAATTCAATCCAGATGATCCAGACATCTTACCTGTTGTTCCCCGAATACCAATGAATTCATAACCTTGAAATAGTGGAGGTTCAAAGTTAAAAATCTTTCTTGCAATATCTTTTGCAGTATCATAACTACCATGAATACTAGCATGATCTTTTCCACCAGGTTCAAAATCAACTTTTTCATATAACCAACGCATTGGCCAGTCAATCTTCCAAGCTAACTTACAGTTGAAATCTTTTGTGAAATCAAATTCCCCACTATGACCACATTTACATTGATATTTTGCTTTTGTACAATCTTCACTTAATTCAGTGATTGTTGTTGTATCACGATGGCAATGAGGACAATAGATACTTACAGGATAATAAGCTTCTCTTTCTCCTTCTTTGGCATCTTGTGTACGATGACTATCTAAAATGTCAAATATTTCTCCTCTTTTTTGTAATGCTTCAATAACATATTTTGCATATTTTCCACTACGATACATTTCTGCTTGATGGCGATAATCCATATCAATACCAAATTGACCAATTGATGCTTCAAATTCTTTTTCAAAATATTCCGCATAAGTTTTACAATCAGAATCTTTAAAAGGATTAGGAATATCAACATAAGGATAACCAATGTATTTTTCCATATCACTATTTACTTTACTAACATTAACAGGAATCTTTCTTGTGCGATCAAATTCATCCCATGAGAAAAGAAAACGAGCTTTTTTACCCATTCTTATTAATGCTTTATAAACAAAATAACTTGTAGCAACATCACGGAAGTTCCCAATATGAATAGATCCTGATGGACTAATCCCTGCTGCACAAACATATTCTTCTTTATTTGGATTACGTGCAATTATTTTCTTTGCAATCTCTTCTGCCCAATGCATAAGCCACCTCACTATAATTCTTTTTATTTCTTACTTATAGTATTATACCACATATGGCTAATAATATCAACAAAAGATTTTTTTAAAAATTGAAAAAAATTAAAAAAAAGTCTTGCAATTTTTATTTTAATGTAGTATAATAATAGAGCAATTTGTGGCTGGGTAGCGAAGTGGCTAAACGCGGCGGACTGTAAATCCGCTCTCTCCGAGTTCGGTGGTTCGAATCCACTCCCCGCCACCATTCTTTTATAGGGCTTTAGCCAAGCGGTAAGGCAACGGACTTTGACTCCGTCATTTCACTAGTTCGAATCTAGTAAGCCCTGCCATCTTTAAAATAACAAATAATAAAGTTTAAGGTAAACTTTTATTATTTGACAATATATATAGTGGTCTAGATGACCTAATGGTAGTTCCGAAAGGAACCATTTTTTATTTTATAAGCGCTTTAAAACTGAATGTATGTACTATCAAAAAAATATTGTTTTTTTGTTCTTAAGTAGTATAATTATTCTATCAAAATTATATTATATTCTTCTAAGGAGACTAACTATGAAAGAAGTTCAAAAGACTAGCAATTTAACACAAACATCAAAAGCGATTTTAAATAATTTTATGGTCAGAAAATCATTAAAGCAAAAAAGTGATTTTATCGAATTTATTAAAAAAGAATTAAAAGATACAAATTTTTCAGTTTCTATTGAAAAGTATAATAATAAAGAAACAAATCGCAATATTATTATTGGCAATTATCATAATGCGAAATACATTTATACAGCCCATTATGATACATGTGCTTCCTTAGGTTTTCTTCCTAATTTTATTACTCCAAAAATATTGTTTTCTTTTTATTTATTCAAATCTTAATCGGTTTGCTTTTAGTTGTTCCGGCATTATTTATGGGGTTCTTACTAAAATATCTTTTAGAACCCTATGGATTAGGTTTATTAGGATATGAAGTAGGTTTATTAGGATCTTTATTCTTAATTATATATATGATGCTTTATGGCATTCCAAATAAAAACAATTATAATGATAATACAAGTGGAGTTATTACAATTATTGAAATGATTAAAAAGGTTCCTTTTGAATTAGCTGATCAATTTTGTTTTATTTTATTTGACAATGAAGAAAAAGGATTGCTTGGCTCAAAAGCATTTTATAAACAACACCAAAACGATGGAATTAATAATAAGTATATTATTAATTTTGATTGTGTTAGTGATGGTGATAATTTATTATTCATTCATAAAAATATTGATTGTAACCTAATTGATAGCATCACTAAATATCAAAACAAGGGTAAGAAACAACTTATTGTAGAATCACATAAAAAAGCAATTTTCCCATCAGATCATAAAAAGTTTGCTAACTTTATTGGTGTAGGTGCATTTAATAAAAATAAAACTCTTGGTTTATATTTAGGAAGAATTCACACATATCGTGATATTATATTTGATGAAGATAATATCTTTTTATTGCGTGATATCTTTTTATCAATTAATCATCATCTGTAATCAGGTAGGGTTTCCTACCTTTTTTATTTGTTTGCCTTATTAATATTGAAATTTCTTTTGATTTATATTAAAATATATACAATAAAAATTTATAGATATATAGGAGTGTTATATGGATTATTTATATAAAGCAATAGCTTTAAATGATGAAATTAAAGTTTATGTTGTTAGAAGTACTGACACAACTAATGAAGCATTAAAACGTCACGATATTTGGCCAAGTGCAGCAAGTGTCTTAGGAAAAACCATGACAATTGCTTTAATGATTGGTGGTACTTTAAAACTAGAAGAAGCAGTTACTATCAAACTAAATGGCAATGGCCCAATTGGTTATGTTTGTGCTGATGCTGATAGTTATGGTCATGTTCGTGGTTATGTGCAAAATCCACATGTTAATTTTACAAATCGCAATGGTTTAGATGAAGTAACTACATTAGGATATAATGGTTACATTGATGTTATTAAAGATTTGAAATTAGATAATTTATTCACATCATCTATTGAGATTAATACGGGTGACTTAGCAAAAGATTTCACATATTATTTTGCGAAATCAGAGCAAACTCCTTCCGCAATTCTTTTAGGTTCAGAATTTGATTGCGATAATACTTGTAGTATTTGTGGGGGAATTTTAATCCAATTACTTCCAAATGCTAGTGAAGAAACAATTTCTTATTTAGAAGAAAAACTTCAATCAAAAATTGAATTCTCAAAATTACTAAAAGAGCATGATGATTTAGAAGAAATCTTAAAATTATTCTTTAATAATGATTACAAGGTATTAGAGAAAACACCTGTAGAATTTAAATGTCCTTGTTCAAAAGAAAGATTTGTTTCTGGTTTATTAACATTATCAAAAGAAGATTTATATGAAGAAGCAAGTCTTGATAAAGATTTAGAAGTAGTATGTCATTATTGTAATAATCATTACACATTTTCTAAGGAAGAAGTATTGGCATTAGCAAAAATAAAGGAGAAACAAGATGCAAAAAATAAATAAAGAATATTTAAATATTATTGAATTTACAAAGAAAATTTTAGAAGTGCCTAGTCCTAGTGGCTTTACTCACAAAGCAATTGAATTTTTAAAGAAAGAATCTGAAAAAAGAAATTTAAATTATGAAGTTTTAAATAGTGGAGCTTTTGTAATCACTATTAAAGGTGAAAGCGAAGAAAAATTAGGTTTAGCTGCTCATGTTGATACTCTAGGAGCGATTGTTAGTAGTATTAATAGCAATGGAACACTTCGTTTTGACCGTATTGGTGGACCTGTTTTAGCAACTTATGATGGTGAATATTGCTTAGTTCACACTAGAGATGGTAAGGTGTATCAAGGAACATTTTTATCTGATTCACCTGCAGTTCATGTATATCCTGATTCCTCAACTCTTCCTCGCGATACAAGTCATATGCATATTCGTTTAGATGAAATGGTTCATAATAAACAAGAAGTATTGGATTTAGGAATCTATAATGGTGATTACATTTCACTTGATCCAAAAACAGTTTTTACAGAAAGTGGTTATTTAAAATCAAGATTCTTAGATGATAAACTATCTGTTGGAATTTTATTCGGACTAATTGATTATTTAAAAGAAAATAACCTTACTCCTAAAAAAACATTAAAGATAATTTTATCTGTTTATGAAGAAATCGGTTTTGGTGCAAGTAATATCCCAGAAGTTAGTGAATTATTAGCTGTTGATATGGGCTGTGTTGGTCTTACTTTAGATGGTAGTGAAGAAAAAGTATCAATTTGTGCAAAAGATAGTGGGGGACCATATAATTATGAAATGAACACAAAACTAATCAATCTTGCGAAAGAAAAAAAATTAGATTTTGCAGTTGATGTCTTCCCATATTATTCAAGTGATGTAACAACAGCTTTAAAAGCTGGAAACAATATTCGTGGTGCTTTAATTGGTAGCGGCGTTGCTGCATCTCATGGCATGGAACGCACACATATTAAAGGAATTATTAACACATTTGAATTAGTTAAAGCATATGTCTTAAATTAAAAATTAAAAAAACGATATTAGATTAAGTTTTATTACAAACTTAAATTTAATATCGTTTTTATTTTTAATTTTTAAAAAGTTGCTCCAAAAGGAATTAAAGAAATTTGTGCTAATTTAAAACATTGTTTTCCAAAGGGAATTCCAATAATTGTAAGACAACAAATTGCTCCCGCAACTAAATATGATACGCCCATTCCAGTTCCCACAGTAAAAAGCCAAATGATATTTGCAAAAGGATGACTGGCAAAATCAATTCGGATATCTCTACCGAATGGAGCTAAAACTAAAGTTCCTATTTTAAAACATTGTTTTCCAAAGGGTATGCCGATAATCGTTATACATAGAAATAAACCTACAAGAAAATAGCAGAAAGAACTCCACAAACCAAAAAACAAAATCCAAATAATATTTCCTAAATGCCTCATTTTTTATCCTTATAATTTTTGAGTAACTTTAAATGCTTATATATAGAACTAATTGGCAAGCCAACAACATTATAGTAATCGCCATCAATTTTTTCAATATATTTTCCAAATAAACCTTGAATTGCATATCCTCCTGCTTTATCATATGGTTCAGATGTGTTAATGTAATCTATAATTTCTTGATCAGTTAATGTAGATACAGTTACTTTAGTTAAAACACTATAAGTCACTTGCTCTTCTTTGTTACCTAAAAATACTCCTGTGACTACTTCATGAGTATTACCACTAATATTCTTGATCATTTGAAATGCCTCTTCTTTATTGTGTGGTTTTCCTAAAATTTCATTTCCAATATGAACAATAGTATCACAGCATAAAATAATATCATCGGGGTTTACTTCGTCTATAAGGGCCATTGCTTTTTTAATGGCTGTAAGTTTAGGATAATCTAGATAATTATCACAAACAATATCTTCTTCTACCTCTTTGATAATAACTTTAAAATCAATGCCGACTAATGATAAGATCTCTTTCCGACGTGGAGATTTTGAGCCTAATATTAGCATTTGTTACCTTCTATACTACTTAATTTTTCAATAACTGCATTTGTAACTTTGTTTCTTAAATCATCACATGGCCAAGATCCACTTGCTAATTCTAAAGCCCAAATAATAGCTCCTGTAGCCGGTGGCACTGTCAATATTATAACATTACACTCTTTTTGTGTATATTGATTTATTAGTTTCTTAAACTCATTCACTAAAGTAGGATTACTTCCTTTAACCCAAACACTTCCCGCAAGAACAACTAATGGATGGTCTCCTAGTTCTAAATTACTAACACAACCACCAGCGCTTCTTGCTAAATTATTCGCCATTTCTTTTAATAAATCAATACAAACTTGGTCACCTTGATTAGCACATTCAAAAACAGCTTTAGTGATTTTTGTTAGATCAACTAATCTTTTACCTAAACGTTCACTTATCGCTTCCATCAAATAATATTTATCGTTTACTTGCAATTCATCTAAAACAATTTGATTAATCAATGATTTTTGATCAAATCGATATAAGGCATCAAATGTTTGTCTAATTGCGCGACGAGCTAACCAACTTCCACCAGCCTCATCTCCAACGATTGCGCCTATTCCTCCTACTTGTAAATAATTACCTTTTAAATCAATTCCTCCAGCTGAAGTTCCTGTTCCACAAATCGAACAAACACCAAATTCACTGACTGCTTTGATTCCTAAAAATGAATCATTGACAACACGAAAGTTTTGGAAACCTATTTTTGTAACTACTTCTTCAAGTTTTTGTTTTTGATATGGAGTATCAACACCTGCTAAGCCAAAAACTGCGGCGCAAATATCAGGTACTGTTAAATTATTTTTTTCTAATATTTTCATAATAGCTTTGCTCATGACACGGAAACTTCCGTCAAAGCTATCACTTAATCTCTCATGACTACAAGTTCCATCACGATAAAAATCAATAAATTCTCCATCATTAGTAAACAAAAAATAATCAGTTTTTGTATTTCCGCCATCAACGCCTAAGATATATTTTTTATCCATCTTATTTTACATCCTTAAAGAATTGAGGAAGAAATGCTTTATGAGCTTCTTTTAATTCATCGTAAGCTGGTTTTAATTTATTATAATCCCCAACTAATGGATTAATCAATAATGCTCTAATTGCTTCATCTTCATTGCCAGTTAATGCAGCATTAACTGCATGCTTTTCATATGCTTTCATCATTAACATATAATCTTTGATATGTTCATTGTTACAATTTGTTTTAATAACTTTAGCCCCGTCACGACCAATACGAGCACAAACTTCAACAGCATCATTATCAGCCATAAATGGAATTGCCCCATTGTTTAAGACATTAACGACTTGAATATCATTTGTATCATTATAAATTGAGTCAATCAGATTAATAGCAACTTCGCTATAACGAGCTCCACCGCGCTTACTTAATAATTCAGGTTTAGTATTGACTTCACTATTAGAATAGATTTCTAATAATTGTTCTTCAATTTCCATACATAATTCACCACGGCACTTTTCAGCTTCCTTAGCTTTTTTTAGTTGAGCATCACGGAAATAGTAATAAATTAAATATGATGTTGGAATAGCCCCAATTGACTTAATTAAATCATGAGAGAAAGAAGTTTGTGGGATATTTTGCATTACGGCACCATTTACTCCTTCATCAATTGCTTTTTGTAAATAATCAATACCATCTTGACGAATTGATGTAATCCATGCTAAGTGATTTAAGCCTACATATTCAACTTCCGCATTAGGTAAATCCATTTTTTTCTTTAATCCATCAATTGTATTAATTGGAACATTACATAATCCCATCATTTTAATTTTACTATTATTTAATACTGCTTCCGCAATCATTCCCGAAGGATTACTAAAATTAATTAACCATGCATCAGGACATAATATTTCCATACGATGAACTATATTCATAATTGCAGGAATCGTACGCATTCCTTTAAAGAAACCACCAATTCCATTTGTTTCTTGACCTATTAAATCATATTTAAGAGGAATCTTTTCATCAAGAACACGAGCAGGAAGTTTACCAACACGAATTTGTGCACATACAAAACTAGCTCCTGTTATTGACTCATCTAAATCAGTAGATAAAATAACTTCACAATTAATCTTTGCGTGTTCAACCATTCGTTTACATAAGCCACCAACGATATTTAACTTTCTTTCTTCAATATCCATTAGATATAATTTTCTAACTGGAAGAGTTTGGTGCTTATTAATTATCCCTTCTATTAATTCTGGAGTATATGTACTACCAGCACCAATAATTGCAATTTTTAATTCTTTGTTTCCACTCATTTTAATACCTCACATTTTTTTTATTAATTCATATTTTTTATTATTTTATCATATTATTTATATTTTGTTAAGTAATATAATATCAAAAAATATAATATATATTTATAATCTGCATTAATCTTTTATAAACTCATTACACTAATGCAAAAAAGATTCTAGAATCATCTAGAATCTTTAGCTTTTTTTATTCGTTATTTTTTTCGATAACTTCTAGAATATCATACATTTCTAAAGCATCATCTTTTTTTGAAGAATTAAGCATTGCTTTTACTCTTACTTTTAAAATACTACGATAATAATTAATTTCAATAATATCGCCTACTTTTAGATCAGTACTTGGTTTTGCAATTTTTCCATTGACAATGATCTTTGCATCAACAGATGCTTCCTTGGCAACACTTCTTCTTTTAATAAGTCGTGATACTTTCAAAAATTTATCAACGCGCATTATTGATCATTACCTTCTTTATTGTCTTTATTATCATCTGTCGAATTTTCTTTTTGAGAACGAGCTTCTTTCATTGCTTCTAATTGTTTTTGATAAATTTCTTGTAATTCTTTTTCTTTTTCTAAAGCAATGTTCTTAGCTTCTTCTTTTGCTTTCTTCTTTTCCCACCATTCTAACTTACCAGTATTAACAATTTCGTAAATGTCTTCTTTTGTAAGTGTTTCGATTTCACGTAAGTGTTTTGCAATATTTTCTAATAATTCTTTATTTTCTTCTAAAACACGGTGAGCTTCATTATAACATTCATCAATGATGCGACGAACTTCACGGTCGATTTCTAATGCAACTTGATCAGAGAAATTCTTTTCGTTCATATAGTCACGACCTAAGAAGATTGAATGATTTCCTTCTTCATATTGAACTGGTCCTAAATCACTCATACCATATTCTGCTACCATTGCACGAGCAATTTTTGTTGCGCGTTTGATATCATCATATGCACCAGTAGTAATATCGCTAGTCATAATTTCTTCAGCTACTCTACCACCAAGTAAACCAGTAATAGTCTCTTTTAATGCTTGTTTTGTGTAGTTGTATAATTCTTCATCTGGAGTCATCATTGTGTAACCACCAGCATCACCACGTGGGACAATAGTAACTTTTTGAACTGTTTGCGCATTTTTGAAAATTACACCAATGACAGCATGTCCTGCTTCATGATATGAAACCATTTCTTTTTCTTGTTCAGTATATTTTCTACTCTTCTTAGCAGGTCCCATCATTACACGGTCAATTGCTTCATCGATATCATAAATCTTAATCTCACGGCGATTTTCTCTAGCTGCTAATAATGCTGCTTCATTAAGTAAGTTTTCTAAATCAGCACCACTAAATCCAGGAGTACGGCGAGAAATATCTTCTAAATTAATCTTTGGTGATAATTTCTTATTACGAGCATGTACTTTTAAGATTGCAGTACGTCCATTAACATCAGGATTACTGATACGAATATGACGGTCAAAACGACCTGGACGTAACAATGCAGGGTCTAAAATATCAACACGGTTTGTAGCAGCCATAACAATAACACCACTGTTTTCGGCAAAACCATCCATTTCAACTAGTAATTGGTTTAATGTTTGTTCACGTTCATCATGACCACCACCTAAACCAGCACCACGTTGACGACCAACCGCATCGATTTCATCGATAAAAACAATACATGGAGCATTTTGTTTAGCTGTCTTAAACATATCACGAACACGACTAGCACCAACACCAACAAACATTTCTACAAAGTCACTACCGGAAATTGAATAGAATGGAACTTTTGCTTCCCCAGCAACAGCTTTCGCAAGTAAAGTCTTTCCTGTTCCTGGAGGCCCTACTAGTAAAACACCTTTTGGAATTCTTGCCCCAATTTCTTGGTATTTTCTTGGATTCTTTAAGAAATCAATTATTTCTACAAGTTCTTCTTTTTCCTCTTCACAACCAGCAACATCATTAAATGTCTTATCTGTACGACGACTTAAACGAGCACGGTTCTTTGCAAAATCAAATGCTTGTTTATTTGAGTTACCAGCATTTTTAAAAATAAAAACTAATCCAATTACTAATAAGATGATTGGGCCAACAATTAATATTATATCTAACCAATTAATAGTTACTAATCTTACCACATTAGTTTTTACTAAATGGTGGTAATCACCTTCTGGATCAAAGATCTTTTCATCAATAATGTTCTTTGGATAAATAATTTCATACTTTCTAACATTACCATTTTCATCAATATACTTACCGCTAATAACATAATCATCAGAATTATTTCCACCAGCAGGTTGAACCTTCATTGATTCAATTTGGTTATTATCTAAATAAGTCCAAAAATCTTGGCTTGTCAATTCATCTGCTTGGCTAACGTATTGGCTAATAAATACCCAAACACCAATGAATAAGATAATAGAAATTACTATTAAACCAAGATATGACTTCTTTTGAATTGGTTTTTTATTTTTGTTTTGATTGTTATTCATTCTAATTCTACACCTCTATCTTATTTTTCATAAACCCAACGTTTTAAAACGCCCACATATGGTAAATTACGATATTTTTGATTATAATCCAAACCAAATCCAACAACGAATTTTGGTTCAATTTCCAAACCAATATATTTAGGAATTTGACACTTCACAGTACGTCCAGCTGGTTTATCAAGTAGTGTTGCAATTTCGATACTGCGTGCACCACGACTGCCTAAAAAATTAATCACTTCTTGAATTGTTAATCCTGTATCAACGATATCTTCAACTAAAATAATATCACGACCACGAATATCTGCTTTTACATCCTTTAAGATTGTAACAGCACCAGTTGAATTTACTCCTGCATAACTAGATACTTCCATAAAATCAATTTCCATATCGCATTTTATATGTTTCATTAGTTCTGCCATAAAAGGAACACTTCCTTTTAATAAACCAACTAATAATGGATTTTTATTTTGATAATCTTCTGTAATTTGTTTTCCTATTTTTTCACATATTCTAACGATTTCTTCATTTGATAAAACAACTTCTTCAATAAAGTTTTCCATAATTTTATACTCTCCTATTTTCTTCTAAAGATATTTTTATAATGTTTTCTTCCTTTAATTTAATACTTTTTAAAACTTCACTTTTTCGAAGACCAAAGATCATCAATATTTCATTATTTTTATCCACAACTAATAATTTATTATTTCGTTCTTCTTTACTTATTTTTAAATCAATAAATAAATCATTAACCTTTTTGTAGCCATTACTAAGCTTAATTCTATCTCCATCTCGTCTTGTGCGAATCGTGATTGGTAAATCATCAATATTATAACACATTTGATATAAATTAGTAATATCAAATTGCTCTATTTTAGTTACATTTATATTAAATGTGTCATTTACAATATATGATTCATTTATATGTTTCCCAAAATCATCAATAATTAAACTAAAATCTTTTAATGAGTTATCCTCAGTTTTCTCATTTACATTTTTATTTATAGTGACTAAATCATAACTTAGTGAGAAGCCAAATAAATTCTTAAAACAAATATAATAATTCTTATTTTTACTATAAATTAATTTGATCAATTCTAAAATATTTGCTTTACTTAATTGAAAACATTTTAATAATTCAAACAATATTTCTTCCTGCATAAAACTATCTAATTTATAGAAATCACTACGAGAAAATTTAATTAAATCTCCATCAAATATAACTTTATTTCTAATGATTTCATCTCTTTTATTGTCAATAATCAAACTTGCTTGATACAATGTATTACTGAACTCTAAAATCTTTTGATCTAAATTACTTGTTTCCTTGCTTAATACAGGTAATACTTTATTTCTAATCCGATTCCTTGTATAATCATTATGAAAGTTTGATTCATCATCAAAGTATCTCACATTATACTCTTCTTGATACTTCTTTATGTGAGAGCGGCTTAATTCTAATAATGGTCTAATAATTTGATACTTTAAATCATTCTTATTGATGCTATTGTAACTATTAATTCCAGCATATCCTTTTAAAGAACTACCCCGAAGAATACGCATCAAAACAGTTTCTGTATTATCAGTGGCATGGTGAGCAAGAACTAAATAATCACCATTTACTTCTTTTATGACTTCTTCAAAAAACATATATCTTCTCTTTCGTGCTTCTTCTTGAAAATTATTTGTTTTTTCAAAATACAAGTCTTTGACTACACATTTAATATTCTCTTCTTTCGCATAATTAATAATATAATCTTTTTCTATTTCTGATTGTGCTCGTCTATGATGATTAACATGTGCAATAACAATATTTATCTTAAACTCATTTCTAAATTTTATAAACATATCTAATAGCACTGATGAATCAATTCCCGTTGAAACAGCAAGTACAAAAGTTTTATTAATAAATTCTAAATTGTGTTTCTTAAAAAATCTTAATAAAGTATCCATAATCCACCAATATAATCAATATAGTTATTTTACCACTTTTTTATCTAATTTAAAAGTATTATTTTTATCAATTGATAAATGCAATTAATGATAACAATCCTAAAATATTAAAAAAGCAAAGAAAACTCCTTGCTTATTTTAATTTATTTCTTTTTCTAGATTCTAAAACATTTGATTTAAATGTTGTAACTAGTTCATTTTGTCTTTCGTTATCTTTAATTGCTTCCTTAATTAAATCATCAATCAAAGATGGAAAATAAATATTTTTTGCTTCAAACAAATAAAAACTTAAAGCTCCTGGTATCACATTTATTTCATTTAAATAAATGATTTCTTCATCTAAATCGTATAAATAATCTATTCTGATTACTCCTTTAGAATTAGCTATTTGCCCGATTTTCTTTGTTATTTTTGTAAGTTTATTGCGAAGCTGATTACTTATCTTTGCAGGACAAATTCGTGTTATATCGCTATTTTCGTATTTATCAATAAAATCATAAACACTAGAATTGTTCTTAACTTCCTCAATTTTAGAAATTATAAGCTCATTATTTATTTTATATACTGCTTGATTATATTCTAAAAATCTCTTGAGTTTTTTTTCTACAATAATTCCATCATCATACAAAAATCCATTATCAATCATTTGAATTATGTTTGTTTTATCAGCTATATTTACTCCTACACTAGATCCTAAATTAGATGGTTTTACAATCATCTCCCCAAATCTATTCAATCTTTTAATTGTTTCTTGCTGATAATTAATCCATTCATATTTTGTAATATATTCATAATCAATAGTTTTGATATTATATTTATTTAAAATCAATTTTGTATAAAATTTATTATGAAAAATACAACTACTTAATAAATTACTATTAGTATAGCTTACATTTAATAAATCAAAATATCCACTTAATGTTCCATCTTCTAATCCTTTCCCATGTACACAGTTTATAACAACATCAACAAGATAATTATTGCAATAGACTAGATATTTATTGATTTTCTTTTGATATTTCTTTTTAAAACAACACTTTATTAAATTCTTCTTGTCAATTATATCTTTAATATCTCCATCAAATTTAATGTCTTTTTTTAATAAATAGAAATTATTATCTTGATCTAAATATACACTTTTCACATTATATTTCTTTAAATCAATCGCACAAATAACTTGTGTGTATGTAATAATTGAAATATCATGCTCAACTGATTTACCTCCAAATAAAATTAAAACATTTATCATTTTATTATCCTTTCATTTTATTATTTTTTATAGATATCTGGAATATCATTCTCAATTAAAATAGAATTTACTTGATAATCTTCAATTGCCATTTTATATGCTTCTTGAAAACTAGCAACATAATAATAATCATATAACTTTTCATCAAATATTTCTTTAATATATCCACTAACAACACTTTCTACTAAAAAGCATTTATCGGCTACTTCCATTATCTTTAAAGCTATCTTCTGATTGTACTCTTTAATATATTTTCCACCACTTACAATTCCTGGGGTTATTACACAACTTTTATCATTATATGAACTTAATACTTCTAAGGCATCCCAAAAACCATTAAAATTACTATTAAAACTATCATCAATGATTATTTTATTAAAAGATTCTAACTTTCTTATTTTTAATCGATTATTAACATTTTCTAATGTTCTTACTCGTGATTCAATATATTTCATTTTTAATCCAAGAAATCTAGCAATCGTAATACTGAATAAAATATTCGTAATATTGTTTCTTCCTAAAACGTTACATTGATAATTATATTCCTTATTATCTAAACTAAATTTAAATGATTTTCCTATTTTATAGTCTATTAAAAATGGATCTATTCCAATTATTTTTGTTATTTTTGCATCACTATTATATAATTCATTAATTATCCCTTTTAAACCTATATGCAGTTTACCCTGAGCTAGTTTTGCTTTTTCTTTGACTAATAAATCAAAACTTTTTATAGTTTCTAAATGTTGAGGAAAAATTGTGCTTATAATAGTAATCATATTTGCTTTATTGCAATTAATAATCTTTAATATTTCACTTATATCATTAACATGACTAACACCACACTCAATAATAGCAATTTCGCATAAATCATTCATTTCCAAATTAATTGCTTTTGCAATTCCATTTGCTGTATTCACAGATCCTTTAGTCATAAAGCAATGATATTTTTCTTTTAATATATGATATAAGAAATGTTTGATACTTGTTTTACCAGCACTGCCTGTAATTGCAATCACTAAAGGATTTATTTTTGATATTTTTTTTCTTGCTTTATGATAATAATATTTTTTGATTATTTCCTCAACCGGAACTAATATTAAAAAAGAAATAAAAGAAATTAATAAAGATAGAAGTGGCAATAAACAAACAAAACGGTAAAAGAAAAGATATCCCAAAAAATAGAAAAATAGATTTATAAAAAGGTTTCTAATAATCCTTTTTGTGAATTTAAGTTTTAAGATTTGTTTTTCTTCTATTTTTAATATAATAAAAAAACAATAACAAATTATAATTATTAAATTTATTATTTTAGAAGTTGAAAAATCATAATGTATTAATCCTAAAAAGCTAATTAACAATATATAACTAAGTTTATCCTTTAATCCTTTTTTTATAATTTCAATAAATCCATAAAAATGATAATGATACTCTTGAAGATAAAGAAAAATATAATATAAACAAAATAATGAAAGAAAAAAATATATAATCATTCTAATTACTTCCTAATTCTTTATATAATATTTTGATAAATTTTGTTCTTTCTTCCTTGTATAAAAAATGATTTGCTTGATAAAAGGGATATATTTTGCTTATTTTAAGTGCATGATAGATCTTTAAAGTTTCATGATAATCTACAGTTCTATCATTAACACTTCCTAAAACAATACATTTACAATTAATTTCTTGTAACTCTTTTTTTAAATCCTTGTTAACAATATTTTTTAAAGTCTCCTTCATTATTTTTGTAGCACTTTTGTAATCACTTGAACCACTATTATTAATTAATTGGTGATATCTTTTTTTATTAAAGATAAAATAGAATTTCTTTTTTATTTTATATCTAATAATCTTTAGTTTACATGTAATGCTTTTATTTTTAAATGCTTTAGCGCTAACTAAAAATACTTTTTTTAAGGACTCATTTTGATATTGAGAAGCATAACTAATGGCAATTCTTCCACCAAATGAATGACCAACTAAATATATATCTTCTAATTCTAATGTTTCGATAATATTTTTTAAGATTAATACATAATCATCTAATGTCATTGCGATACAAGGTTCTTCACTCTTTCCAAATCCCATCAAATCTAAAAACAGATGATTATATTCAAGTAATTCATCCCCAAAATTATTAAACTCTTTTCCACTCATACCCCATCCATGAAGCCAAACTATCGTCTTTTTGTTATTACGATCTAATAAATATAAATACATCTTTCCAAAATTTGTTTTTAAGTATTGTTCTTTCATAATTAATCATATGAAAAGATATTACTAAATATGAAAAAAAACCTAGCATGAGTGCTAAATAATTAGCAATCTTGCTAGGATAATTTAATAATTCTTTTTTAATGTTACTTTGTAATTTATTAAAAATAGAACAATTCCCAGGATTATGAATAAGAAATTAAAAATGATTTTGCCATTAAGAATATTATAGATAACATTGAGGATAAATAATACACTAATGATAAGCACATAACTAATAATGATAATAATTTCTTTACCTTTGATGATTTTATCTAATAAATTACTGATAAAGGCAATGGTCGCATTACAAAAAATATAATAACTTATGACATCAAATAACATTTCGATTTCTATTAATTCTACAATTAATTTAAAACAAGCAGTAAAAGAAACTCCTTTACAAAATAAATAAATAAAAATAGAAATTAAATAAACAAAACTAAATATTAATAACATTAACAAAACTAAAAGAATTGTTTTAAAATAGCTACTCATGTTTTCTTTTCTTGTTAAGCCAAAACTTAAGTTATAAAAAAATGTAGTTTTAAAGTAATCAATTGAATATAAGCCACTCGCTAAAATCGCAATAAAAAAGATAGGCGCAATCAAGCAATACTTAACATCAAAAGTTAGTTTATCAAAATCAAATGAAAAGATTATTAATACATATAATATAATTCCAATTATTGCTAATAATGCTATCAATAGTAAAGAATTTTTAAAAAGTATTTTATTTTTCATTTTGATTTCTATTACCTCCTAATAACTTAATTATTTCACTAAAGTTAAGGAACTTGTATTTTACTTTATTTTTCGATAAATATTTCAATTCTTCTTTAGAATATGTATTAATACTAATCACAGAATCATTTACTTTAAAAATTCGTTTACGCAAAATTATATTATCATCAGAAAGCATAAAAGAATCATTTTTTAGATCAATTTGATAGAGATGAGGAAAATCTCCAATAACAATCAACTTATCACAATACTGTTTTGCATCTGTTAAGTTATCAAAAGTAATGATTGGATTTAATTCTTTTTTACATATATTCAGATAAATTTTCTTCTTAAGATCTGGATTTGTAATATTAAATGTTGGATTATCAATAATATTATATTGGTAATTCAATCCTTTAAATAAGCAATAACTTGATAAAGTTACTCCTTGCATAGTAAATGAGTATTCATTTGTAAGTTTTACCTCACTACGAATATTTGTCATTGTAACGGCATCTTTATAATTCTTAATATTAAATTCTTTTTGAAAACGCATATTAATGGCTTCCTTAATTACATTTGCATTTAATGTTTTTAAATATTTATTTTTAAAATCTATATATAATCGCTTTCTAAAATATTCTTTATTTTCAAATGCTTCATTGTCATTATACAAAACAGCTTTAAAAGAATTATTAATTCCTGTAATTAATTTAAGAAATTGTGTTCTGACCTCTTCACAAGGACAATAGACTCCATATACGATGTTTTCTTCAAATGTTGTAGTGAATTGATATTTATTAAATTGTAAATTAAATATTCTTAAGTAACTCATAGTATCACCATTATAAATGATTATACCATAATATTCTTTTTTTTCAAAGAAGGAAAGAAACATAATAATCTTTTATAGATTTAAGTCTCTTTACTTCAAGGTTAATATTTTCTATTACTTAGGGTTAGACGATCTATTCCTTTTTTATAACTACTTCTTGTATATACTATTCTTATAATTAACTCTTGTCTCTATGAACTATCTTCTTTATGTTATTATCCATACCTAAAATACAAAAAGCAATAGATTTTTTTCTACTGCTTTTTTAATATCATTAACCAATCGAACCAGTCATTTCTAATTTAATTAATTGATTTAGTTCAACGGCATATTCCATTGGTAATTCTTTGGAGAATGGTTCAATAAAGCCCATAACAATCATCTCTAATGCTTGAGAAGAAGTTAATCCTCGACTCATTAAATAAAACATTTGCTCTTCAGATACTTTTGATACAGTTGCTTCATGTTCAATGCGACTTGTTTTATTGCTTACAACATTTAAAGGAATTGTATCACTTTTAGAAATATTATCTAAGATAATAGTATCACATTCTACATGGCTTTTAGCGTTTGTAGCATTCTTACTATGCTTCACAGCACCACGGTAATTTACAACTCCCCCACCACGACAAATTGATTTTGAAATAATTGTACTTGATGTATTTGGAGCTAAATGAATCATCTTCGCACCTGTATCTTGATATTGTCCTGCTCCCGCAAAAGCAATTGATACAGTTGTTCCTTTCGCGTGATCACCTGCTAAAATACAAGCAGGATATTTCATATTAACCATTGATCCAATGTTTCCATCGATCCATTCCATATGAGCATAACTTTCACATTTTGCTCGTTTAGTAACCAAATTAACAATATTATTACTCCAGTTTTGGACTGTAGAATAACGACAATAACCATGGTCACGGACATAAATTTCAACGATTGCGGCATGTAGTGAATCTTTTGAATAGATTGGAGCAGTACATCCTTCAACATAATTTAGGCTTGCACCTTCATCAACAATAATTAATGTTCTTTCAAATTGCCCCATTTGTTCACTATTAATTCTAAAATATGATTGTAATGGTTTTTCTAATTTTACGCCTTTTGGTACATAAATAAAAGATCCACCACTCCAGACAGCAGTATTTAAAGCTGCGTATTTATTATCTGTATAAGGTACTACTTTCCCAAAATATTCTTTTACAATCTCTGGATATTTTTTTAAAGCAGTATCAGTATCACAAAAGAGAACTCCTAGTTTTTCAAGTTCAACTAATGTGTTATGATAAACAACTTCTGATTCAAATTGTGTTGATAAACCACCTAAATATTTCTTTTCTGCTTCTGGTAATCCTAATTTGTCAAATGTTTTTTTGATATTATCAGGAACATCATCCCAACTTTTTTCAACCTGTTTACTTGTTTTAATATAATATGTATAATCATTAAAATCAAGAAAATCTAAATTAGGTCCAAAAGAAGGTTGTGGCATACTAGCAAATTTTTCATATGCTTTAATGCGAATATCTTTCATCCAAGTAGGTTCATTTTTAAATTCTGATATCTTTTCTACAACTTCTCTACTTAAACCTTTTCCTGTTGTTAAGACATCTTCTACTTCTGTATGAAAACCATATTTATAATCACCAATGATTTTATTAATATCATTACGATCATTCATCTTCATCACCATTAAGAAGTCTTTGCAATGCTTTCCAAGAAATTGTGGCACATTTAATACGTGCTGGGAATTTTGC
The DNA here is from genome assembly GCA_016296945.1 of Bacilli bacterium. Classification (GTDB taxonomy): domain Bacteria; phylum Bacillota_I; class Bacilli_A; order ML615J-28; family CAG-698; genus CAG-698. The sequence continues at coordinate 22,354 of JAEDHQ010000002.1, read as the reverse complement.
TACCCCTTGATAAACTAAAGCTTCTTCTAATTCTTCATTAGGATTTTCTTTTCCTTTAACCATTTCAAAGAATTCTTCAATTAGTTCATTTGCTTCTTCAACAGTTTTTCCTTCTAATGTTTCTGATAAAACAGAAGCAGAAGAACAGCAAATACTGCAACCTGTTCCTTGATGATGAATCTTTTTCACAACACCATCTTCAACTAATGCTTCAATTGTAATATCATCACCACATGAAGGATTTTTGATATGGACATGAGGCCAGCCAACTAATCCCTTATTGCGAGGATTTTTATAATGATCCATAATTACTTGACGATATAAAGATTCTAAATCGATTTTATATTTATCATTCATAACTTTCACCATTTATTTTTTCAAAGAATTTTACTGCATCAATAACTGTATTAATAAATTTATCACAATCTTCAATTGTATTATAGATATAAAAAGAACCTCTCAGTGTTCCTGTAACGCCTAACCATTTTGTTAAGAGTTGGGCACAGTGGTGGCCTGCTCTTAAACAAATGTTTGCTTCATCAAACAATGTTGCGGCATCATGTGGATGAACCCCATTAATATTGAAAGCAATAATTGGTAGTTCTGGGTTTTTATTATAAATTGTAATACCTTTAATATTCTGTAACTTTTCAATTGTGTAGTTGTATAAATCTTTAGTATATTTATGAATATTTTCTAATCCTAATTCATTTATATAATCTACTGCTTCCCCTAAACCAATTGCTTCCGCAACAGCAGGTGTTCCCGTTTCAAAACGATAAGGAATTTCTTTGACTTCTACTTTATTTTTAGATACTTCATCATTCATATCACCACCATAATATAGTGGATCTAACTTTTTCAAAATTTTTTTCTTGCCGTATAAAATGCCAATTCCCATTGGGCCTAACATTTTATGCCCAGAAAAAGCTAGAAAGTCACAATCTAATTCTTTAACATCAACTTTAGTATGAGCAACCGCTTGTGCAGCATCAACAATAACAATAGCTCCTACTTCATGGGCTAGTTTAATGATTTCTTCTATTGGGCTTCTAAATCCAAAAACATTAGAATAGTAGTGAATAGCAACAACTTTAGTTTTATTACTTAATACTTTCTTGAAATTTTCAATCGTAACTCGTCCATCTTCAGTTAGAGGAATATATTTTAATATTGCTTTCTTTTTCTCACAAATCTTCATCCATGGTAAGAAACATGAGTGATGATCAAGTTCAGATGTAATCACTTCATCTCCTTCTGTTAAGTTTGCTTCTCCATAAGTTAAACTAACAAAATTTAATGCTTCACTCGCATTACGTAAGAACACAATTTCTTCATCTTTTGCATTAATAAATTTTGCAATTTTATTACGAGCTAAATCATATTGATCTGTAGCAAGATAACTTAATTTATAAACACCACGATGAATGTTAACTCCATAATCATAATAATATTCATTCATTTTTGCTAAAACACGGAATGGTTTTAATGATGTTGCACCCGTATCCATATATACTAAATCAGGATTATTTTTATATATTAAAAAGTCTTCACGTAATTTATAAGCATCCATGTTCTCACCTACCATTCGAATTTCTTTATTTATTTATCATTTAAAATATTTAAATTAATTAACTCTTCTTTTAATTCTTTATTATTAATTTCTTGAAAAATTGGATTTACAAAACCATTAATAATTAAACGACTACTTTCAGATTCAGTTAAACCACGACTCATCAAATAATATAATTCTTCATCGTCAATTGAACCGATTCCGGCCCCATGAGAGGCTAGACAATCATAGTCATCAATCTGTAACCACGGGTTAGCACTAATCACTGCTTCAAAATCTAGTAAAATTCCTTTTGTTTTTTGAGAAATCACACTCTTACTTGCATTTCTAACAACATAGCCATTAGTGTTAATATCTAACACTGATTTTCCTTTACAAATGCCAAAGTTAGTCATCTTTGATTCAGATTCTACTGATATATGTTTGCTAACTAAATTAAATTCTTGATGTTTACAATAATTATTAACCAAAACATTCATTGCTTCAGTATTAGCTCTTTTACCTGATAATAATGTTTCTTCATCATACTTTATATTACTTTTTAAAATAGCTAATTTCTTACTATCAAGATATGCATTCTTTAAAATATTTGTATTTACATTAACACAAATATTACAATCTAAATCTTCACTTTCCTCAATTGTAATTAAAGAAATATGAGAATTATCTAAACAATTGATTTCTTTTGTAATTTTTAGATTACCATTATAATAATTGACTTCTGTAATTTTCACATTAATTCCTTGCTTAAATGTATAATTAAGATTACAATCTTTATCCAACAAATGATAAATAGTTATTTCAAGATCATTTAAGAAATTTAAATCTTTTTGATTTATATTACTACTTACATAGTTATTATTATGTAAGAATAGATAATTACAATTTTTGAAAGTATTAAATAATGGGATTTTCATAAAGCGTTTCATTATTTGTTTTCAGTTCCTTTCTTAACAGCACAAGTACCTAAAACAGTACGAGGTTTAGAAGCAACTTCATCAACAATTCCTAATTCTTCTTTAATCCAATCATAACCTAAAGCATCAACTTTTTCAATCAATTCTTTTCCCCCCGTCTTTACAATTCTTCCATCAACCATTATATGCACATAATCACAATCAATATAATCAAGTAATCTTTGATAATGGGTAATGACAATTGCGCCAAAATCAGGGCTACGCATATTATTAACATTTTCACCAACAATTCTTAAAGCATCAACATCTAAACCAGAATCTATTTCATCAAGAATGGCAAAAGATGGTTTAAGCATTTTCATTTGTAAGATTTCATTACGTTTCTTTTCACCACCACTAAATCCTTCATTTAAATAACGATGTGGTAAATCACTACGCATTTTTAAATCACTCACCGCTTTATCTAGTTCTTTAATAAATTTAAATAGTTTAATATGTTCACCTTCAGGTAAACGGGCTTGCATTGCTGTTTTGATGAAATCAGAATTACTAACGCCACTAATTTCATTAGGATATTGCATTGCAAGGAAAATTCCCGCACGGCTTCGTTCATCTACACTCATATTCAATACATCTAAATCATCTAAATTGATACTTCCATCAGTAACGTTATATTTATAATGACCCATAATAGTTCCTGCTAAAGTGCTTTTACCAGTACCATTAGGACCCATTATCGCATGGATTTCACCAGTTTTAACTTCTAAATTTAATCCTTTTAAAATTTCTTTTTGGCTTACTCCATCATTATCTTCAACAGACACATGTAAATCTTTAATCTTTAATACTCTTTGCATAACTTTATCTCCTCGCGATATAAAAGGGTAGTTAAACTGTTTCTACCCATTGGTTGAAATATTCTAATACATCATCATAAGCAGTTCCGATATTTTTAATTTCGATATCATGATTTTTAAGCTCATCAAGCATATATTTTGTACATTCTTCACTTTTTAATTTTATCTCTTCTTGCAATTCATTTGCAGTTTTTAATGCTTTTTCCCAATTAGTATTCTCTTTCTTTAAAGCTTTTAATGTTTTAATCATTCTTAGAGCAGTTAAAAAAATAATAATTCCACTACCACCTAATGAAGCACCAAGCCAATACTCATTAACTATTTCACCTAAAACTATCCACATTAGAACACAACCAAGAAGGCATAATGATAATGTGAAATACCAGACATGATTTTTCTTATCACGTTTAATTTTTGCTACAATTGGCCAATAATAGTGATTAACAGTATCTAGTTCTTGATTCCACTTTTTCTTAAGGTTATTTATTCGATCATTTAAATGATTAATAGCTTTTATATCCATAAAAATACCTCAAATTATGTGTTATATCTTTAACTATATTATTATACACCAAAAGCTATTATTTTTCAAATATTAATTAAAAACAATCATAAAACTACCAACAATTAAGAGAATAATCCCCACAACCATTGAAAATGTAATCTTTTCCTTTAAAAATATTGCACTTAAGATGACAATTAAAATGATACTTAATTTATCAATTGCCATTACTTTTGTAGCAGTACCATTTTTGATTGCAAAAAAATAAAAAAGCCATGTTAAGAACGTTGCGACACTGACAACCATTATCCATAAAAAATTTTTAATCGTAAATAATGAATAGAATTTTATATCTTCTGATATTTTAAACTTAAATATTTTACAGATTAGAATTAAGATTACAGAAAATATGAAAACCCAAAACGTTCTAACAGTTAAGCTTAAGACAGGATTTAAATCTTTTAATCCTACTTTTACCGTAAAACTCATAACTGCCGCAAAAACGGCTGAGAGAATTGAAAATAATATCCACATAGTATAACCTCATTAAGTATGTTTATTATTTCCAATATTTAAAAATTTTATTAATACAATAATCTTTTATCAAAAAAATAGTGTCTTTCAAACACTATTTATTATCTGCAAAGAAGTTTTTTAAAGCATACTCAAATTCTTCTTCAAACTTTTTAATTGCCTGTTTCGAGATTTCTTTAGAAGGATAAAGCATATCAAAAGCATGAATATTACTCGGATAGATATCTACTTTTGCAGATATCCCGGCTTTTTGTAAATTATTAATATAAGTTATTGTTTCATCATAAAATGGCTCTTGATCACAAACAAAGGTATAGGCTCTAGGTAAATTAGAATAATCTTTTTGTCTAGCAGGTGAAGCATATGGTTCAACTTCTTCTTTAGCTCTTTTTCGTAAATAAAGTTTCCAGCCGAAATGATTTCTTCTTGTATTCCAAACTTTGCCATGATTATTTACTGATGATGAAGTATCAAAATTATCAATCATCGGATATAAAGGCATTTGATATGCAATGTTTACTTCCTTTTTATCTCTAGCAAGCATCACCAAGGCAATAGCTAAACCACCTCCAGCACTTTCTCCGCCAACCATTATTTGATTTTTTAAAATTTTTAATTCATCACAATGATAAAACATATATAACAATGCTTCATAACAATCTTCTAATGCCTTAGGATATGGGTGAAATAAAGATAATCTGTAACCGGGAGAAATAACAACTGCATTATACTTTTTTACAAGATTTAAAGCTCGTGACATATATACCATTTCTTTCATTCCTGTAAAATATCCACCACCATGAATCCATAATATTCCAGGTGCATAACCACTATTATTTTTGTTAGATAAAATTAGTAATGATAGTTTATTACCTTTTTGAGTCTTAATCTTTACGATTCTTTTTTTAATAATTTTGTCTTTCATTTTTTTTACTCTTTAGAAATATCTTCACATAGATTATACCAAAAAAATACTACAATTAAAATAAAAAAAGTCGAATCAGTTTCGACTCTTTTTTAAAAAATACATATATCTAATAATTCCTTTAAACTTTTTATTTCATATGTTGGTCGAATATCTTTACTTTCTTGAGTTTTAAAATTATACCAACACGTATCTATTCCATAATTAATGCCACCAATAATATCAGCAGTTAAACTATCACCAATTAATAAGACTTTTTTCTTATCTTTAATCTTTAAATCAGCAAACACATAATCAAAAAAACCTTTGTATGGTTTTTGAATTCCAATTGTTTCGGAAATATATACACCATTAAAGAACTTTTTTATTGAACTATTATTGATGCGCTTTGTTTGTGTTTTGGTAACACCATTTGTAACAAGATAAATCTTATGAGATTTTGAAAGTTCATTTAATACTTCATATGCATCAGGCATTAAATCACTAGAATTTGCTAATTGATTCAAATAATAGGTATTGATTTCACGAGAAATATTATTCTCTAAATATTTGATATTACCTAAGAATTCAAATAATTCTTCGAAACGTTTTTCTAATAATCTTTCTTTTGTTATTTTTCCTAATTCAAACTTTTTCCATAGCTGCTTATTAATTTCTTTAAACTTTGAAACAACCTCTAAAGTTGGTTCAATATCATAATGAGCTAAAGCTACATGAATTGCTTTCTCTTCCGCTAGATCAAAGTTTAATAATGTATTATCAATATCAAATAATAAAATCTCATACATATCTTCACCTATTGTGTTTCTTGATTAATAAAGTCTTCATTTATTTGGTTTTCAAAGTCTTCTTGTTCATATGGATCACATGGATCAAATTGATCAAAGATTGTGACTTTAATTTTTGTTTCCCCGATTACTTCAGCTAACAATTCAACTATAATTTCCACATTAATTAAATTATCACAAATTTCACCATTTGTAACTGTAGGTTGTTGTAGCACACGAACAATTACATCGCGACCATCATTGCATAAGTCATCAACGATTTCTCGAATCTTTATTGTTTGCGTGTAATTTGATACTTGTCTTGCAATATCAGTTCTAGTGTTGTTATCATAAGCATACCAGATATTAATCTCATATGTACCATTAATATTAACAACATTATCACATAACTCTGCTTCAAATTGATGGTTAATTATCCAACATCCTAAAATACTATATGGGGTATTATTGGGAGTCAAAGTATCAGTTAAACGAATTAGTTTTTTACCTTTGCCAACTACAGCTTTAGTAACAATTTCGCGAATGCCATTCATTAATATCCCTCCTCATTACATTATATTCTAAGAAATAATGTAATGCTACTAGGGTTTAGACTAATTCGCCACGTAAATGCCAGCTATAAGCCTTTATAATCTTAACTTTTACTACTTTACCAATTAAATCACTTGTTCCTTCAAAGTTTACTAATTTTTCATGAGGAGTATACCCAGTTAACATTGTTGGATCTTTTTCAGAATATCCTTCTACTAAAACATCTAATATTTGATTTTCAAAACGGAGGTTACCTTTTAAAAATCCTTCATTTATTTTTTCATTCAATTGCAATAGTCTTTCCTTTTTCACTTCATCACTAATTGAATCGGGAAAAGATGCAGCTGGTGTTCCTTCTCGTTTCGAGTAAATAAAAGTGAAAGCACCTTCAAAACCAGCCTTTTCTACAAGATCTAATGTTTCTAAAAAGTCTTCATCACTTTCATTTGGAAAACCAACAATAATATCTGTTGTTAGAGAAATGCCAGGAACATATTCACGTAACCAACTTACTTTTTCTAAGTATTCTTCTTTTGTATATTTACGATTCATTCGTTTTAAAACTGTATTACTACCAGATTGCACTGGCAAATGTAAATGTGGCATAATATTTGGATATTTTCCCATTACTTTGATTGTCTCTAAATCTAAATCACGAGGATGAGATGTGGTATAACGAATACGAGGAATTCCTGTTTTACTTAAATCTTCTAATAAATTTGCGAAAGAATATTTGATATCAACAAAGTCTTTGCCATACGCATTAACATTTTGACCTAATAAGGTAATATCAACATATCCTTCCTTGACTAATTCCTTTACTTCATCTATTACTTCTTGAGGATGACGAGAACGTTCTTTACCACGAGTATATGGAACAATACAATATGTACAGAACTCATCGCAACCATACATAATATTAACCCATGCACGACGACTTGAAGCTCGTTTCATCGGTACTTCTTCATATATTTCTCCTTCTTTCGAGAACACTTCAATGATACGACTATTTTTTGTATATGCTTCATAAATATATTCACCTAATAAGGCAATATTATGAGTGCCAATGACAATATCAACTTGTGGATATTTAGAAGCAATCATATTAACTACTTTTTCTTCTTGACTCATGCATCCACAAATAATCATCAACAAATCTTTTTTAATTGTTTTTAAGTTTTTAATTCTTCCAAGTTCACCAAAAACACGATTTTCAGCGTTTTCTCTTATTGCACATGTGTTAAAGATAATAACATCTGCAACACTATCATCTTGTGTTTCTTGATATCCCATCGCTTCTAAAATTCCTGCCATCTTTTCACTATCAGCAAGATTACCTTGACATCCATAAGTTTTCATCAAATAGAATTTACCTAAACCAAATCCTTTTAATTTATCATCTAAATTAAAATTGATTACTGGTGTATCTTTAATTAATCTTTTACGGGCAAGCGTTAAAGATGGAACAACAAAACGACTGAATTCTTTTTTTGTTAGTTTTGCCTTTACTTTTTTAATATTTTGTTTGTTTTCTTTGTCTTTTGTATTCATATATTTTACCTTTGTTTCTTAAATTAACTTTCAAATTAAGATATCAGCATTAACTACAAAATCAAAACTATCAAAATATTTTTCTTCTCTCGGAATCCATTTACAAATAAAATCTTGATAATTGCTTCGCTTCTTAATTCTTTCCATTTGTGTATCTTTATCGATTACAATGTAACCTAAGTAATCATAGTATTTACGTAATCTTTCAAGATATCCATATACCCCTTCTACAACTACTACATTACTAATTGTTTTTTCTTTATAATAATATGATTTTCGATGACAATCATAGCATTTTTCTGTGATTATATTTCCTACTTCTAAACTTTCTAGTAATTCTTCTAAATATTCTAAATTAATTGGATCGCTTTCGGAATCAAAGTGATCATCTAATTCAATGACTGTAACATTTTTTAAGTTTTTAGCTATTGTCGTTTTCCCACTACCACAACGTCCTTCTAAAGCAATAATTGTCAGTTTATCAGAACGAACACTTTCAATAAAATTTTGAAGTTTTAAAGTTTTTAAATCGATATCTAATAAACTACTAGCACATACACGATAATGAGGATGATAACTATGACGATATATATCACTATGACTTGGTATTCTTCCTAAGTAGTCTTGATAGATATCTTCTAAAGCAAACATTTTTACATCATTAAGTAAATTATTACTAGTTTCAATAGATGAAGATTTATAAAATAAATCTAATAATCTTTCTTGCGAATAGACCTTTAAAAAAGGTTTAAGATTAATTCTTACGACACACTCGCTAATATATTCATAAAGTAAAGAGTTATCATCAAGATTATTAATTTCCTTTAATTCTTTATTTAAATAATCTTTAATATCACCTATTGTTACTAAATGACCAACTAAGAGATTTTTTTGAAATAATAATTTATATAAATCAATTTTCTCCATTAGTGGATATTGTTTTTTATTTCTTTTTACAAAACTTAAAATATCATGAATCATCTCATTTATTCCATAAATCATTTTCAATAATTCTATGGTAATCATCATCAGTCATCGCATAACATTCAAGATCACCAATATAATTATTATATAATTTATATCCCTTTCTTCTAATACCTTCAAAAGGAAATAATAATTTTTCACAAACACGTCGTGATTGGTTATTATCTGTGAAACAACAGCATTCAATGCGCTTTAAATTTAGTTCTTCAAAACCCCATCTAATAACTGCCTTTGATGATTCACAAGCAATTCCCATTCCCCAATACTGTGGATTAACAGTATAACCTAATTCAGCTTTGAAATTACGAGTATATGTGTGTAATTCAACTGTTCCAATCATCTTCATATTGGCTTTATAAAGAATTGCGAAAACACCAAGCTGACCATACTGTGGTTTACGATTAAAACTTTTAATTACCTCTCTAGTATGAGAAATACTACCATGTGGTTCCCAACCTGCTTGCGGACCAATGTAAGGTAGTTGCGCATATTCATACATATCTAGAGAATCAGATTCTCTGATTTCTCGTAAGATTAGTCTATTTGTTTCAAGTATTGGTAAACTACTTTTCATCTAAACACCTACTAACAATATTATATGTTAATATTTTATTACTTTTTACAGTTTTTTTCAATACCTATTATTGAAAGCTCTTTTTTTACATTTTTAGACAAAACAAAGAATTTGTCTCTTAAAAAAATAGTAAGTGAAAATCACTCACTATTCTATCTTTTTTTTGATTACAATTTCTAATCTTTCATATATTATCGAGTTTCTACTATTAATTTAATAGCAGTTCTTTCCTCACCATCAATCTGAATATCAGAAAATGCTGGAATACAAATTAAATCTTTACCTGTTGGGGCAACATATCCTCTGGCAATAGCGATTGATTTGATTGCTTGATTCAATGCCCCAGCTCCAACTGCTTGAATTTCTACCGCTCTTTTGTCTTTAAACGAATTTGCAAGTGCACCAGCTACTGAATTTGGTTTTGACTTTGATGAAACTTTTAATACATCCATAATTTTACCTCCTGTGTTAAAGTTTACATCATTATTCTATCACGTTCAGCCTGTCGATTCGTGTCACTTTATGTGTAGTATCATTAATTTCTAAAATTATTCCACAGAATTGCGATTTTCCTTCATCTTCTGGTTCAAAACGCATCTTTCCGTTATTGATATATCGATCAATTATAATATCTTTTTTGACACCTATTACTCCTTCAATTGGCCCTGTCATTCCGATATCAGTAATATATGCAGTTCCTTTTTCTAAGATTCTTTCATCAGCTGTTTGAACGTGCGTATGTGTTCCATAAACACAAGTAATTCTTCCATCAAATGCATAACCAAAAGCAATCTTTTCACTTGTTGATTCAGCATGAAAATCACAAATTATTATATCGCTTTCAAGCTTTTGTAATAATTCTTCTGTCTTTTCAAATGGGCTATCAACTTCTTCATTCATAAAAACTTGTCCTAACATTTGAAAAACTGTTATTTTAATTCCATTATAATTAATTGTAATATATCCAGTCCCTGGAACATCTCCTTTATAATTATAAGGTCTAACTAGACATTTGGCGTCATCAATTATATTATAGATGCTTCTTTGATTCCATGTGTGATTTCCTAATGTAATAACATTTACACCCTGGTTTAATAACCAAAGATAGTGTCCTTCATTCATTCCACGACCGTGGGATATATTTTCACCATTACAGATTATTAAATTGATTTTTCGTTCACTTTTAATCCTTTTGATATTTCTCTCTAAAGCACTTCGACCTAGTTTGGAAAAAACATCACCGATAATTAATATTTCCATAAATTACCTCTACTTTTAAAAAAGTTTCTAGTAGAACTATCAAAGTTTTAACTAGAAACTTAATTTTCAAACATATAAAAATTTATTTTTTATTTAGCTGTTTCTTGAACACGAGTTTCACGAATAACAGTTACTTTGATTGTTCCTGGATAAGTTAAAGTATTTTCAATCTTAATACGTATATCACGTGCTAATTTATATGCTAATGTATCATCTACTTCAGTTGGTTTTACTAAAACACGGATTTCACGTCCAGCTTGTAAAGCAAATGATTTTTCAACACCCTTGAAACCATTACAAATTTCTTCTAATTGTGTTAAACGCTTAATATAATTCTCAATTGATTCATTTCTAGCTCCAGGACGAGCAGCAGATAAAGTATCTGCAGCAGCAACTAATTGTGCTATCACAGTTGTTGCTTCTTTATCACCATGATGAGATGCAATTGCATCAATAACAGTAGCATTTTCGCGATATTTTGTTGCTAGTTCAACACCAATATCAATATGGCTTCCTTCATTTTCACTATCAGCAGCTTTTCCAATATCATGTAACAAACCAGCACGACGAGCTACTACTTCATTTAAGCCTATTTCAACTGCTAGTTTTCCAGCCAAATGAGCAACTTCAATTGAATGGTCTAAAACATTTTGACCATAACTTGTACGATATTTTAAGCGTCCTAATAACTTGATTAATTCAGGATGCATTTTACCAACGCCTACATCAAAGACAGCTTTTTCACCAGCTTCTCTTAATTCTATATCTAATTCTTTCTTAAATTTTGCAACTAATTCTTCAATTCTTGATGGTTGAATACGACCATCAGCAATTAATGCTTCTAATGTACGACGTGCTATTTCTCTTCTGATTGGATCAAAACTAGAAATAACTACAGCTTCAGGTGTGTCATCAATTATTAAGTCAACACCAGTTGATGCTTCTATTGATCTAATATTACGACCTTCACGACCAATAATGCGACCTTTCATTTCATCATTTGGAAGTGGAACAACAGAAACTGTTTTTTCACTAACACTTTCATTAGCATATTGTTGAATTGCATTAGCAAGTAAAATTTGGGCTTTACGTGCAGATTCAACTTTTGCTTTTTCTTCATTTTCTTTAATAACACCAGCAATTTCCAAAGACATTTCTTCTTCAATTCTTTCTAAAATAATCTTCTTTGCTTCCTCAACCTTTAAACCTGAAATTTCAATCAATTTTTGATTTTGTTCAGCAATCAATTCGTCGACTTTCACAAATTGTTTTTCAAGTTCCGCTTTTCTTTGATCAATCTTTTGTTCTTTTGAATTTAAACCTTCTTCTCTCTTATCAAGATTGTTACTTCTGTTATCTAAACGTTCTTCACGCTGAGATAATTTTTGTTCGCTTTCTAAAACTGATTTTTTGCGTTCTTTAATTTCACGATCACATTCAATTTTAGCTTGTTTAATTTCTTTTTCAGAATCTTGTTTTAATTTAAACAATTCTTGTTTTGTCTCTAAAACAACTTTCTTACGATTGTCTTCTGCGCTCTTTTTCGCATCTTCAATAATTTTATTTGCATCTAATCCTGCTTTCTTATAACGCAAACGTAAAATTGCAAAAGCGATGAACGCTCCACCTAATAAACATAAAATGCCGACAAATAGAGGGATAAGGAAGTTAAGAACATTGCTTCCAGAAAGCATAATAATTCTTGACATATTTTCCTCCTATTTTTAAATTTGTAAATCTATATAAAATTAGTTATTAAATTATAAGTAATTATACATAATATTTTACATCCTTTTAATTATACTACAAAAAACTATTTCAGTCAATGGAAGAAATCTCTCAATTTAAAAAATTATTATATTTAAAAATATGTATTTATAATATTTTTTTATCTTTTCCTTTATAAATCAAATCTTTCTTCATAAAAAAAGGCTTCTAATAAAATTATTAGAAACCAAATTTTTTCTTTTCTTATCGCAAATAAATTTTTAAGTTTTATTCTTGCATGTATACATCTTTAATTTTTTGATGAATTTCTTCTAAAAGGTTAGGATTTTCATGTAGATATTGTTTGATATTTTCTCGACCTTGACCTAGTTTTTCATCATTATATGAGAACCATGATCCACTCTTATTAATAATATCATACTTAACTGCTAAATCTAAGATTTCAGCTTCTTTACTTATACCCTTACCGTAGATTAAGTCAACATCAACTACTCTAAATGGGGGAGCTACTTTGTTCTTAACAACTTTTACTCTTGTTAAGTTACCAATTGGAGTATCACCTTGTTTGATTTGTTCAACACGACGGATATCTAAGCGTACTGATGCATAGAATTTTAAAGCTCGACCACCTGAGGTAGTTTCTGGGCTTCCAAACATTACACCAACTTTTTCTCTTATTTGGTTAATAAAGATAGCAACAGCATTACTCTTACTAATTGCTCCGCTTAATTTACGCATTGCTTGTGACATTAAACGAGCTTGAATACCAACATGAGAATCTCCCATATCACCATCAATTTCTGCTTTTGGAACTAATGCAGCAACTGAGTCAACTACTAAAATTGAGATAGCACCACTTTTAATTAAGTGGTCAGCAATTTCTAATGCTTGTTCACCAGTGTCAGGTTGAGAAACAATTAAATTATCAACATCAACACCTAAAGCATGAGCATAACGTGGATCAAGAGCATGTTCAGCATCAATGAAAGCGGCAATGCCACCTTCTTTTTGTGCCTCCGCAATTGCATGTAAAGCAAAAGTTGTTTTTCCACTACTTTCAGGTCCATAGATTTCCACGATTCGTCCCTTTGGATATCCGCCAACACCTAATGCCATATCTAAAGAAACAGATCCAGTTGGAATGACTTCCATCTTTTCATGCACTTTTTCTCCTAAACGCATTACTGAGCCTTTTCCAAATTGTTTCTCAATATCCTTAAATGCTTGTTCTAACGCTTTATTTTTTTCTTCAGCCATATTTTTCTCCTATTTATATTTGTTGTTTATTATTTTATTTCTAAATTCTTGTTTTATTATTATTGATATCTATTTAGATTGTTTGAGAACAGAACCATTTTTTATAAAATAATCAATTCCAGAAACAATAGTTAAGATAGTAGCAATTGAAATTAAAACTAAAGCAGTAACATCTCTTGCTACACCGCCTAAAAATGTAAATGGATAACAATCAATAATTAAAAAGATTATCATAACCATTTGTGAAACAGTTTTATATTTTCCTAATTTTGATGCTGCAATAACCACACCATTATCAGCAGCAATCGTACGTAAACTTGTAATAGCAAGTTCACGTGCTAAGATAATTGTTATTACGAATCCTAAACTCACACCAAAAACACTAAATTTCCCCATTTCAAGTAGTGCAATTAGTGTTGATAAAACTAATAGTTTATCAGCTAATGGATCCATAAACTTACCAAAGTTAGTTACAAGATTATATTTTCTTGCAATCTTTCCATCTAAGCAATCTGTAATTGATGCTAAAGCAAAAATAATTAGTAATAATAATTCTTGTAATGTAACTGTTTCCAAAATAACAATATTACGCAATGCAGATATCAAAGATATTGCAATAACAAGCGGAATTGCGCACATTCTTCCGATAGTTAATTTATTTGGTAAATTCATAATTTAAAACTTTATGCAAAATGCATTTCCCTTTCATATATTTATAAATTAATTATATCACATTTTTCATCTATAGTAAATAAAATATTTATGACATTTAACATTAAAATTAAAAAATCTTCTAAAAATTTTATTAAATAATATTATTTATTTAAAAATCATATTCTGTCCCGTTTTATCATAGTTATAATATAGGCAAAGCATAAAAAACGACATAATTAGTATTAAAACTATTATGTCGCGTTATATTTCCATATGTATATTTAATAACTATTCTTTAAACTTAGTTTTTGCTCTTAATTATTAATTACTATTTTAATATCTTTACTTGTTTACTCTTCAGTTTCTTCACGAACAAATTTTTGGAATAGTACTTTATAAGCTAAGATTCCGACAACAATACAGAAAACGCATGACATTGAAAGATAAGGATAATTATAAACTACAAATGAATATAAGAATAAATAACCCATTCCAGTCTTTCCATCACCAAACATTTCTGCTAAAAATTCTGCATTATATCCCCAAGCTTCGGCATTAATAACACCACTTAAGCCATTAGCAACCCAACGAAGTAAGAACACGCAAACAACAGCTAGTGCAAAATAACTCTTCTTGCCTTCTAAAATTTGCTTTCTAAATACAGCTGCAATTGCAACACTTGCATAAGCTAAAATATAATCAAAGATAAATGACCATAAGCTAAATCCGTAGCCATCGATTAAAAAGTTAAGTAAACCATAACCAATACCAGCAACTAAACCATATTGCCATCCACAAACAATACTTGCTACAATTACAGGTAACATCGCAATTGAAAGCCCACCACCATTTGGCATGTCTAAAATAATAACAAACTTAAATAATAATTCCAATACAACTGATAAACTTAACATTATTGCACTGAATGTAACATTAAAAACTTCTTTTTTTCTCATAACAACTATACCTCCTAAAAAATAAAAAAGTTTTTGAATGCCAAAAACGTACTTAAAAAAACTATTGTTCAATCTTTTTTCCTACGCTAGCATTACCTAGATCAGGTTTGATGGTCGTTGCCATTACGCAACCTCTCAGCCGTAGCTCCCATGTCAATCTAATACACTAATATTATACATTTATTTATCAATTTTGTAAATAACATTATTTTACTTTCGGATAATTAATTTATAAAAATATAAAGAAAAATGCTCTAACAATAGTTAGAACATTTTTTATTGATAGAATTTGCAATCACAATCCCTGATAACCAAGCAAAAAATAGGTTATATCCTCCACTAGCACCATCTACATCTAAAAGTTCTCCTCCAAGATATAGATTTTTTATTTTTCTAGATGAAAAATCATTATTTACTTCCGATACTTTAACTCCACCGCAAACAATTTGTGCTTCTTTAAAGTCTTTGAAACCCTTAACAGTAAATCTGAAATTTTTAATATTGTCAATAATAGAATCTAAGTCTTTACTTCTTTTCATTATTTCATTAACTAATACTTTACTAAAGATTCCTTCTAATAGTTCTTTTACTGAATAATTATCAAGTGCTTGCTTATTTAATAAATTTTTTATTTCTTGATAACTAAACTCTGGCATTAAATCAAAACATATTATATCATCTACTTTAACTAGTCTTGATAAATCTAAAGATAGGATTCCTGATAAACCATCATTTTTGTATAATAACTCTCCACTTAAAGTTCTACCATTAACTTTAGTTTCTACTTTACAACGAATACCTTGTAAATGATCAGTCTTTTCATATGTTATGATAGGGACTAAACCCGGTCTTAATGTACTTACTTTATGACCTAATGTTTGCATTATACTATATCCATTAGTCTTTTCTTGAGCAATTGATCCTGTTGCCATCACAACATAATCAAACTTTAAAGAATTATTAATTATGAACTTATCATTTTGATAGTTTATATCATTAACTAAATAATTGGTTTCCACATTTACACCATATCTATCTAAATTTCTTAAAAGAACATTAATCACTGTTTTGGAAGACTCGGAATATGGATATACTCTACCTAATGTTGTTTCTTTTAAAACAATACCTAAATCAGATAATTCCTTAGTTACATTAATTTCTTCATTATTTTTAATTAATAAAAAATCATTGTACATATCATCACTTATTAAATGATTAGTAATATTGCATTTTCCATTACCAGTTTTTAAGACTTTTTTTAAGATACGATCATTTTGTTCAAATATTACAACATTAAGATTAGGATTATTTTTTTTTAGTTTTATGGCACAGATAACTCCACATGCTCCACCACCAATGATTGCTACTTTCATAATTAGTACTCCAATATTATTTTACATATGCATAATTATAGCATAAAGTAAAATTATTTTGAATATTAATCATAAAAAACTAGTAATTAAAAATGAATTATATAGACAACCAAATAATAAGCGATATAAATTATTGCAAATGCTAATAAAATATTCCTTAATTTTTTATTGTTCATCATTTTCTATCATTCCTTTTAAAATACCAAAACATAAATCAAAACCTTTATCGATTAATCCTTCAACTTTTTTTCCAGCATTATTAAATGGTGTAGGATCTATACTATTTACTATATTTACATAATCATTGTCTTTGATTATAACATTTTCCTCAAATTCATCTAACTTTTCTTGTGTAATTATTTTTTTCTCATCTTCTGTGGGGATATTTATTGCCATTCCAATAAACAATGTAGCAATTAACAATAAAAATATTTTACCTTTCATATTGTCATTTCTCTTTTCATTTAATTTACTAATGGATGAAGAGCTTTATTTAAGGCTCCACTAATTACATTTGTTAAATCATTAATATCTAAATCAACTTCTTTTGGTGTTACAACCATATTAAAACCACTTTCAGTTAAGACTTCATCAATTAAGGCTTTTTTGTCTTCTTCTTTTAAATTCCCAAAGCTTCCAAAGATTTTATCTTGCTCTTCTTTTACATGACTTTTAATATAATTAATGACTATATCAATTGTATCACTGGCAATTGTAACTGCATCAACAACTGTTGGAACACCAATAGCAATCACTGGTTTACCGATTGTTTTAATCGATAATTCCTTTCGCGAGTTTCCAACTCCAGAACCTGGTGTTATTCCGACATTAGTTACTTGGATTGTCTTATTTACTCTTTCTGTAGCTCTGGCTGCCAAAGCATCAATAACAATTACATAATCGATATCTATTTTTTTTAGTACTGCATCAACAATATCATATGTTTCAATACCTGTAGTTCCCATTACTCCTGGTGCTAAAGCACTAACCTCAGTAATACCATCACTAACATCTTGGTTTGTAACAAACATATGACGCGTGATAATCACATTATCACAAACCATTGGCCCTAGAGAATCAGGAGTAACATTAATATTTCCAAGACCAATAATTAAACATTTTGCATTTTCTTTTATTTGTAAATATTTTTTCATTTCTATGATAACATCTGATAACGCATCAATGCAATTATTTAAATCATCAGTATCATGAGTTTTAATTGCCCTTGTATCAATATTGTAATATAATTCGTTACATGAATTATCTTCATCTAAATATTTTGTTATAACAATTCCATTTTTATCAATTGTTTTCCCTTGTTCTTTCATTTTTCGAAAAAAACCATTTTCACAAGCCAAATCAGTTCTAATAGAATATAATTTTTTACTTTTCATTTCATTCATCATTAATCACCTCGGTTTTATTATTATCTTATTTGTTCTTTTTAAACAATAAATAATAAAAACTAAAAATAATACTTGATTTTTTTATTAATTTCTAGTATAATAAATTAGTATGTAATATGGAGGTAAGATAATGGCAAACATTAAACAACAAGTAAAACGTAATATTACAAACGAAAAAAGAAGATTAAAAAATGCATCTTTCAAATCATCTGTTAAGACAGCTATCAAAAACTTAGAAAAAATAGTTGCAGCAGGTAAAAAGGAAGAAGCTAGTGCTGCTTTTAATCTAGCTTGCAAAAAATTAGATAAAGGTTTAGCAAAAGGCATTTATCATAAAAATTTTGTTGCTCGCAACAAATCTCGTTTGGCTTTATTAGTTAATAGTATCGCATAAAAAAACATCTGAATGACAGATGTTTTTTTTATTTCAGCTTTGTCAAAAATTTTACTGATAATCAGTAGATTATTTGACAGCGTATTTTTATTGTATAAAAAAATGTCCTTTGTTATAATTAAATCGCCAGAAATAATACAAGAAAGGACGGTTAAATTATATCATAATGTTTAATCTATTTAAAGATTCCAATTTTCCTTACTTTATTTATCTTAATAAAAACAAGAAATCCATTTAGGACCTCTTGTTTTTAAACACTATAAATTTAATAAAAATTCTTCAAAACCAATGCGTTTATCGACTTTACCACTTTTAATATTATAATCTAATAAAGCTATATTATTAATATATTTTTTAATAACATCAACAGAAAACATATTAGCATTTTTAATCATATAATAAGCTCTATTAGGAGATACCTTCATTTTAGATGCAACTTGTGCTTGTTCATATCCTTCTTTAACTAGCATCTTAACTAATAAATTATCCCTTAATGTCTTTGATATCATATTAATTAAAACTGAAACATCTTTTTCATAACGAGTTAACTCTAAATATACTTCAAAAACTTTCTTTTTATTTTGCTCACAAAGAGCGTTTGTCAATGTAAAAATATCATTTTGTGAGTTTTTTGAAATTAATTCTTTTGTAATAGCTTCAGTTATTAATCCATTCTTTCCTACATAATTAATAACTTTAGAAATTTCATTTTGTGTTTGTTCCAAATCATTGCCACTAGATTTATAGAATAATGCAATTGCATTTTTTTCAATCTTTACTCCTTGTAGTTCACATTCACGTTGTAACCAACCTGAAAACTCTACTTCACTAATTCCATTAGTAGTAATGATATTAGCATATTTGTTTAATGCTTTCACAACTTCTAATTTTTCATTTATTTTAAGACCACTACCATTGATTATTAAGACAGTTTCTTCCCAAGGCTTTTCTAAATATTGGATTAACAATTTAATATTATGAGAACTACTTGCTTTTTCAGATTCTATAAAGACAGGATTTTTTATAATAACAACTTTTTTATTTCCTAAGAATGCTGGAGTTAAAGCATCAAAAATAGCCTTTTCAACATTTACCTCACTACAATCATAGCTAGTAATATTTAATTCATCTGCTTTTGTTTCTTTGATTAAACGTTGAATCTTTGAACTTGTTAGAAACTTTTCATCGCCTTTATAAAAATATATATTATTTGCCATACTCATTCACCTATTGTAATGATTATATCATATTATTGATTTTTTTTGAATATAAAAAATACATTTGCTTATTTATGATTTGAAATAAAAATAAAGCATTGCAGATACAATGCTTTACTTTACCAAATAATATAATATCTATTAGTATATTATATATTATTCAGTTATATATATACACAATAAAAAGTTTTTACACTTTCTATTTGTGGACAAATATATTATTTACTTCAGTGTTTTGATTATACTTCTTTTATTATTGAATTTCACAGTAATTGTATAATTGATGTCAGTTCGATATATTTGATAATCACTTAATGTATTAATTACCTCTTGATGAGGAAAACCAAAGTTTTTAACTCTTCCTGTTTCAATAAAAACATATTTGGGATTTATACTTTTATAAAACACTTCACTTGTGCTAGTATTAGACCCATGATGTGCTACTTTAACACAGTCTACATCTAATTGATGGTTTATTAGTTCTTCTTCGATCTCTTTTGTAACGTCAGCTAAAAATAAATAATTATAGTCACCTATTTTAGTATACACAATTAAACTATTATTATTCTCATCATTTTTATCAAATCTTTTGGGACCTAAAATATAAAATTCATAACCATTAATTTTAAAATTATCTCCAACCTGTAATCTTACTTGATTAGGATAACTATTACTATTATATGCACTAGTGATAATTTTGTTTACTTTAAAATTATTAATTATGTTATTGCTGTTTCCACAATGGTCATCATGTTCATGGGTTAGAACTAAATAATCTATTTCTCTAATGCCTTTTACTTTTAAAAAACTAAGAACTTCTTTACAATCACTTGTTCCTGTATCAATCATAACAACCCCTTGATTAAAAGGCAAATCAATAATTGTACAGTCCCCTTCATATATATCTAAAAAGTAAATATTTCCATCAATATTTAAATTTGCTTTTTGATAATATGTTATTAAGAACAAACTAAAACTTATAATTACGATTATCTTTTTAATTCGATTATTGTTTTTAATTATTCCTATGTTTTTATCTTTTTTATTCCATATCATAACTACTGTTATTAATAATATATAATATATGATTATTTCTATTATCTTAAAAGAAGGAAGTACAATATTAATAGAAAAGATACTACCAAAGAAATTATTTAACCAATTAAACGCTAATATTAAGTATTGATAAATTCCTTTAAAAAAAGGAATTATTAAAACAAGAAAAGTAGAAGGAAGAATAATAAAAGAAACTAATGTAATAAAAATACCATTTGTAATAATTGACAAAAGATTAATGCTATTATTAATGTTTATTACAATTGGTAACGTGATAATCTGCAAAACAAACGTAATAAACAATAATTCTAAAAAACTATTCATTCGCATATTTTTTACTCTTAGGGTTTGCGATAAAATTATAATAGAGATACTAGCGCTAAAACTCAAAATAAAACTCAATGAATACATATAATATGGATTAAAAATGACAAATAAGATAAAGATTATACTGATAATATCAAGACTTGTTAAACTTAGTTTTAAATGTTTATTAATGATACTAATAAAGTACATAAGACTTGCTCTAAATATTGAGACAGTAAAATTTGTAATTATTAAATAAATTAACAACAAAAGACTGATTATCTTCTCTATAAAATTATCTTTTAAATTAATTTTTTCTAATAATTTTTGCATAATAGAAATCAATAAAGTGATATGCAAACCAGAAATAGCAAATAAATGAGAAATTCCATTAATTCTAATATTCTCCATTGCATCTTGACTAATAGAACTACTATCGCCTAAAATCATTCCTAACATATAGCTACTGCTTAAATCGTCAAATGATTTATTAATGTATTCATATAAATACCTTCTTAGATAATAAACATTAAATCCACTATTTATTTCAATGCTTTTTGCTTTTATTATCGATACTATATTTTGACTAAAATAATGATTTTGATAATTAAATAATCCTTCAATTCGATTTGTTGTGATTTCTTTATTTATTCCAGTTACAAAAACACTATCTCCAATCTTAATCTTTAAAAAATCATAATCATTAACTATTACTTTAATAAAACCTTTTTTTACTATTAGTTTATTATAACTGTCATAGTGAGTAATATTGATAACAATACCTTCAAAGCTATCTAAATGATAATCATAAATTAATAATATTCTAATAAGATAACTAATAATAATAAATATATCAGTTAATAACATTATATAGAAAAATGTCTTACTTTTTCTATATATATAAAATAAATAAATTACTAATAATATTAATGCATAATAAAAGTTTAATGTGAAGAGAAGAATTATAATATTTATTACTATTAAAAATAAATTATTAATTAATAGTTTATA
>JAEDHQ010000118.1 GCA_016296945.1 Bacilli bacterium | reverse complement strand
ATACAATTTCTCCTTTTTTATTTAATCGGAACTTGAATTTCAGTTAACCAATCTTCAACATTTTCTTTATTCCAAATTCCATCAATATAACATTCTCTTGGAAAATCTAAGATCTCTAATTTGTTATCTTCAATATATTTCATAATTTTTGCATATGATTCTCCTAATGTATCATATACTCCTTTATGGTAAATACAAATACATTTACTTTCTTTAACGAGCATAAACTTAATATTTTCATTTTCAATAAATGGATTATCTTCTTTAATAACAGCTTGAGAATATCTTACTCTAATGTTCTTTTCTTTATACTCACCATCTAAATAATTAACATAACAATAATCTGGTTCAACACACTTAATTTTTGGATTTAATTCTAAACATTCTTTACCAGAATTAAAAATAAATTCAGGAACCTCACTATAATCTTCTAATAAACCTTCCTTGTAATAAACATAACAATTTGGAACAACCTTTTCAAAAATTTCTTCTCGCATAGTACTCTCCTTTAATAAATAATTTATTTTGGATAGTTTAATATTATATTCAAAAACAGTTTTTTCTAATTCCTTCTTTTTTGTTTCTAGTAAATCATTTAAAGATTCATTTTTTATTATGACTTTTTTCATTTCTTCAATTGATAAACCTATTTGTTTTAAATAAATAATTCTAGATAATTCTAAAAGTTGCTTACTTTCATAATATCTATAACCAGTAAATTTATCCACATATTTAGGGATTAACAATCCTTCCTTTTCATAATATCTTAATGCTTTAATAGTAACTTTAGACATCTTAGAAAAATCACCGATTTTCAACATAATATCACCTCCTGTATTATTTATACACTATCTCCTAAGAGGAGAGTCAAGTCTTTTTTAAAAAAAAAATAAAATAATATTTTAAAAAGTAACAAATATAAGATAAAAAGTTTTAATCAAATGTAATGATTATCTATGTAAGTGAAATATTAATTTATCAATAGGGTATTATTTATTTTTGATATTTTTTCTTTAGTCAGTAAAAAGTTGCTTTGCATATTTTCAAATCATTAAGAACGTCACTTAAAGAAATCATCTTTTCTAAGTTTTTCATTTTGTTCCAAAAACAAAATATCCATAGTCTTTACCAAAGAGAGCAGCTGCATTTGATAAAGAAGATACATATTTTCCTAGCGCAACTGACTGAAACCAATTACCTTATATTCAAATCATTCTCTTTCTTTTGAAAATTGAAGTATTTCTTTTAGAATATCTTTAATGTTCATGTTTTAAGAAACCTTTATTACCAATTATATTATATAAAAAAGTTGGTAATAAAGCAACAAAGATAAAAACTTCTACTTTGTTTTTATATATCGTGCAAACCATTAGCACCCCTACTCCAAATTGTGTAATCATAACAAAGAGATTTTAAATATACATATAATAATTAACTATATATAAATAAAAAAAAGCCAAGAATAGCCTAATTATCTTAGTTCAAACCTGTTCCAAATGAAAAAAAGCCTCATACATTAAGTATGAGACCTATTCTACTATAATGTGAAAGGTAAGTTTTGTTAATATACTGCACCCTCTATAAATGAAAGTGCACCCTTTAAGCCTATATTTTTAGGTATATAAACTAAGTGACACGTGACTAGTGTGACAAACGTGGCACAATTAATTATATTTGATTTTTTCTTTGTTTGTATAGTATTTTTGATTTGGTGCATTAGGCGAATCTTTAGTGGTTAGTAAGAGTTCCGAATTCAATAATGGATTCAGTATAGATTCAACAAAATGAGAACGATTAGATAAATCAATATGGTTTTGAATCTCTTGTCTTGATTTTGGCTCATTCATACAAAATTCCAGTATTTTTCGATCATATTCTCTATTTCCACCCCTTGGTGATGAAAAAGTAAAATCATTTTTAATTTCTTTTTGAATAAGCACACTACTTTCCTTTTTATCATATGTTAAATCACACAATGTGATTACAAATTGAGCGGGATCAGAATATATTTTTGGCTGGTAATCTTTTGGATACATTTTGTAATCTGATATTATTTTTTCAAAGCCAGAGCCTGATGATTCCATCATATTACACAATTTTAATATTTCGCATATTATAGTGTTTCTTCTTTTTGATGGTATTTCCTCCATTGAGTAATCCTGTGCTCTTCCAGGGAGCAAAAAAGAGCCAGGAGACGCTATTCTAATTCTATCAATAAAAATGTCTATATCAATTTGAGTGCCATCAATATTGTAATCTCTATGAGCAACTGCATTTATTAATGCTTCTTCAATTGCTCTTTCGGGATAAGCCAGTAATGGTTTGTTTCCGCCTGCATCTTGCTTGACAAGCCCTGTTTTAGTATATAGTTTTATATACTTTTTAGCATAATCTAATATTTGTGGGATACTACCTTTATATTCTTTCTTATCTAACATCGTACTTGAGCCTTTATTTAAGCCAGGCCATACTCTACATGCTATATTACAATTCTCATAGTCACAATTATCTGCAAAAAGCATTAAACCATTAGAAACATTTTGATTTGAATCAATCGCATCAATACTTTCTAATTGCTTAAGCGTTATAAAAAGCTGATTATTATGTCTTTCTTGATATAATTCTTGAAGACCATCAAACGAAAATTCAAAATAGTTTCTGTTTGTAAATTGTGTATCGAATGGTTTTCTTTTGCTTGATAATACAAGTTCTTCTACCTGTTCTCCATGAGCAATAACACTTTGTCCTTCACGCCTTATATAAATAACATCCTGTTCATCGCTTCTCGTCATCCAAACAGGAGTATTATCATTTCTAAACACTATTACTTCTAGAATATATAGTTCTTCTTCAATCTTAATCTTGTTATAATCAAATCTAACATGAGGATGTAATTTTTTATCACACATATCATTTATATATAAAATTTCATTTTTTACTTGTTCTCTAGTCAGACCAATTGGATTCTCGTCATCATCGACACCAAAAAACACTTTTCCACCATCAGTGTTAGCAAAAGCAGCAATTTCCTTTAACCATTTTTCGTAATTTTTGTGTGAAACAATTTCTTTAAATTCGATTTTTTTTGTCTCAAATTCCTCATAATTGATATATTCTTTAAAATCCATAGTATAGTCTCCTTTTACTAATATGATTATACCATAGTTATTAAGAAAAATCAAGTTACTTGTATGGT
>JAEDHQ010000040.1 GCA_016296945.1 Bacilli bacterium | reverse complement strand
ATTTTACAATTATTTATATTTATGTTATAATTAATCATTGAAAAATAATACTAATAGAGAGGAAATCTTATGAGTAAAGTAGTAGTAATAGGATTAAGTGGCGAATCAGTATTTTTGAATGTTGATCATTTTAATAACTCTGGCGAAACAGTTAAAGCAATAGATCGTTTTGTAGAACCTGGGGGAAAAGGTTATAATCAAGCATTGATGCTAGGCAAATTGGGTGTTGATGTCTCTTTTATAACTGTTTTAGGAGATGATGCATATGCTAAAGAATGCGTGAGAGTATTAAAAGAACATAAAGTAAAAACATATGTAATTACAAAAAAAGGATTAACAGATTATGCGGTAATAACTACAGATAATAACGGAGAAAACCATGTAATAGTATCAGATAACTTAAGTAAAAGTATTACATATAGTGATATTTTAAAATATCAAAAAGTGATTGATGAGGCAGACATTGTTTTATTACAATTAGAATACCCATATGAAGTAACTAAAAAAATTATTCAATATTGTTATGAAAAAGGAATAAAAATAGTATTAAATCCAGCTCCAGCAAAAATTATGGATCTAGACATTTTAAAGAAGGTGAATGTCTTAATTCCCAATGAGTTTGAAGTTTTTCATTTAATAGATGATGAATTTGCAAATATAAAAGATGTCTTAAAGGAACTTGAACTTTATGGGATAGAAACTTCAATTGTTACTTGTGGAAGTAAAAATGTCATAAGTTATCATAATAGTAAGTATAAAGAACATAAAGTAGAACCAATTAAGGCAATTGATACAACAGGAGCAGGAGATATATTCTGTGCTAGTTGCGTATATGGTTTATCTCAAAATATGAATTTAGATTCAACTATTGATTTTGCTATCAATGCATCGAGATTATCAGTAACTAAAAGAGGAGTAGTTGAAAGTTTACCAAACCTTAATGAAATTTTGCTAGCAATTCAAGATAGTGATAAAGAATAAATAATTGGAAGAAAAAATTTGAAATCTTTTTATAAAGGGATGTGATAGTATGAAAAGTGAGAGCGAGATAAAAAGTTTAAAATTAAGAAATATGCCGATGGGTAAGTTAATATTTTCAATGAGTTTGCCGGCAATATTTTCAATGTTAATTCAAGCATTATATAATATTATTGATACAATGTATGTTTCTAATTATGATAAATCAGGTAATGGAGTTGTGGCTTTAGGTTATGCATTTGTAATTCAAACAATAGTATTAGCTTTAGCTCTGGGAATAGGCATTGGAGCAAACATATTAATTTCCCGTCGTTTAGGAGAAGACAGGATAGATGATGCTAGTAATATTGCTCGTACTAGTTTACTTATGTCTTTTGGAGTGGGAGTAGTAATTTTATTCTGTGGTTTTTTTATTCCTAATTGGTTTATGAAATTATCAAGTGGAGTAGAAGTAGTACAAGATTATGGCATAGAATATTTAGAAATAATAATGTTTTTATCAATATTCATGATTATTGAAATAAATATGTCAAAGATGTTACAAAGTATGGGAAGAATGCTTGTTCCAATGCTCAGCCAATTAGTCGGAGCAATTGTTAATATTATATTAGACCCAATTTTTATCTTTAATTTAGGACTGGGAATTAAAGGTGCGGCAATTGCGACAGTGTTAGGGCAATTTGCTGCTTTTATGATTGTTTTAGTATATGTTTTAACACATAAATTAGATATTACTCTGAATTATAAAAACTATAAATTTAAGTTCGTCGATATGGAAAAGACATTTTTCTCAGGGATTCCAACAATCGTAATGAATTCTTTAAGTGCAATAATTAATATAGTATTGTATGCTTTATTAAGAAAACTAGATCCAAGTGAACAATCAATTGGTGTTCTTTCGTTGTTTTTTAAATTACAATCATTTGTATTTATGCCAATTTTTGGATTAACACAAGGAGGATTACCAATTCTTTCTTATAATTTTGGAGCTAACTTACAAGAAAGATTTAAAAAAGGTTTAATGATTTTATATGTAACCGCGATGAGTGTAATGGTAGTCGGATTTATGTTGTTCCAGTTTGCCCCTAATTTTATCCTTTCAATGTTTAGTCTAGAAGTAGAAATAATGGATATGGGGCGCAACGCACTAAAAATTATGAGTTTTTTATTCTTAACTGCTGGCTTAAGTGTGATTTCAATTACTGCTTTTCAATCAATCGGTTATGGCACTAATGCATTATTAATGTCAGTATTGCGTCAAGCCGGTTTATTAATACCCTTTGCCTTTATTCTTAGTTCATTTATGGGGATTAATGGAGTATGGTTAGCTTATCCTTTATCGGAATCACTTTGTACAATTATATTCTTACCAATTTTATTTATTTGTTATAAAAAAGCATTTGAAAAGAAGAATAAGGAGTTATATGTCGAATAAATTAAAAGGTATTATAGTTGGTGTTAGACTAGATAAAAATGATGATAATGATGATAGATTTTCAAATGAAAATTTTATTTCTGAATTAGAAGAACTAAAGGGCCTTGCAGAAGCATGTGATATTGAAGTGGTGGAAAGTGTTACGCAAGTACTTCCTGAATTTAATAATAAAACATATGTTGGGAAAGGAAAAGTAGAAGAGATTAAGCAGATAAGTGAAGCGTTAGAAGCTGATGTTATTATTTTCAATGATGAATTATCACCAGTGCAAATATCAAATTTGGATGCAGCAATTGAAAAAACGATTTATGATCGTACTTATTTAATATTAGAAATATTTAAAAAAAGAGCTCGCACACGTGAAGCAATTATTCAAGTAGAAATGGCTTCATTAAGTTATTTGTTGCCTAGACTAGCAGGATTAAGAAAAGGATTGTCTCGTCAACGTGGTGCAGGTGGTGGTTTTGCACATGGTCGTGGAGCAGGGGAAACAAAACTAGAATTAGATCGTCGAATAACAAACGATAAAATTGCCACATTAAAAAACGAATTAAAAGAATTAGCAAAGAAAAGAAAACAACAAAGAATAAAAAGAAATAATAGTATTATAAAAACTGTTTGTTTAGTTGGTTATACAAATAGTGGAAAATCATCACTTATGAATAATCTATTACAAAATAGTTTAACTTATCAAAAGGATAAGGAAGTATTTCAAAAAAATATGCTGTTTGCTACACTAGAAACTTCTACAAGAAGAATTAATGTTTCCGATGGAAGTTTTATTCTTACTGATACCGTTGGTTTTATCAATAAACTACCACATATGCTAGTTGAAGCATTCAAATCAACTTTAGAAGAAATTAAAGAAGCTGATTTATTAATTCATGTTGTTGATGCATCTAATCCTAAGTTCTTAGATCAAATCAAAGCAACAAATAATGTTTTAAAAGAATTGAATGTTGTTGATATTCCTACAATATATGCCTTTAACAAAATTGATAAAGTGGGAAACTATTTATATATTCCAAATGAATATCCGGATGCATTAAGAATTAGTGTAAAAGAAAATATCAATATAAATATTTTAGTAAAAATGATTATCGAAAAATTATATAAAGACTTTGAAGAAGTAACGTTTGTGATTCCATATAGTGAACAAAATGTTTTATATAAAATCAAAGATGTTGTCATTAGTTCTAATGTTATATATGATGATAGTTCTATGGTTTTAAAATGTCGTGCTAATAAGCAAATAATAACAAAATATCAAAAATATTTATACTTAAATAAATAATAAAAAACGGGAACTGTTCCCGTTTTTATTTTCTAAATAAATCTAAAGCTTTTAAAAAGATTTCTTTTGTATTATTATGTGTTATGATGTTAATAGCTTCAGAAATATCAACCCAATAGCCATTAATAAAGATTTTTTCAAGAGTGAAATCTTGGAATTCATCTATTTCATAAACATGAACATAGATATTTTTAGTAATACTATTGACCTTAAATGTGTGAAAGAAATCATCATTTGGCATCTTTAAATGCCCACCAGAGAACGTATAAGAGTAGTTTCCACATTCACCATAATATTTTGCATTTTTAATCGAAACTCCACTTTCTTCTAAACATTCTCTAATTGAAGCATCTTTTGATGTTTCTCCTTTTTCGATATGTCCTTTTGGAAAAACAAATTCTTTATGCTTTGTTTCTAATAATAGTACTTTTCCTTTACAAAAAACAATAGCCATTCCAGAGTGCTCAATACGATGTGTATTGAAATATTTTCTTGTAGCACAAAATTCTCTTAATGATTTCTCTCCTTGGAATACGGGAATTGGAAGATTGTAAGCAGTTAAAAAGAATTTAATCTTATCAACATTTTGATGTTCTTTCTCCACGTATTGTTGGAACCATTCATAAATGGATTTAATTAAAGTATCTTTATCATAATATCCTTTTGGATAAACTTCAGTAGTCCATGAATTATCTATGCATTCATACCACAATCCATTTTTCTTTTTGTGAATAATGAAGGCGTGACTTTCTAATATGTCGCCATCACTATACTCCATATAATATGATTCACATTGATACCCTTTTTTATAGAGATAACTGCGATATAGTTCTACAATATCAAAACATAAACCAATTTTTGAATTGATGATTTGATGTGGATGTTGTAGAGTATAATTATTATCAGGATTTGAAAAGATATTTGGATGTTTCTCCCCTTTCTTATCAATGTGGCCATACTCAATTTTGCTAACAAATTGACAGAATTGTCCATACTTTAAATTGTAAATATTCATTAATTAATACCTTCTTTATAAGAATTTTATCAAATATTGTTAATTAAGTCAATAAAATATCTAAATCAAGTTGATAAGATTGATTAATTATTATTTAATATTATTAATCATATACTTTTTATGGAAGGTAAATGGTGATAAAATGATTTCCAAATTTGATAGTTTTTTAATAGAGGAGTATTTTAAAGTAGAAGCTTTATTAAAAGAAAATAATTATAATAAAACATTAGGAAGTGAAGTATTACTTTTAATGTTAGTTAATAAAAAAGATTCATTATTGAATTGTTTTTGTGATGTTGATATTAATCAATGTATTAAAATAATAAAGAAATTAGAGTTTACAGATAGCGAATTAGAAATGAAAGATATAATTGAATTAAGCTATAGTATTGCATTAAAAGATAAAGGCAATAAGATTAATGATGAACATTTATTATATGGGATAATGATGTTTGAAGATTATAAGCCAATTACAATTTTAAAGTGTTTAAATATTGATGTTATGAGGTTAAGAACTCAAGTTGAAGATTATTTTGACGTTGAAGAGAATGAATATCTAATTAATATGACAGAACTAGCAAAGAAAAATAAATTTAATAAAGTAATTGGCAGAAGTGAATATATAAAGAGAATTATCCGGATTCTAAATAAAAAACAAAAGAATAATTGCTTGTTAATTGGAAATGCAGGTGTAGGAAAAAGTTGTTTAGTAGAAGGAGTTACAATGGAACTACTAAAGATAAAGCCTTCATTACATGTTTATCAACTTGAGCTCGGAAGTCTTGTGGCAGGGACAAGATATCGCGGCGATTTAGAAGAAAGATTAGTTGATGTAATTAATGAAGTTAAGAATGAAAATTCAATATTATATATTGATGAAATACATAATATATGTGGTGGTAAAAACAATGAGGATGCACTGAATATTGCAAACATTTTGAAACCGGCATTAGCTAGAAGTGAGATTAAATGCATTGGGGCGACGACTTTAGATGAATATTATCAATACATTTCTAAAGATAAAGCATTAGTTAGAAGATTCCAAAATATCTTTATTCCGGAAGCAACCAAAGACGAGACAATTGAAATATTAACAAAAATAAAAGATAAATATCAAGATTATTATGGAATCAAATATCCCAAATCAATTATTTGTGAAATTGTGAAAGTATGTAATCTAATGCCAAATCGAAAGTTTCCAGATAAAGCAATTGATTTATTAGATGAGATTGGAGCCTATACCAAAGAGCAAAACAAAAAAATTGTTTCTAAAAAAATCTTAGAAAAAGTATTATTGGAAACAATTGGAATTAACAATTTATATTATTCAAAAAAATGGCAAGAGATAAATAATTATTATTTAGACTTTATTAAAGGAAATGAGCGAAAAAATATATTTAAACTAAAGGTTAATGATTTGTCTAACATAAATGAAATTATAAAACAATATAATTTACCTCTTGAAGCTGTTAATTATTTTGATTTAGAATTATTTGATGAAACAGTTTATTATCAATTAATTAATACAATAATGAAATATCCAATAGTTTTACTAATATTCTGTAATTATCAGAAAGCAAGCTATCAAGTTCAAAAAAGAATTGATAAGATAATAGATTTAGGATATTGTTATGATCGAAATGGAAATGTCGTATTCTTATATAACACAATTATTTTGTTTTATGAGAACAAAATAAAGAAAGAATATCTTGGATTTACACAATAAAAACTATGAAAATATTTTGCATTATTATTAACAAAAAGAGTAATAGTTGTTCATTCTTTTATTAAAGAAAATGTATTCGTTGTAGATGTCGTGGAACTGTGATATTCTCAAACTCAACTTTAATTATAAGTTTTATAAATATGAAATAGAGTAATCAGTTAACTCTGAAATTCGAACATAGGATAATCCATTATGCTCTTTTTCTTTTAAATAAGTTAATGCTAGATTTTTATTTAATCTAAAAAAGGCAACCTCCTTATCTAATTAAACAAAATAAAATATTAACAGATTTATAAAATGAACTTTAAAAAACATAAAATCTATGCTATAATATACTTTGAGGAAGATTTTATGAAAGATGTTATTACAACTAATAAGAAGTTAATAAATGATGCACACTTAAAAAATATTTTCAGTAATGAAAGTTATTTAGAATTAGGTATTATCGATGTTAATGTCATCAAAAGATTGCTTAATTTTGAATTAATTAACATTGATGAAATCACTTTTTTTCCAGTGCAAAATAAAGGATTAGGACATAGCAATTTATTAGATCAGAATTTACGTAATTATATGCCGTTTCATTTCTTTAAAAGATTAGCAGAGAATAATCCTAAATTACAATTATTTATCACATATGGCTTATTGCAATATCGTTCAACGGATAATCATGAACGTTTTATGCCAATTATTTTGATTCCAGTTTCAATTTATTATGAAAATGATGATATTTTAGTACAAATGATATCTTCACCATTTGAAAATCCAATGATATATACTGTAATCAGCAATTCAAAAATTTTCTTCTTACAAACATATGCATATAAAGATATTTACTCACTAGATTTTATTCTGACAACTATAAATGAAATGCCAGGTGTATCTGTTCGTTTGGATAATTATTTAACATATGGTCAAGTAAAAGATAAAGATATCATTTTATCATATAAAAATTCTTCTAAAAAAAGTAATGCAAATGACCATAGAAAAAAGAATTTTGACCATGTTTATTTATCTAATTATTTCAATGATTATAGTAGTTGCGTATTAAATAAAACACAACGTGAAGTATTAAATTGCTTAATTAATGGTGATAGTTTAAATATTACAGGTTTTAATGGTACTGGGAAAACCACAGTATTAAAAGATTTTATTGTTAATAATATTGCGAAAAATAAAAAAACATTATATATTTCAAATTCTAAAGAATCGATTAAAGATATAAAAAATTTTCTTAATCAATTGATGCTTGAAAGTTATTTTATTGATTTAACTGAATCATTTAAATCAATTTCCAATCCCCCAATTAGCGAATCATATTATGATCCAACAGATGAAATAGAACCGTTAACCAATCAATTAAAAGGCTATTATGATGTGATAAGTCATTATGAAGAAGAGATGAACAAAAGTTTATATGACTTTAGATTTAATGAGATGCTTTATTATAATTATATAATTAACCATGATATAGCAAATAAAATATCTATTGAAGCTGTTAATCTTGATAATATTTCTAGTATTTATAAATATGAATATGATGAAATCAAAAAAGTATTAGATTCTATTGAACGTAGTTTCAAAAAAATTGATAGTTTTAAAGAAAGTGTTTGGAACCAAATTCCAATTATAAATAATATAACTCATGATAATCAGGTGTTTAATGTAGTGTTTCAATTAAACACGGGATTAAAAAAACTTCGTGAATATGAAATTGCGTTAGGCACATTTGGGGTTAAAAGTGTTTCGAGTTTTTCAGAAATGAATAAATACATTAATCCTTTGAGTGAACTTGAGGAAACAGAGATTCCTTCTGAATGGAAAACAAATCTACAAACATTTAAAAAAGCTAAAAATGAATACGAAAGATTAAAAGAAGATATTTTCAAATATCAAGAAGCAGAATATCATTTATCCACAAAATATAAAAATATTCATTCAATTAATATTGAATCAGAAATTCAGCTACTATTTGGTGATTTTTATGATAAAGAAAATTCAGATATTCTTGAAAAAATACTTAAAAATCGATCAGATATTAAAAGGATTATTCGTGCAAATGCCGTTGATATTGTAGATTTTACAAATTATTATTTAGAAATCTCTAAATTGATTAATTGGGAATTTTTAGAAAAAGATGAATATTTTAATGAAATAATATATTTATTTGATTTGTTCTCTAATTATAATATTTGTGGTAAAACAATGACAATTGTTTTGCACAATCGAAACAATGATATTAATGAATTAGATAATCTTTATAATAATATTATTTTACTAAATGAGGAACTTGAACAATTAGAAAAGAAAACTCCAAAATTAAAGAGTTTAGATTTTTCTAAAGGAAATATTGAGTATGAAAATGAATCATACCGAATGTATGATACTAAAAAGAAAAAAGCAAAGAAGTTTATTCGTGAATATAATGAACTTGCTGGTTTTTCATACGTAAGCCATCATAAAAATATTCAATCAATCAATGCCTTAAAAGAATATTATAGTTTAATTAAAAATAAAAAATATCGAAAGATAATCTCAGATTTTATTCAATCTTTAAATGAAGAAGATTACATTGAAATAAAAGTATTGTTAAAGACTTTTGTTAAAGCATATAATAACATTTTAAATCATATAGATTATTTTAAAGATTATGAGATTGATTTTTACAAAGATAATATTCGTAATCGTATAGATTTATTTGAAAAATATTTAGCTTATATTAATAACTTATATGAGTCTAATGATCGTTTATTTAGTGTGATTTTAGATAATGATTTAGGCTATGTTAAACCAATTGAATATTTTAATTTAAAAAACGAAATTGATAAATTACGTGAGTTAATTGCATATTTAAAGAAGAATAAAGAATACTATCAATTGTTTGGCTTTTTATATCAAGCTGAAGAAACAAATGTCTTAAACATTTTAAAAATTATCAATATGTATGATGGTTATATAAGTGTCTTTATTTCTGAAGAAGATATCTACAATAGTTTTAAAAAATATGATGAATTACGCAAAGTTGTAGAAGTGATTGTAGAACTGATAAAAGAAATTGGGGAAAACCTTCGTCTTTATAGCATGATCTTTAAAGATAGTGTTAGTAGATATTATTTTAGTAATATTGAAAAAAACATCGAATATTTATCTAAATTATTAGAGGCGAAAGAAGAATTATCAGTTTATTTAAACATAACTCATGGTATTGGTATTTTAAATAAATACCATTTAGATTCTATTATTTCTTTTATTGAAAATAATGATGATATTGAAGGTATTTCTGCGAAATTTAGTGAGGTTTATTTTGGTAAAATAATTAATGAATACATTACTAAACATAATGGTTTGATTACTACTTCTGAATTAATTAATACTTTAAATAAGACAATCATTTTAGAAGATGTTATTTGTAAACAAAAAGGAATACGATTTATAAATGAAATTTTTAAAAAGAGTCCTGTGGAAATAAAGAAGCACAAGAGTAAACACTTTGATTATCCTAACTTCTTTAGAACACATCATAATCGTTTACGTGTATTCTTAAGTAATCGTAGTTTCGTTAATACTTATTATAAATATATAGATTATGAAACTATAATCATTGATGATGCACATATGTTAACAACAGGTGAGTACAATAATTTATTTAAGAATAAACAAGTTGTTGTATGTGGGGACTATCAAAGCAATAAGATAGTTAATCAAAATTTACTTTCATTAGCAAATTCGATTCCAACATATACATTTAAAAAACGTTACTTTAATGCTCCAAGAAAAATAACTAGTAGATTACAACCTCTTTATTCACCACATATTCATAATTACAGTGCTAATAATGGTGTTAAAGTGATAGAAAAAGGATTAGAAGATTATCTTTATAATATTTATATCCAAGATTGCAATGTTAAAATAAATTATTTTATTAAAAATATAAATCATCAGCGTAATGCTTTTGAAGCAATTTGTCGCTCATTTTATAATAAAGGAATTCCTTTTGATGAAATAATTAAAATATTAAATGAAAATATCAGAATTTGTGATATTAACGCTCGTAATTATATGACAAGTGATTATAATATTTTATTTTTAAAAGATTATTGCTTTGAAAACTCTCAAATTGTTTCCAGCAATTTATTAGAAATATTATTATTAGCAAAGAATGAACTAATTATTTATGATGGGGAAAATAATTTATTAAAGAATATTGATTTGAAGTTCTTTAAGTCAATCAAAGAATTAGTTGTATCGGAAAAATTATTCAATAATAATTCGATATGTAATTTAAACGCAAATATCGAAAATAGATTATTAGAGTTAGGATATAAAGTTTTTAATGTTGGTAATGGAATAGATATGCTTATTCAAAAGCCAAATAGTGAGGAATTAATAACATTATTAATATTATTTAATAATGGTAATGTTACTGAAGTGTTAAATGAATATCGTGATTTTTATAATCAATATATTAAAAATGGCCATAAAGTAATTATTCGCACAGTGTTTGATTTACTCGATGGTGAAGAAGATTTTATTGATGGCATAGTTGGTGAACTGAATGGCTAAAGGAAGTAAAAAAATAATGGTTGATTTTATGAAATCAATCAAAGATAACCCTTTAAGATATTACTATATCCAATCACGTTTAAAAGCGTTAGCTGCAGATGGGATTGATCTTAGTACACAGGGTAATGGTGGCAATACATTGTTACATTTAGCTGTTTCTTTGGAAAGTAAGCGACTACTAAAAATGTTTATTAATGCTAATGTTCGTTTAGATCTTGCTAATGATAATGGAGAAACACCATTACATAAAGCAATTACTAAAGGGAATGAAGAAATGATTAAGATTTTAATAAAAAGTGGTTGTGATATAAATTGTCCACGAGAAATGGAACAAACGCCACTACATTTAGCAGTTATTTGTGGGAGAATTGATATTGTGAGATTATTAGTAGATTCGGGAGCTGATATTATGGTTTTAGATGAAATGAACAATCTTCCAATTGATTATGCTATTGATGAATCTGATACACAGTTGATAAAGTATTTTCTAACAAAGCAACGAATAGATGAAAAACGTTTAGAAAGAATTTCTAAAGTTTTATAGGAGAGGAGTCAACATGAATTTCGATGCATTAAAAGAATTTTTTAATAATTATTTTTATGATAATCAAACAACAGGGATTATAAGAATTGTATTTGATTTTTTGTTAGTAACTGCAATTATTGTCGGTTTATTCTTTTTAATTAAACAAAGAATCAATCCAATAAGATTAGCAATTGCGTTGGGGTCTTGTGTCTTTTTATACTTCTTATCTCTTTTCTGTGGTTTAAATATTCTTAATGCTTTTATTAAGAATATATTAAGTTGGTTTCTTGGCCTTTTTGTGATTATTTATAGTCAAGATATTAAAGCAGCATTTGAAGGTAAACAAGGAAAAGACAAAGGTAGCGGATTATTTGGTTCGAAAAAAGAAAAAGCTGAAGTTATTTCCATTATTTGTAATACAGTGGATTATCTATCAAAAAGAAAAATTGGAGCTTTAATTACTTTTGAAAGAAAAGACTCTCTAGATAGTTTGATATCAAAAGCAATCCCAATTAATGCTGATATTACCCAAGAAATTTTAACAACAATTTTTACACCAGGTACGGCTTGTCATGATGGAGGGATTATTATTCAAAATAACAAAATAGTATGTGCTGGTGCATATTATCCACTAAGTGATAATTATGATATCCCTACATTTTTAGGAACTAGACATCGTGCCGCAATTGGTATTAGTGAACGTTATGATGCTATTACAATTGTTGTATCTGAAGAAACTGGAGGCATCTCAATTACAGTTGGTGGGAACATTAATTTAGAGTTAACGATAGAAAGAGTATCAATTTTATTGGATGGATATTTGAGTGCAAAATAGAGATTAGGAAATTTCCTAATCTTTTATTTATAAATTTGTTTACAAATTTATAAAATAATGCTATAATTTTTATATTAGGAGGAAACAATTATGAAAAAATGTAGAAAAAATTTATTATTAATATTAGAATTTGTAGCCGCACTATTTGCTATTTTGGCTATTATACCATTCTCTTATTTTAAAGGATTATTCCAAGAGGGATTAATGAATAAAATTTACGCAGTAGAGGATTTATGTAGATATATGATTACTGCATTTATAGTTATATTAGTTTCTCTCATTGCTCTTTTTGAAAGAAGATCTGCATATAATCGTAATGGTGATGTTGCTTTCCCATTCCAAAAAGCTGTTATTTTCCCACTAGTAAGTTATGTTTTAGGCGTTAGTGCATACTTATTACACCAAGAATATACATCAGTTATTTTTAACGATTTTGCTGGCAAATTCACTGCGTACTGTTTATTTGGAGCAATAGTTTTAGTATTAGTATTTTATATATTGTTAGCTAGAGTTATTTATAAGAAAGGAAAAGTAAAATTACCAACTTTCTTTAACTTAGTCTTATTAGTAATGATGTTAGGAGTAGTTGTAGTTGCACTTGAAAATAAAAATTATTTTGTAGAATTAACTGAACCAACTGCTTATTATCTTGTAGCTTTAGGTGTTATTGGTGGATTAATTATTTTAAATTATGTTATTCTAGTCATTGAAATGAATAAATTATATAAATCTGAAATACAAGAAAAAGGTGTAAGAGAAGTTCTTGAAGATACTAAAGAAGAACCTGTGGAAGAACAAGTAGAAGAAACACCTGCTGAAGAAGTTGTTGAAGAACCAAAGGCAGAAGAAGCACCTACTGAAGAACAAGTTGAAGAAGCACCTGCTGAAGAAGTTGTTGAAGAACCAAAGGCAGAAGAAGCACCTGCTGAAGAAGTTGTTGAAGAACCAAAGGCAGAAGAAGCACCTGCTGAAGAAGTTGCTGAAGAACCAAAGGTAGAAGAAGCACCTGCTGAAGAAGTTGTTGAAGAACCAAAGGCAGAAGAAGAACCTGCTGAAGAAGTTGTTGAAGAACCAAAGGTAGAAGAAGCACTCGTAGCAACTCCAAAAGAACCAAAGCCTGTAAAAGTAATTAAACCAACTCCACAAGCATTAATGAAATTTGTTCAATCTAATTTTGATGATATCGTAATTGTAGTTGATCCTGATGGCGTAAGTTTTAAAGCATCTCGTAAAAAGAAAATGTTTATTAATTTGAAATCTAATGCAAATGATTATCGTATTACATTCCAACGTAAACCAATCGGTATTACTCGTTTAATTGTAAAATATCCAAGTATTACTAAAGCTAAATCTCCTGTAGGAGATCAATGGTTCAAATTAGTTAATAAAGGTGAATTTTCAGAATCAGATTTACATAACATTATTAAAGGATCTTATAACTTCTTAGTTGAAGAAGAAGCTAAAGCAGCTTTAAAGAAGCAAAAGGAAAAAGAAAAAGCAGCTTTAAAGAAACAAAAGGAAAAAGAAAAAGCAGCTGAAAAACGTAAGAAAGAAAGAGAAAAAGCTAAACTTGCCGCTGCAAAAGAAAAAGCAAAAGAAAATAAGTAGAAAATATAACCCTAGATTAAAAAACTAGGGTTTTATTTTTTATTCTTTAAAAAAAATAATAGATGTGATATAATAAAAAAAGAAGTTTTAATCGATAAAAAGGAGAAAATATGTGTATTGCTCTAATAGCTCTTGAAGAGATAGAGAGAAGATAAAGTTACAAAGGATAATGAAGTATTCTTAAGTAAACATTAACTCTACAAAAAAGGAGCTATGGAACTAGAATTATTGAAAGCACTAATGTAAAAATATCATTATGCAAATCCAATTCTTTTTGTTGTGATTATTAAAAAATAATTAGTTGCTAATGGCAAAAAAGATATTGTAATATTCTATATAAATCCATTAACTTCACAACCAAATGAATCAATAAAAAGGCTTTATTACATATATGGAACTTATAAAATTCCTTTGTCACAAATTTTAAAACTACAACAACGATAATTATGTAGAGGTAAAAGTATGTTAGATTATTTAAAACAACCAGAAATAGTATTTATTTTATTTGCAATTATTTTGAATGTAATTTTATTAGTTAAAAGTAAAAAACTTTTTTCATTAATCATTACAAATATGATTATTTTATGTGGATGTGTGTTAATCAT
Source organism: Bacilli bacterium (assembly GCA_016296945.1). Classification (GTDB taxonomy): domain Bacteria; phylum Bacillota_I; class Bacilli_A; order ML615J-28; family CAG-698; genus CAG-698. The sequence goes on along the minus strand of JAEDHQ010000040.1, from coordinate 2,532 downwards.
TTTGAATATTTTAGATGTTACATTGCCAATGGTTGGCCCATTTTCATTTGAATTTGTAATTGATGTTGTTTGTGCAATCGGGTTATTAATTGTTATTTTGTTATTGTATGTTCGTGATCCTAATGAAGAACTATATAAAGAAACATTAAATACATTAGATAAGAGTGTTATTGCATATTTAGATAAAGAAGGAAATCTAATCAAGTTTACACAAAACTGTTATGATGAACTAAAATTAAATTATAATGATAATTTAAAAGAGGTAGTAAGTGATTTATTCTTAAACAATCAAAAAATTGATTACCAAACTTTGCTTGAAGAATTAAAGGATAATGAGGGAAAAGAATTTAAATTAACATTTTCTTTTGATAATGCTTTAGTAAAGGATAATGAAGAAATTAGTTTAAATCTTCAAAAGATTGCTGTTGAAAATGCGGGTAAACTATTTGGTTATGTTATTGTTTTATTAGAAAATGGAACAAAAGATAATAGTCAAGATGGTTTTTCACTAGTGATAGATGATTTAGAAGTCCCTTATGCATATTTTAATGATGATGATAAAAATGTTATTTATATAATCAATAAGAGTTTTAGAGAATTATTAGGGATTAAGGGTAGAACTGTTACATATTCAGAGTTGCGCCGTTTAGTATTTCCAGAAGATTTGACATCTTTTGATAAAGCTGCAAGTGAAATTGCTGAAGATGGTACATATAATTATCGTTTGAAAACAGCAAATGGATATAAAATGTTTACAGAAGTAAAAGTATCTAATAATAATCGTATTACTTCAATTATTACGTTTGTGGAAACTAAAGAAGACCAAAACATATCTCAAAATGAAATAGAGGATACAATTAATCAAATGATTCAAAATAATTTAGAATTTGCCGGAGTAATTATTTCAATTAATGGTTTTCTAAAAGTGTTTAATAATTATGGAGTTGATGTGGCTAAGGAATTGAGAGATAAATATTTAGGTTTTATTAAAAGTGAAGTATTAAAACAAAATGATTTGCTTTGTAAAATTAGTGATATTGAATATTTATTATTATTTAGAAATCCAAAAGATGTCGATCAAATAATTAGAGATTGTAACAATCAAACATCTGTGTTACTTCATTATGAATTAGATTATAATGAAACAAAAATAGAAACTAACAATACTTTAGGAATTGTATATTCTGACGAATCAATTAAAACTGCTAAAGATTTTATGCACTCATTAGATAGTGCTTTGGCATATGCTAATACAGAAGGATATGAAAAACCATATAGTATATATAATTATAGCAGTAAAACTTTAAGAGAAAGATTAACAGTAAACAATTTAGCTAAAGATTACTCGTTTGATAAGATAAAAATAAGTTTAGACAATAGTTTTTTGGATGATGAAGATGATTTATAGTGCTATAATTCTCTTAGGAGGAAAATCAACACGCTTTGGTGGTAGTCTTAACAAAGTATATCAATTAGTAAATAATAAACCAATTGCTAGTTACTCAATTGATTTATTTTTAGCTGATAAGGATTGCCAAGAAGTAATAGTTGTTTATAATAAAGAAGATAGTAATATTATTAATAATATCCTTATAAACTATCCTAATGTTTTAAAGACAACAGGCGGAAGTAAGCGTCATTTGAGCGTTTTAGAAGGTTTGAAGATAGCAAAATCTGATTATGTTTTAGTTCATGATGGTGCAAGACCTAATGTAACACAAACGATGATTGATTCATTAAAAAGAGAATTAGAAAGTTGTGAAGCGGTTAGTTTAGCGACAGTAGTAACTGATACAATTAAAAAAGTAACTGCTAATTCTTTTGAAACAATTAATCGAAATGATTTATATGCAATGCAAACACCACAAGGCTCAAAGAAAGATCTTTTGTTAAATGCTTTATTAAAGGTAAAAGATGAAGATGATATTACAGATGATTTAATGGCAATTGAAAAGTACACTTCGGTTGTTCCCAAAATTGTCTTAGGAAGTAAGATGAATATAAAAATAACTACTGAAGAAGATTATGAATATATTAAATTTATAATGGGTGAGAAGGATGTTTAGAATTGGACAAGCAAGAGACATACATCAATTAGTCGAAGGTAGAAAATTAATTTTGGGTGGTGTCCAAATTCCATTCGAAAAAGGATTAGCAGGTCATTCGGATGCTGATTGCGTAATTCACGCTATCGTTAATGCTATTATTGGAGCTTTAGGACTTGGAGATATTGGAAAATTTTTTCCTGATAATGATTTGAAATATAAAGATATTTCATCATCATACTTTTTAAAAGAAGCATCAAAATTGCTTGATCAAGCAGGATATGCAATCAATAATATTGATTGTACTGTAATCATTGAGAAACCAATATTACGACCATATATTGATACAATGTGTTTTAATGTTGCAAGTTGTTTAAAAATTAATAAAGAATTAGTAAATATTAAGGCAACACGCGGTGAAAAACTAGGCTTTGTCGGCGAAGGCCTAGGAGTTGAAGCAGAATGTGTTGTATTATTAAAAAAGATA
>JAEDHQ010000039.1 GCA_016296945.1 Bacilli bacterium | reverse complement strand
TATGATGAGTAAAGTAAAAGATATGCTTTGAATTCATCTTCTGTATTATCAAATGTATAAAAGTTAACTCCAATTTCCTCATTTTCAGAATACATTTCTACGAAATATTCATCATTAGCAATAAATGGAATAACTTCACCTAATAATTCTTTTATGTCATTTTTTTCACTTGGGCTAAAATCAGTATATTTATGTGTTGTATCATCTGTTGAACCACCAGAATTGTCCTTATGAACTAAATGATATGCATAAACATCTACAATATATCTTTCGTCTTCATCGTGATAGCGTAAATCTACAAATAAATCACCTTTTACAAAAAAATACCAAGTATCACCATATTCATCAATAGCAGATTCTTTGTTATCATATTCTTTATAAAGAGTTAGATATGCCTTGAATTCATCTTCTGTATTATCAAATGTATAAAAGTAAACTCCAATTTTCTCATTTTCAGAATACATTTCTACGTAATATTCATCATTAGCAATAAATGGAATAACTTCACCTAATAATTCTTTTATGTCATTTTTTTCAGACACTGTAAAGTCTATATAAGTATATGTCTTTTGCTCATCAGTAGGATCTTTTTGTGAACAAGCAAAAATCATTGACAAAAAAACAGTAAATATTGCAACAAATAAAAACCTTTTTTTCATAAAACACCTCTATATTACTTTTTTATGTAACTATTAATAAAACATTATCGATTTTATAGATATAATATTATATTACCTTTTCACCAAGCAGTCAATATATTATCATTAGAATATATTTAAAAATAACATTTATTTGCTTATTGTTATAATAATGCTAATAATCCATGGTTTTTTTATATCTTCTTCATCCATGAAAATGTTTTGTATAAATTCTACTAATTATCAGTAGCGTATTTGATAAAGCCCAAAAAAAAGAGTTCCAAAATGGAAACTCTTAAATCGTAATTCTAATCTTAATTAAATATCAACTAAGATCTTAAAATTATCAATAATAATATAAATAAATGGTGCTGAAGGAGAGATTCGAACTCTCGACTTGCGCATTACGAGGGCGCTACTCTCCCTACCTGAGTTACTCCAGCATGCATCTATTATACTATTATTTTCATTATTTTTCAATAAGTATTGTTTTTTTATAAACATACTTCTCATCAAATTCTTTTATCGTTATTGGTCTTTCAAAATAATAACCTTGTACTATTTCACAACCGAGTCGTTTTACTTCTTGATATTGAAGTTCAGTTTCGACTCCTTCAACCAAACTTAAAATATTAAGTTTCTTACAAACTGTAACAATATTTTCGATTAGTACTTGATTTCTAGTGTTAGATACAATCTCATTGATTAAAGATTTATCAATTTTTAAAGTATGAAATGGAATATTTGCTAATGTGTTTAAGTTTGAATACTCAGCACCAAAATCATCTAATGATAAACGGATTTGATTTTCAATAAATGATTTTGCAATCGTCTTTAACGTTTCTTTTTCTAAATTGCCAACACTTTCTGTTATTTCTATTTCTATTGATGAAGGATCAATATCATATTTTTTCATTAATTTTAGTGTCTTATTTAAGATTCCTGTTTCTAGAATAGTGACACGAGAATAGTTAACAGATATTGGTATAATATTCTTATTTTCTAATTTCCATTGTCTTAATATCTTGCATACTTCTTCAAAAACATATAAATCTACTTTCCCTATCAATCTATTCTTCTCTAACATTGGAATAAATCTAACTGGTGAAATAACACCTTTCTCTGGATGGTTAATTCTAATCAATGCCTCTGCTCCAACTACTTCTTTATTGATAGCATCAAACTTCGGTTGTAAATATACTTCAAACCACTTTAGCTTAATAGCTTCTTTTAAACTGCCAAATTGTTCTTCTAAAGATTCATCTTTTTCTTTTGAATTTACTCTATTTAAAACCATTAATTCATCAGCATGTTTTAATAATAAATCAACATTTAAATCAACATCACTCCATGTAAAACCAATATTAAAGTTATTGTTTTCCTTAGACATTGATTTAATAAACTTTGAAACTTTTTTCTTAAATTCTTTATATTCACAATCTTCTAATATTACGTAGAATGTGTCATGATCATAGCGATAAATGTCATTATTATTAAACACTTTTCGTAAATTATCACTTAATTGGATTGCGAAATCATTTAAATAATCATCATTCAAATCATATAGTTTTTCTTTAAAAGAGTCTATTCCTACACAACATACTCCTAAAGAACTAATTGCACTTTGTCTAATAACAGCAACCCTTTCTCTAAAACGGTAATAATTTTGGACATTTGTGACTAAATCAAAATTATGATAATAATCTTTTAATTCCAAATATTTTTGATTTTCTAATTCTTTTTCAATAAAGAAAGAAAGTGCAGTTGCCATTTCCTCTTCTTTAATATGTTTTGAGCAGTTTGATACCGTAATATAACCAATAACATCGTTATGTGCGATTAGTGGGAAAATCATCATATTATAAACGTTAATGCTTTTAAGAAAACGATATTCTTCTTGATATCTATTTTTTAATATTTCAATATCTTCTATTATCAATGTTTTTCGATATTTATTTAAAAATAAAAGTCCAGGATAATTATTGATATTTATATTAAGTTTTTCAAATTCTTCAATATCACCAATAGTGTATTCATAACTTAATTTTAAGATGTTATTATTCAAAGTATAAATAGATGTTTTCATTGCAGAATAATATTCATTTATTGTTTTTATCGCACATTGAATATTTTGTTTAAAACTCTTTCCATTTATGATTTTAGGAATAATATTATTAAACATTGAATTTAATTTATTTAATTGGTTTTCTGATTCAAGAACATCTAAAGAGTTTTCATCAGCATAAACGTCATTAAAGTTATCAATGATATTAATTGGTTCATTATTTTCAATTATCTTTTCTAATTGTTTTAAACTATTATTATAAAGATTTTCATAATTAGCATGCTTAACTGGAGAAACATAAATACTAATTTTAACTTTTAATTTTTGGCTATTATCATCACCAAAAGTATAAGAATTTATTGCAGCACTCATTGTGTCTTCTAAGACGATTCTGATTTCTTTTTCATTATCTACTTTAGGGATAAAGATACCAAATTTATTTTCAGGAATTCTACCAGCAATATATTTATTATTAAAAGCAATTCGAATAATTCTACCAATATGGAATAGGATTTTTTCCGCACTATCTAATCCATATATTCTCTTTAAACTATTAAAGTTTTCAATTTCAATAAGGGCAAAACAGCATTTGTCATAACTAGAACATTTATTTACAAGAGAATAATTAGTAATTTTCTTTAAAATATCTTCAATATAAATACGAGTAATTAAATCATATTCAACCTTACGATCTAGTTCTAATTCTAATTTCATCTTATGATCAATATCACGTATATAACCAAACATATAACGATTACCAGAAAAAGGTTCATATAAAAAGTTAACTGTAAAACTAACCCACTTAATATTACCATTATTATCAATAGTACGATAATTTAAATGCTTTGAACTTTTACTAGCTTCAAAGTATTCATTTAATATTTTTGAATTAAACAATGTATTAAATTGTTGCTTTTCTTCTGGATTAGCTATATGCTCTAAAGCAGCTTCAAAAAATTCTTCATATGTGAAATTAGAATTAACATAGTTATACTCTAAATTTTTATTTGCATATAAACTACCTATTTTTTTATTTGTAACATTATATTGGATTGTTAGTAATAAATCTTTTTGTAATAGTTTTGCAATAGCTTTTTCTTGTTCAAACTTACTTATTACTTCAATATTATTTTCTTGTTTCTCAACAATACCAGTTGCTAAAATTGGTTTCCCGTCTTTGAAAATATTATGGTATGATATTTTAATCCAAACATATTTTCCTTCATAATTCATATGTTGAAGAATATATGTTCCATTTTCTTTACCATCATGCATATCTTGATAAAGCAATTTATAAGTTTTAATACTTTTTTCATGAACTAACTTTAAATCAATAATTGTATCTAAGGCATTACTGATATGTGTTGAATCATAGCCATAAAATCTTGCTAAAGAATCAGATAATATAATTTCTTTGCTACGTATATCGTATTCCCAAATTGATGAATTAGTTTGTTCAAAAGCTAAATTAAGTTTTTCTTTTTCTAAAAGTAATTCTTCTTCTCGTAAATGAGATTCTGTAGTATCAGATGCAACAGATAGAAAAACATTTTTATGACCTGGATAATCAATAGGTATACATCTAGTTTTATTCCATTTTATTTTATTGTTTAACTTAACACGATATTCACATTGAAATGATAACTTATTTTTAATTGCATCATTGATCTTAGCAAGTAAAATTTTTAAATCTTCTTCAACAATATTATGTATTAATTCATCATTATATTGATATTGACCTATTTCAAATAAATCTAAATATCCTTTACTCATGTAAATGGGTTGAATTTTTTCTTCACAGCTAAATATAGAAACACCTAAAGAAAAGGTACCTAATAAATCAAGTAACTTCTTACTTCCAGATAGTCTAGGAACTGATGCCTTGAGATATTCAGGAATTATGTTTGCTATTTCCATAATTATCTTCTTTAAATCATTAATGCTTATTTTAGATATTATATCATTATACTCATCTTTTTGTTTGTTTGTTAGAAAATTAAAAATATACAATGATAAATCATTTTTATCAATTAATGCATTAACATTATTTAGTTTTTCACCAAATAATGACATATCATTTTTTTCTTCATTTGAAATATCATTTTCGTTTGCCATGTTTTAGCTCCTAAAAAATCTTTTTTTCTTTCTAAATTATACATTTTTTTCACATTATTGTAAATAGAATCGTTATAAAATTAAAAATTTATTTATTAAAAAGTTTTGCACTCTCATTTGTTTTTAAAGTCTTTCTAAAGACAATAACAAAACACATTGCTGTAGTAAGTACTGCTAATGTGTCAGCAATTGGCTCTGCTAAGAAAACTCCTAAACATTTATTATTTGGAGTAAATAATGGAACAATATAAATTAATGGAATTAATAAAATGATTTTTCTCAGTATTGCTAAAAACAAAGACATTTTCGCATTACCTAAAGCAATAAATGTCTGTTGACAAGCAATTTGAATTCCAAAAATTCCAATAACGGCCATATATATTCTTAATGCCCAAACAGCATAATTTATTAATGTTTCTTCATTTGTAAAGATCTTAACAAATATTTGTGGAAATATCATTATCAATAAATAATAAAACATTGAATAAGACAAACAAGTAATCAATAAAACCTTAAATGCTTTATTACAACGATCATATTTTTTAGCACCATAATTATAACTTATAATCGGTTGGGCACCTTGCGTAAATCCTTGTAAAGGTAACATTGCAAATTGCATTAATGATGATAATATTGTCATTGTGCCCACTGCAATATCTCCTTCATACTTTGAGAGTGATGTATTAAAGCAAATTGATAAGATGCTTTCAGTTGCTTGCATAATAAATGGTGCTATTCCTAGCGCAACACAAGAAAAAATAATTTTAATATCTATCTTCAAATTATTTATAGAAATCTTTAAAATTGATGTCTTTGATAATAAAAATCTAAGGACTAAGATTGAAGAAACAGCTTGTGAAATAATTGTAGCTAAAGCAGCTCCTTGAACACCCATATTAAAAAAATAAATAAAAATTGGATCAAGAATAATGTTTAAAAGAGCACCAACGATGACATTAATCATGCTTATTTTAGAAAATCCTTGAGTTGTGATAAACATATTTAATCCCAACGAAATCATCACAAAAATTGTACCAATTGAATAAATCTTAATGTAATTAACAGCATAATCAATTGTATTATCGCTGGCACCAAACAACATTAATAATTCACGATTAAATATTTCTATCACTATTGTTAATATAATAGAAAGGATAATTGTTAAAGAAACGCAATTTCCTAGTATTTTATTTGCTTTATCTAAATTCTTTTCTCCCATAGCAATTGACGCTTTAGGAGCACCACCCATTCCACATAAACATGAAAATGCACTAATAATCATAATAATTGGAAATGTTACACCTACTCCAGTTAACGCAGCACTTCCCACTTCAGGAATATGACCAATAAACATTCTATCGATAATATTATAAAGTAAGTTTACAATTTGTGCTAATACAGCTGGAATTGATAGTTTTACAAATAACTTACCTATCGGTTTGCTTTCTAATTCATCATTTTTTCGAACATTGTCCATTTTTATCCCCTCTAATTTGAAGTTTATTCTGCTGTATTTTACCACTTGATAGTTAATATTTCAAGATATGCTAATAAACTTTTTACACTATATTAATAAATTATCATTTCTAAAATAAAGTGAAAGAAAAAATACCTCATTAAATGAATTATGCTTTTTTTAACTTCGTATTATTATTAATATTAAAACAAATATTATAAAATATCATAGGATTAATCACAATATTGATACATTAATAGGAGATAAAATATGATTTTTAATATCTTATGATTCATTCTCAAATTTGTAAATATTAAAGTCTTATGATTTAGGTATTTAAGATATAAAAACTGATAATATTATAGTAGCATCTATAAATGTAAATAAATACTCAATTTTAGTATACGATGAACAGCACCCGATATATTGTTCTATATAAAAAAATTTGGGACTTCAACCCCTAAATCAAGACATAAAAAAAGCTTTGATACAGCATCTCTACTGTAACAAAGCACTTTTTTTAATGTGTATAAACAACAATAATGATACAAATAGGCTAAAATGCCATAGGTGTAACTACAAGTTTGATACACTGGTGGAAGATAAGATTAAATTAGTGTTAATAAAAAGCCCAGTATTGGTCCTATAAATATTGCAATATAGATTAGAGTAATCCATGGTTGATATTCAACGTAGAATTGCTTGAATGTCAGGCTCCACGGATGCTTGATAATAACCCAGCCAAAAACATCGAATACAATACAAATCGAAACCCAAATTGCTCCAGTAATGAATGCTTCAGCTATTGCTGGATTAGATAGTCCATTCATGTAGATGAATCCAAACACTGTGAAAATAACAATATTGTACAATGGATGCCATGGTTTGGTTTTCTCATAGCCTTCTCCCATTGACTCTTTATCCATTGGCTTCATATGGAGAACGTAAATATTGAATATTGTATGAAGTATTCCAATTAATGTGACAATGATATAGGCAATCCAAAACCATAGCATTGATAGTCCGAAATTTTGCATTATTTAAGAACCTCCCAGTGACCAGATTTTGTACCAATTCTTTTAATGTATCCCTTTTCTGTCAAAAGTTTTATTCCTCTTTGAATTGTTCTTGCGGATATATCAAGTACTGAAGCTATTTCATCCACTTTTATATTGCAGTTAACTGTAATTATTTCTAAAATTCGAAGTTGAATATCGGTTAATTCTGTATTGGTGACATTATTAGTGACAGTATTAGTGACATTGTTTCTTATAAATATAAATTTAAAACCGTTATTTAATTTTTCATATCTCCATTTAACATTATTTAGCTCACAAAGTTCACTCATCCTAGCAAAACCAGTTCCAGATTTTTCTACATCTTTACTTCTGAATAAAACATCTAGAATCAACGGATTTCTTCTTATAGATTGAATTCTATTATCTATAAAATCATTAGGATTATATTGCTCAGGGAATGTTCCTTGATTGTATATTTCAATTTCATCAGGGAATATATTAATCTCATGAATTGAGTTGTCGTTATATTTAGCATGAGCAAAGCTATTTACAACTATTTCTCTAATTGCTTTTTCTGGAATTTCTGGAATTTCTTCTCTTTTTCTCGAACCCACTTCTATTTTCCAGTTAATATGCTTCTTAATATATGTAATAGCTTCATTTACTAAATTATAAATATTGCCTCTGATGTCTATCATATCAATAATATTTATTTTAGCTTTTGTTGCATATACAGCCATTTTTAATTCTGCATCTACTTTTTTACCAAAAAGGAAATATCCAGCATTATTTATATGTCCTAAATTTAAAAGTCCGAGCATGGTTAATAGATCGCTTTTATTATACTTTTTCATTTCTAATCTATTTGCTTTGGTTGAAGAATCGTAAAAGGACATTAAAGATTCATCGTCAATATCTTCCTCTGTATATTTTGTAATTTGTTTTTCCCAAGTATCTTCGTAATGCTTATTTTGAAACATTGCTAATAATTCGAGTTGAGACATTGGCCTATTTTCATCAGCCACTCTTTTATAATAAACGCCTTTTGATGAATATGGTTGGTTATTACCCTGAAATGATAATCTAATAATTTCAATGTTGTCTATAACAATAGTGTCGATAAAGGGGCTTATTTTTGGTTCTATTGATTCGTAGACCGCTCTTGAGATATCTCTTAAAGAAGAATCTGTGATTTCGTTTTTTATAACCGTGCCATCATTCTTAACACCGAAAAAGATCGTTCCTTCTCCAAACTTGTTTAGCATACCACAAACAGATTTCATAGCATCATTTGCTTCTCCGGAACTCTTTTTAAATTCTACATTTTCATTTTCTCTTTTTAACATAACAGCACCTCTTTCTACATTGTTATTATATCAAAAAACTTAATCTTTGTCACCAATTTTGTCACCAATTTTGTCACCAATTAATACATTTTTTCAATTTCAATATTAAAATCTAACACATTGCGAATCCCACCATTTATTTTATTTTATTGTCAAGACCCAAGTCATAATAACAACTTTGATACACTTTTAAATTTACCAATAATGGTTAAAATAGGAAAACAACTCAAAAATTAGCACAATAATGCCGTTTTTATGTCTAAAAAGAAAAAACTTTGATATTTGTCGTATCAAAGTTGTTGTTTTCATATGGCGTCCTAAAAGGGACTCGAACCCCCAACCTACGGCTTAGAAGGCCGTTGCTCTATCCGATTGAGCTATTAGGACATTTCATTCAAAAGCATTGATATTATACACCTTTTGAATGAAAAAATCAAGTTATTTTTTAATATAATTTTTAAATACATATTTTTTTTGACACTTGCTCGTTAACAAATTGGTTTCTATAAAGATTGAAATATTCTCCTTTTAGTGCTAATAGTTCTAAATGGTTACCTTTCTCAATAACTTTACCATCTTTAATGACTAAAATTAAATCAGAATTTGTTATTGTTGATAAACGATGAGCCACAATAAATGAAGTTCGTCCTTTCATTAATTCATCAATTCCTTTTTGAATTAACACCTCAGTTTGTGTATCAATGCTTGCTGTTGCTTCATCTAAAACTAATATTTTTGGATTATTTAAAATTGCTCTAGCAAAAGAAATTAATTGTCTTTCCCCAACTGATAATTTTGATCCGCCTTCACCAACATTTGTATTATAACCTTCTTCTAGTTTTGAAATAAATTCATCAGCATTAACAATTTTGGCTGCTCTTATTATTTCTTCATCAGTTGCATCTAATTTACTATAAGCGATATTTTCTCTAATTGTTCCTGAAAATAAGTGTGGTGTTTGTAAAACATACCCCAAATTTTCATGTAACCAATTAATAGAACGATCTTTATAATCTTTTCCATCAATTTTAATTATACCTTCTGTTGGTTCATAGAAACGACATAATAAATTTACGATTGTAGATTTACCACTTCCAGTAGCTCCTACTAATGCAACGCTTGTCCCCGCTTTTACTTTTAAGTTAAAGTTCTTTAAAACAGTTTCATTTTCAATATACTTGAAACTTACATTTTCGAATTCTACATCCCCGATTAGAGGTTCCCAATTTTCTCGTTTTGGATTATTCAATGTTCCGTATTTTTCTATTACATCAGGTCGATCAATAATATCAGGCTTTGTTTCAATCAACGATATAATGCGTTCTGCAGCAGCTTGTCCTTGTTGTAACTCTGCTAATACTCTTGATATTTGAGCCAAAGGATCAAAATATAGATTAGTATAATTAATAAAAAGATATAATGTGGAGAAGGTCATCACTAATTTATCTCCAAATGATCCTAAAACAAATCCAGACCCGATACTTAAAATAATTCCAATACAGAAATATGAGAAAGTGATAACAATTGGATTTAGTAAAGAAGATTTACGAATTGCTTTCATTGATGCTTTTTTCATATTAACACACATCTCAGTGAATTCAATATTTTTTACATCTTCTAAAACCAATGTTTTGGTTGTTTTGCTTCCCAAAATTCCTTCATTAAACAAGCCCGTTATTTTTGAATTTGTATGTCTCACATCACGATAGGCAATTAATATTCTTTTTCTAAAATACAAACATATCACAAAGATAATTGGAGTTAAAAGGATTATTACTAAAGCTAATAGTGGAAAAGTGATTAATAGCATTACTAAAATTCCTAGCATTGTAGCAATTCCCCAGATCATATCTACAATTCCCCATGAGATAATTTCTGCTAGTTTTCTTGAATCACTCGTTAAGCGAGCCATAATCCATCCAGCAGCATTTTTATCATAATAGGATAACGACAAATCTTGCAAATGGACAAATGCTTCTTCTCTAATTTCATGAGCCACTTCAGCTTCAATATAACTAGCCCTTTTAATAAATGTATAAATCGTAATAGCATATAGAAAAGCAATCACTACATATGCGGAAATAAACCACCACATAAGATCATATTGTGGATTATCCCCAAAAAAAACATCTAGAGCTTTTGAACTCAATAATGGAAATGTAATATCTAATATTGATAAAGCCAACATCGAAATAATGATAAATATAACATTTTTCTTACTTTTAAAAATCAGTTTAAAGATTTTCTTCCAAACTTTAAAATCGATTTTATCATTATTTTCTTGTCTCTTAACTGGATTATTCTTTAAATGTGCTTGTCTCATTATTTATCACCATTAGCATTATTTAAAAAGTCTTCTTCTAATGCCCCTTGTATATCCCACAATGCTTTATACAATCCATCTACTTTAGATAACTCAGCATGTGTTCCAATCTTAGCTATCTTTCCATCTTCGATTACAATAATTTTATCTGCCTCTTTAGCTGTTGTAATACGATGCGTAATAATTATCGATGTAAGTTTCTCTTCTCGTAATTTTAAGGCATTACGAATTTGTAAATCAGTACGCGTATCAACTGCACTTAAGGAATCATCAAAAATCATAATTGGTTTATTTAATATCAGCATTCGAGATATTGCAACTCTTTGTTTTTGTCCCCCACTTAATGTTACCCCTTTTTCACCAACCAATGTATCGTATCCTTCATCAAAAGAAATGATATCATCATGAATTGAAGCAACCTTTGCGGCTTGAAATACTTTTTCTTTTGTAACGTTTTTACAAGCTATTGCAATATTATCATAAATTGACTTTTGGTATAAGAATGGATCTTGTAAAATTATTCCAACGTGTTCACGTAACCAATGTTTATCAATATCCTTAATATCAACATCTCCAAAACGAATAGAACCAGAGTCAAATTCTAGCATTCTAACTAAAATATTAGCCAGTGTAGATTTTCCAGTTCCAGTTTTGCCGACAATTGCGACTGTTTCACCTGAATTTATTTTAAAACTTACATTCTTGAATAAATACTTATCGCTATCATTAAACTTAAATGATACATTATCAAAAGTTATATCACCATTAATTTCAGGCTTTTGTGTTCCATTTACTTCATATTCATCTTTAATCTTTAATATTTCATCAATACGGCATGCAGCGACAGTAGATTTTCCAAAATCACTAATGATTCTTCCTAAATTTCTAATAGGATATACCAACATTGAAATATAAGAAACACAAGCAATCATATCTCCTGCAGATAATCCGTTTTTAGCAAAATAAATACAAAAGCCAATCGTGATAGCATACTGAAGATTTACAAAACCATCACTAAATCCCCAATATAAAGCCATTATTTTTGATAAACTATAATTTTCATCACGAAACTTTTCACTACTTTTTGTAAACTTATCTATTTCATATTTTTCTTTCGCAAATGCCTTAACTACCCGCACACCATTGACACCTTCTTGAAGAATTGAAGTCATATCGGATTCTAATTCTTCCACTACTTCAAACTTTCGATTAACAATTTTAAAGAAGATCATTCCGGCGCCCACCGTAATTGGTAAGCAAATAAGAGTAACAAGCATAATTCGATAATCAATTGAAGCCATTTGAATAGCTCCAATAATTAAAGATGCAAAAATATAGAACAATTCAGGCAATTGGCGACTAATAAAACTTTTAATTGTTTCCAGGTCAGAAGTGCATCTTTGAATTAAATCACCGGCATCTACTGTATTATGATAACTATATGATAAATTTTGAATATGACGATATAGCTTATTTCGCATATCAAATGCAATATTTTCTGATAATCTTCCTTTAACACATCCATTAACAAATAATAATATTCCTCTTAATATTTGAAAAATAAGTAACACAATACTTATAATAATTACACATTTTAATCCAGCATATTGCGAAAAAAAGTTTTGAATAAATATAGGTAATGTGTTAGGAGCCGAAGTTGAATCTAATACATGATCAAAAACATATTTAATAAACTGAGGCACATAAGAATATGTTAAAGGAAGAACTATTGATAATAATGATACTAATATAAATAACCATATTGATGGTTTTAGCCAATTAAATAGTTTCCCTACTTTTTTCATTTCTATTTTCTCCTAATACTCCATTATATCAAATGGTGTTAATAATCCAATGAAATCACCATTTTGCAATCCATTACTTGTAATAAAAATCATCGAAACCTTATTTCCTTTACGAAATTCATTAACAACATTTTCTTCCATTTCTTTCACATTCATTTTAGAATCACAGAAAATATAAGTTTCACTTTCTAAACTAATATATTTATCAATATCTTTAAATTTTAATGAACTATTTAAATTTTTTATATCCTCATCCATTAAATAATTAAAAATTGAAGTTTTAGAAAATACTCCAACTATCTTTTGATTTTCAATGATTGGAATATGTGTATATTTTTTATGGTTCATTGCAAGCATTGATGACATCACGTAATCATTTAATCCTTTGTAATATATTTGGTCAACCTTTTTACATATTTTATAACAAGTGATTGGATTATTTACTAAATCAATTATTTTATCTATTAAATTAATCATTTCTTCGCTAGGAATTACTGCAAATTCTTTATCAATTTTACATTCATGTTGTAAAAAGTTACGAACTTCTCGGCAGTATTCTAATTCTTTACGATATTTACTAAATTCAGGGCGACGTTCTAAAAATGATATTTCACTACCATTTTTAGGAATATTATATTTTATGCTTACAGCATATTCTAATTCTTTATATTTTTCTATAAATCTTTCATAATTATCCATATAAAAACCTCTAATAGTAATTATTATACCAAATAATAAATATAATGTAAATGACCGCATATGTTTAAAAAATTTAAGAAATTATTCATTTTGATATATTTATTATTCATTGTTATTTTGTCAATAATAGATAAAGAAACAGTTTTTGAAATAATAATTGATACACTTTCTTTATGGTTACATAAAGTATTTCCCCCGATTTTTATTTTCTATATAATATCTTCATTGCTTATATCCACTAGAACTATTAATATTATTTTTTTTATTCTTAAACCTTTAAGAAAATTGTTACGTTTTGAAACAGATAATGCCTTTAAATTATTTTTCTTATCCGTTTTGATCGGTAACCCTAGTTCTTCATCATTTATTATTTCCTATCTAGAAAATGGTTTAATTACAAATAATGATGCAAAAGTCTTGAATTGCTCTGCCTCATTCATAACTCCTTTATTTATATTTTCTTTAGTTGAATTAAAAATTGCTATTATTATATATTTATCACATATATTAGCTAATTTTATTATATGTATTTTTCTAACAAGAAATAATACCATAAAAAAGGACCCAAATAAACCGACACTCATAAATTTTTTTACCTACATTGATAAACTACCCAAGATTCTTCTTACAATTGCCATCATGATGGTCATTTGTAATATTATCATTTATTCATTAACAAAATTTAGTCTAAATCCTTTATATTTTTCTTTTATTGAATTAAGTACAGGTTCATTTATGTTGCTTAAAATCAAATCTTCTATAAAATATTATTTATTAACAATTTTAATTTCTTTTAATGGCTTATGCATACACTTGCAAGTATATTCCATAATAAAAGATAGACTTAACTATCTATCTTTTTTTAAATATCGAATTATTCAAGGAATTATTTCAGTTATCCTCTTTCTTTTGATATATACACACTTCACTTGATGCATAATCATAATTTTTAATAATATGTAATTGATCAGTTTCTTGTGGTTTATAGTTTCCAGCGACATATTGACAAACTATAACTCCTTTATCTTTTAAAAGATTATTAGCATTAATGAAATCAATAATTTCCGAAACAATATTTAATCGATAAGGTGGATCTAAAAATATTATATCAAAACTTCTATTCTCTTCTTTAAATTTTTTTAAAGCAAGTTTATAATCCATATTTAAAATCTTAACATTATCATTTTCTTTTAAACTATCCACATTCTTTTTAATAATTTTTACTGCTTCATGACTTTTTTCTACAATATATGAAAAACTAGCTCCCCGAGATAGCGATTCTAACGAAAGTGCACCACTACCGCCAAATAAATCAAGAACAACATCACCATCAAAAAATGGTCCAATCGTATTAAAAACTGATTCTTTCATTCTTGACATCATTGGTCTTGTATTAAGTCCTTCTAAAGTAACTAAAACACGACTACGATATTTACCAGCAATTATTTTCATTTTTTCCACCTTTTATGTATAAGATTATAATAATTGGATAATAATATAAATGCAAGAGAAATCTTGCATCATACTTCTCCTCTCCCTTTCACATATATCAATTTTTAAAATAGAGTTAAATTAAATTTAACTCTATTTTTTAGATAAATCCACTTTCATCACTTGTAATGATTCTCTCAATATAATAAAAGTCTTCTACATCATCATATTTTATAACGAATTTCTTATTTAATGTTTCAAACTCAGGGTAAAAATTTCCTTTTTCTTCGTTTGTTGTGTGATGCATTATTATTGTGTTACCATCATAATCCTTACCACCTAATTCTAGTGGTCGAATATAACCAATAACCCAGCCCACTTGGTTTTTTAAAAGAAAGTCATCTTTTTTAATTTTGCGACCTGCAAAATCATAAGAATAATCTTTCGAACCTACTTCCTTTTCCCATAATTCTAATGCCTTTTTTTTATTCATTCATCATTACCTCTTTTTTGTTTTCTTGCTTTCTTTCTTGGAGCAAAGATTCTTAAATGATTATGTAGGTTTTTTACAGTGATTGTTCCTTTAGGACCTTCATTACCATCACAAGTCCATGTAAACGAATCATGTACTGTAATTTTAAACTCACTACTTTTTATATAAACAGCTGGTCTTTTCTTCAATCCAAGCATACCTTTTAAGAATAATTTTATTACATTCAATCTTCCCTTGGCTGCTCCATTATTTACTAATAAAATATCAAAAGAGCCATCATTTAAATTACTATAACGATTAAAAATCATTCCACCTATTGTTTTAGTATTTAATACTAATACTAAAGGTGTAGTCATTTCAATAGTGCCTTCTTGATACTCCATTTTTGCTTTAATCACATTTGGGGAAAAGAATTCCTTCATTCCATCAATTACATATGCAAAACGGCCCAAAATCTTCTTAGCTTGATGATCAGTCGTAAAACTTGCACTACTTCCTGAACCTAAAGCCGCTACATAAATGAAATACTGATTATTTATCATTCCCACATCATGATAAATAAATTTTTGTTCTCTAATTATTTTCAATGCTTTTTTAGGATTTCTAGGAATTTTAATATTCTTTGCTATATCATTACCTGTACCAGTTGGGATATAACCTAAAATGGGACGCACTTCACATGAAGATAAGCCACAAGCAACATCATTAAAAGTACCATCACCACCACTAAAGATTATTGCGTCATACATATTTGATGCTTCCTTAACTGATTCGATAATATCTAAAGAACTTTCAGATTCATGTACATCAACTGTATCATAAATTGACTTTAATGTGTTGATAATAGCATCTAAATATCTATATACCTTACCTTTACCACTTTTTGGATTATATATATAATAACACTTCATAATATCGCCTACTTTAGTTAATTATATATGAATCAGTCCAATATTTCAATATTATTTTTCAAAATAAAAGTTACAATTTAATGTAACCTTATTCAACTTCATTATTAAAATTACTAAAATATTCAAAAATCAAATAATATTGATTGCCATAATAATCACTAACATCATAGAAAATCGTCGTATCTACTACAACACTATAATCTTCAATTCCTTGTTCATAATATACTAAATTTGGACTCTTTAGAATATTATATTTTATATCTTTAAAAAATTTTATTTCTTCATCTTTTAATTTGTATGTATCAAACACATAAATTGTTTCATCAAATTCTTCATTTGCTTCTTGCATTTTCTTAGCAATTTGATTAACACAGAAAATATAATAATCAGCATCATCTAATGTTGTATTAATCAATAATACATGGAAACTTTCACCATTATTAATCTTTTCATTCAATTCATCAAATTTTATATATTCAAAAACATTATCAACATCAAGTGATTTATACTTTTTAGCAATTCTTCCCGCATCACCATGACAGTTAATACTTAAAGCGATAACTAAAATAATTAAAACAGCTCCTACAGCATAAATAATATAAGAAACTATTTTTTCAACTTTTGATTTTTCAGTTGTTGTTTCTTCTGTACTTGAAGAAACATTACTATTTCTTTCATCTATTTTTTTCTTTTGAGTTTTCTTAGACATATCTTTACCTCTATTACACCTATATTTATTATAATACACAATATTATTTTTATTCTTAAATATTATAACAAATATTATCAATAATTGCAAATATTAAAAACTATTAATTTATGCATATATATAATAAACATTTAAAGGCTATTCACATAATAATTGTAAATAGCCTATTATCAGTTAAACAAAATTATTTACTTGATGCTTGTCTT
>JAEDHQ010000117.1 GCA_016296945.1 Bacilli bacterium | reverse complement strand
CAGATAAAGCTTGATCCAGTTTTACCATTACTGGATTAGAAAATGTAAAGTAATAAGTTATTAATACATAGCTATAAGGTAAGACGATGCTTAAGTACCAATATGATGATGCAATAAACTTCTTTAGTTTGGTATTAAGTTTACGACTAACACTTAACATTACTAAGACCATTAAGATCATTAATAAGGCATCAACACGCGTATCAGTTACTAAATATGTTAAATAGTCTATTACTAATATTCCAAGCCATTGAAGCCACCCCATTTTTTTATAATTTAAATAACAATAAGCTAAACATAGATAAAAAATATGAGCTGAAAAATCAGTTGGATAATCAGTTCCTAAACTATATCTAAAAGTTGTTCCCCTAAAAAATGCTAAATTCTTTATTATTCCTGCTAAAGAATACAGCATCGTAAGTAACATCAACATTAAATTAATATTAAAATATTGCCGAACTATTTTATTAAAACTAATTCCTCTCGCAGCAAAAATAAAGCTAAACATTATCATCACGTTACTTAGTTGAGTCCTTCGCCATGATAAAAATGCAAGTCCTAAAATGACAGTTATGCCAATATATTCATACCATTTAAAATTATCAAAAATATAAATCTTTACTATTAGCAAAGCAAAGGCAAGATAATTAACTAAATTGACATAATTGACATTTAGATAATCCATAAACGTTGTATTAAATACAAATGAAGCAATTAGACTTAAAGCAAAGGCTGCAAAAAAAAGTTGTTCACCACTAATAGTCTTATTATTGAACCATCTGAGTTTATCCCTCGAAAAGGTAATCATCTTGTTTAAAATCTCCTACTCGTTCATGTTTAGCTTAGTTAAAGCATGCTTTGTATAGTAGCCCTCTCGAAGTTTCTTCCCTAATTTTTCTGCGTTTCTCTTCATTAATTGATATTGTTCATTCGTAAGAGATAAAAGCACATTATCTAGTTCGGTTAAACTGCTTATACAAATACCTGCTCCACTTTCCTTAATTAGCGGTGCCAATGCTGCTTGATCCCAAATAATGACAGGAATACCTGTGCTAAGGTAGAGCGATGTCTTGTGAGGATTATTATATTTTAAATATTCCCCGAATGTACCACTACAAGTTTCAATACTATTCCCATCCCAAATAAGCCCAAAATCCTCGGTTAAATGCTTGGGTAGTTCTTCTGGGGTGTATTGTCCACAATATCTTATACCTTCTGGATAGGAATCCAATCTATTGGGACCGTAAATATTAAGCCGGTAGCTTAAATTCACTTTAGTTAAAAAAGTTGATTTAGCTAAATTTCCCGGAAAACAAATTGTAAAATTAGCTGGGTCATATTCTTGTTTCTTTTGCATTGGCTGTTCATTATCATAATCAAATAAACCCAGTTCAATCATATTGGTTTTAACATCATTTTCTGTCAACCACTTTTTCATTGCTTGATTATGGACAATTAGATTATCTACTTGATTAAACAATACTAATTCTCTTTCCTTATCCTCCATTGACAATTGTAAGGCAGGAAGATCATGAATAAAAAGATCAATTTTTGCATTAGTATATTTATGAATCACTTCAATGAATTGTCTTAAAACATAAGGAGTAGATATTGGAAATTGTAAAATATAACGATCAGCTGGATGGGTTTTAACTAATCTTATTATACTTAAACGCGTTAAAAGATATCTTTGAAGCCTCGTATAATATATTTTGACATGAATTACTCCAGTATCATTCAATTGAGATGCAAAAAAATCTATATCTTTTTTTGCCTTATTTCCACCAGAGTTTTTAATAGGGTCAATAGCAGAAATTAAATATTGCATAATTTCTTTTTCCTTTCACTATATAATAGGTTAGAAGATATACTTTAATTCTATCTTTTTTCTAAACGTCGATTTTGAATTAGTTTAATTGCCTGATTAACAATTGGAGCCTTTAGTAAAATAATTCCAAGTAAATAAACAATTATACCAACTATTACTTCAACAATTAAATTCACTACAGTCATATTAATTATTAGTGCTAAGCGATAAACAACAATAAACATTATTGCACCACTAAGAATGTATTTCCACACGTTTCCAAAAAGTTTTCTTCTGCTAATTGTATTCTTAATATAATAAAGCTGCACTGCCGTTACTGTTAATTCTGAAATATCTGTAGCAATTGTTGCCCCCTTGGCTCCCCATAATGCAATTAGGAAAAGGTTTGCAATAATATTAACAACAGCCCCTAATGTAACTGAAACCGTATATTCTTTCGTGCGATTAATCGGCATTAAATATTGCGTTCCTGTAACATTACTCCAAGCAATAAATAAGATAACTGGCGCTTCAAACATCATTAAAGTTCCAGCCGCATCATATTGACGTCCTAAAAACCATGGAGCGAATGGCTTAGCAATTGCCATGATACCAAATGACATCGGAACTGCAATAGCCGTAATAAAATCAAAAGAATTATAGAGGCTATCACGAATTCCTTTAACATCACCTTTAGAAAATTTATTGGCAATATGTGGCAACATTACTTGTCCAGAAGCAGTTGCAACTGCTAAAACGACCTTAATAATTTGGTCAGTGTTCTGAAACTGCCCTAGTTGATTTTGCGTTGACATTCTTCCCAACATCAGCCGATTAACAACTAAGTATACTTGAGTAGTAATTGTTGGAATAAAAAGCAATAGTGCGGGATAAAAATGTTTAAACGGGTGCCATGTGCTAATTGGAACCCATTTAATTTCATCCTTTAGATAGGGCCATAAAGTTAAATTACCAACAAGGTTTGATAATCCAAGTAAAGCAATATATTTGCCTAAATCTCCTTGATTTTTTACCAAAAGAAAAATTAAGGCGACTGAAGCCAATTTTACTAACATATTTCGAAAAACAATCCGCTGGAAGTTTTCCATTCCCATAAAATACCAAGAAACATCCAGTCCAGCTGCAATAATCCAAAAAGACTGAAGTAAAAAGAAACGTTTAAAAGTAGTACTAAATAGGAGTACCGCTGCAAGATAAGCTATTAATGCTAGTAAAATTGTAATTCCTTGAAGCGTCTCAATTCCCCAAAAGATTTTTGAACGATCTACTACATTATCGCGATGATAGGCTACTTCACGATTACCATAAAGTGCAATTCCCATCTGTCCTACAAGCATAAAAAAGATCATCCAGCTATTTGTATAAGAATTGATACCAACAAGATCAGGTCCCAACACCCGAGATATATAAGGAACTGTAATTAGGGGTACTAATAACACTAAAACTTGATAGACAACATTATACAAATAATTCTTAATAACCTTCATGGCTACTAATCAA
>JAEDHQ010000116.1 GCA_016296945.1 Bacilli bacterium | reverse complement strand
GCCCCCTTTTTACCAAGGGGGTTTTATCGTAGGACAACACTGCAAAACTAAGGTCTTGTTTTTTTTTAATTACGAAAAATAAAATGAATTGTAAAATACTAGCAAAATTTAGAATAAGGTGCTATAATATATAGTGATGTTTTCTTATGAAAGGAAGGTATTATATGAAAACTATTGTTATTGGTGTTATTGGTGCTGATGTTCATGCAGTAGGCAATAAGATTATCGAATATGTGTTGAAAAATGAAGGATACAATGTTGTTAACATTGGTGTTCTATCATCTCAAGAAGATTTCATTAATGCGGCAATTGAAACAAATGCTGATATGATTTTAGTTTCATCACTATATGGCCATGGAGAAATTGATTGCCAAGGCATGCGTGAAAAATGCATTGAAGCAGGCATAGGAGATATTCCAATGTTTGTAGGGGGAAATATTGTAGTTGGAAAACAAAATTTTGAAGAAGTTGAAAAAAGATTTTTAAAAATGGGTTTCAATAAAGCATACCCTCCTGGAACTCCAATAGAAAAAACATTACCAGATATTAAAAAAATATTAGGAGAGTAATAATATGAGTGTTAGAAATGTAAAATTAACTGAGGCACAATTCTTAGAAGAACGACAAAAAGTTTTAGCTACATGGAAAACAGGAAGTGATAGTCGTTTAAATTTTGAGGAAGCAATAAAATATTTGAAAACTTTACCAGAATCAAAAAACTTTGCAATTAAAATGGCAAGAGCTAAAAAACAAGGTCGTGTGTTAGTACAACCACGAGCTGGTGTGCCACTAGTTAGTTCACAAATAGAATTATTAACATTCTTAGAAGATGCTGGTGCAGATTTCTTACCTTGTACTATTGATAGTTATACTCGCCAAAATAGATATTTAGAGGCAGATTATGGAATTAAAGAAACTATCAGTAATCATCGTAATATGCTTAATGGTTTTCCAGCAGTCAATCATGGAATTGATGGATGTCGAACAGTTTTAGAAGCCGTCCATGTTCCTTTACAAGCACGTCATGGAACTCCTGATTCAAGATTGTTAGCAGAAATAATTCATGCTTCTGGATGGACTTCAAATGAAGGCGGAGCGATTTCTTATAATATTCCTTATGCTAAAAGCGTATCTATTGAAGATAGTATTAAGTATTGGCAATACTGCGATCGATTAGTTGGTTATTATGAAGAACATGGTGTAACAATTAATCGTGAACCATTTGGCCCATTAACTGGAACTTTGGTTCCACCATCAATCTCTAATGCTGTGGGTATTATTGAAGCATTACTTGCTGCAGAACAAGGTGTTAAGAATATAACTGTTGGATATGGAATGGGTGGAAATATCAATCAAGATGTTGCTGCTGTTCGTGCTTTGCAAGAACAAACTGAAGAATACTTAAAGAGATTTGGATATAATGATTGTATTGTAACAACAGTATTCCATCAATGGATGGGTGGGTTCCCTGCTGATGAATCTGAAGCGCTAGGATTGATTGCATTATCGTCAACTGTTGCTGCTTTATCAAAAGCAACAAAGATGATTAATAAGACTCCACATGAATCAGTTGGTATTCCAACAAAAGAAGCTAATGCTTGTGGAATTAAAGCATCTAAAATAGTTGTGAAATTATTACAAGATCAAAAAATGTATGATAGTAAAGAATTGCTTGATGAAATTGCCCAAATTAAAAAAGAAGTTGATTGTTTATTAGATTGTGTAATTAAATGTGGCGATGGTGATATTGCAGTTGGTACTGTAAAAGCTTTTGAACAAGGACTAATAGATATTCCATTTGCGCCAAGTAAATTTAATGCGGGATTAATTTTACCAGCTCGTGACTGTCAAGGTAATATTCGTATTTTTGAATTTGGTAAATTAGGATTTACTGAAGAAATAAAAGAATTCCATCGTCAAAAGATTGCAGAACGTGCAAAACTTGAGGGAAGAGAACCTTCATTCCAATTAACTATTGATGATGTTTATGCTGTTAGTTATGGACACTTAGTTGGTAAACCATCATATGATGATGAATTTTAATAATATGAAATTTAATAATTAATTAGGAGTATTGAAAATGAAAATTAAAAAAGTTTTATTATCTAAATCTTATACAGGCTTCTATTTTGATGACCAAAAAGCAATCAAAAAAGGAGCTACAAATGATGGTTTCTTCTATCAAGGAGAACCTGCAACAGAAGGCTTTAGTCAAGTTCGCCAAACAGGTGAAGCAATTTCTATTCAATTAGTATTAGAAGATGGAACAATTGGATATGGCGATTGTGCTGCTGTTCAATATAGTGGTGCAGGTGGTAGAGATCCATTATTTTTAGCCAAAGATTTTATTCCTTTTTTGGAAGAAAAAATCGTTCCAATGTTAATTGGTGAAGATGTAAGTGAATTTAGACCTTTAGCAGAAAAATATGATAGATTAGTAATTGATGGTAAAAAATTACATACCGCAATTCGTTATGGATTAACTCAAGCATTGTTAAATGCAACAGCTAATAGTAAGCACCTTACAATGGCAGAAGTAATTCGTGCAGAATATGGTATTGAAGGTGATGTATATGAAAAAATACCTGTTTTTACGCAATCAGGTGATGATCGCTATATCAATGTGGATAAAATGATTATTAAAGAAGCAGATGTACTACCTCATGCTTTAATTAATCATGTAGCTACAAAATTAGGGCAAAATGGTGAATTATTATTAGAATATGTTTCATGGTTAAAAAACAGAATTGAAAGTAAACGAGCTCGAAGTGATTATCAACCAATTTTACACATTGATGTTTATGGAACAATCGGTATAGCATTTAATAATGATGTTGAAAAGATGGTTGATTATATCATTTCTTTAGAAGAAGCAGCTAAACCTTTCATCTTACGTATTGAAGGGCCAGTAGATACTGGTGATCGTGAAGGTACAATGTGTTATTTAAGAGATATTAGAAAAGGCTTAGAAAATAAAGGAAGCAAAGCAGAAATCGTTGCGGATGAATGGTGTAATACTTTAGAAGATATTATTTACTTTGCGGATAATAAAGCAGGTCATATGCTACAAATTAAGACACCTGACTTGGGTGGTGTTAATAATGTTGCGGAAGCTATTATTTATTGCAATAAAGTAGGTATTGGAAGTTATTGTGGTGGTACATGTAATGAAACTAACATTTCATCACAAACAACAACAAATATTGCGATTGCATGTAAAGCAAGTCAATGCCTAGCTAAACCTGGTATGGGTGTTGATGAAGGCTATATGATTGTAAAAAATGAAATGAATCGTGTTTTAACACTTGCAAATAATAAATAAAAAGCATAA
>JAEDHQ010000115.1 GCA_016296945.1 Bacilli bacterium | reverse complement strand
TATTCATATTTCTATTTTACCACTTTTTTCTGAAAAAGTAAATGCTGTTGCCGTGATATAAATATAAAACATGAACTGTAACACTAGAACAATAATAAAAGTATATTTTTAAAATTGAAGAGTATATTACATAACTTATATTTTATAATTATGTTATGTTTGCAAATAAAAACTTAGTTAATTTGTATCTTTGAGTCAGGTGTATATGAATAAAAAGTTTAAGTGTAATAAGGAATAATAAAAAAATGCGATACAGTAATATATTTCTTCATTGTAAAATTTTAACAATAGCTTCATATTGTTGTTTATTTGCAGCTGTATGCGATTTTAAATTTAGCCTATAGTTTAATACCTCCAACTTATCTCAGCGCTAACAATCAACGTTTTAAGTGTTAATAAGATAATATTCTTATATTACTCAAAAAAATTATGTTTTTAATAGTCAATCAATCTGTCAATTAAAACAAAAAATTTAACTTTTCAATTCATGATTGATAGATTGATTTAAAAAGTAATTTAATAGTAATTTAAAAGATAATTTCGGATATCTTAAATTACGAAGTATAGCCCATTTTTTAAATTAATTACGGACTTTGTATTGTTTAATTACGGACTTTGTATTGTTTGATTACGGACTTTGTATTGTTTGATTACGGACTTTGTATTGTTTGATTACGGACATGTAATTGACAAGACCATAATGCAATGCTATAATAAAATAATAAGGAGATGTGATAATATGTTTGACCTCTATGAAAATGCTATAGTTTCGAAAAGAAATGTACTTAACGAATTGCGTAGTAATAATATGACTGTTCAAGAACTGCGATTTTTTAGTATTTATCTATCAAAAATCAATCCATGGGATATATCTACCAGAGCAGTTCAATTTCCTTTATCAGATTTTCAGAAAATAATGGGATTTGGTAAATTAAACATAAGTCAATTAAAAGCAAGTACAAATAGTTTATTAAGCAAAATAGTAAATATTCCCACTGAAAGGGGAGGCTATAACGCATTTCAACTTTTTAAACGTTGTAGAGTAGATCAAAATGATAATGGTGAATGGTATATAGAAATAGATGCTCATGATGATGCTTTGCCTTTAATGTTTGACTTTAAAAATCGTTATTTTAAATATGAGCTTTGGAATGCACTACGATTAAAATCAGCTAATCAAGTCCGTATGTATGAGATATTAAAACAATATGAAACAATAGGTAAACGTGAATTAACGGTACCAGAACTTCGTGGGTTACTTGGTATCGCTAAAAACGAATATTCTGGTAGGACAGGATGGTCAGATTTCAAGAAAAAGGTTCTTGATAGTTGCCAACAAGCACTTAGAGACACAACAGATATTTGTTACACTTATGTGCGAGGAAAAGTTGGAAAGGGTGGTAAATGGCTATCTATTATATTCTATATAAAAAATAATGATGAATATATAGATCAGCTCACCCTTGATGAATTTATTGATATGCAACCACAACTTGAACCTATTGATATGACTTCTAATTATGAATTCGAAGGACATATAAGTGCCTCTGATCAACAAACAGAGACAGATTATGGCTCTGATCTCGCAAATCTTCTTGGTTCAGCAGCTCTTGATAATGAATTTTCTCCTAAGCAGGTTCGAGTGTTGCAAGATCTTACATTGAAAGCAGTTCCTAGTAGAGATCATATCAAGATGTGCAATTACCTCTTGAAAATGGTTCATAAAATGGATGTTTATGCTCCTAAAAAAGAAAAAAGGTTCACTTATCTTTGTAGAATGATAGAAACTGATATAGAGGAGTGACTTGAAATAAATGAGTAAGACTATAAATCAGATTGCTGATTAATTAATTAATAGCGTTTAACTATATAACTATATATCAACAGTTGGATGTGTTAGGCATATAGATTTTGTTGGTGAAAAACTCATAAAATATGTATTTACCATTGAATTTAGAAAATTAATGAATATATGCTAAAAGGCTTTGAAAACGAGTGTAAATACAAAATCATTTAGATTATTTGTAATACTAAAATACCAGCCAAATAAAGCAGCGAAAAGTTTACTGTTTTTTCACATTTACAAGTTATATGCTTGTTTTAACGGGTAAAAGTTTCAATAATATGGTTCATTGCTTGTAAAAGACATTATAAAGATTGGGGGTGAAATAACGATTATTTAGATTATCTTCGGAGAACAGCAAAGCAAACAGTCACTTAAATAAAAATACAGTAAAACAAGATAACACTGATCATTGACATAAAAAAGAACAGCGATATTTTTTCCGCTGTTCTTTTTATATCCCATTAATGCTTTTTATAAATATTAATTCCAGTTATATTTGTTTCGGTTTTAATTTTTTCTAAAAAATCGTTGCCATATTTTTTTTTGTCGTTTGTTTTGAGTGGATGTATCTGATTTGGAATCAAAATCTGATGGTACATCGGAAATTACAGAATGTTCTGTAAGTTGCTGTTTAATTGTTCCAGCGTGTAAAGCCTGTGCAGCTGTTAAAGCTGCTGTAGTGTCTTTTAAAGCCTCTTGTGCAGCTGTTAAAGCCGATGATGTATCTTGTAATGACTTTCCAAGCATGTTTATCTGAGCATCTTTTGCTGTTAACTGATCATGCAATATTGATAT
Organism: Bacilli bacterium; assembly: GCA_016296945.1. Classification (GTDB taxonomy): domain Bacteria; phylum Bacillota_I; class Bacilli_A; order ML615J-28; family CAG-698; genus CAG-698. Next base: position 697 of record JAEDHQ010000115.1, on the reverse strand, counting down.
TTGCGTTTCTAAAAATGATATTAGCGTTTTTTCTGTTTCGCTTTGTACTTTTTGTGTTTCACTTTGCGTTTCGTTTTGCAATTTTTGCGATGTTTTCATTTCGGAACTTTGCATTATTTGTGTTTTTATTTTAGATACTTGAATTTCATCAAGCATAAATCGGTTTCCTATCTTTTTCAGTTCCTGTTGAATACCTAACATATCTATTGTGTTGCTGATTGTGGTTTTTGATACACCCAATTCATCCGCAAGCTCTTTTATTGTAATATTCATAAAACTCCCTATTGTTGCTTTGTATTTATTATCTACCAATTTGTGGATCATTTATATTTTTTCTAAATAAAAATATATTTTTAGAAAAAGAACACCTCTAATATTTGACATTTTAACATAAAGGCGAAAAAGTGTCAATAGTGATTCGCCCTTTAGTGAAAAAGTTGTCATCTAACTATATAATAATAATTTTACACTATTTTTTATTTTGTAATAAAGCATTCTTGACAAAAACTTTAAATCATATATTATCATCGCTTTTTAATTTTTCAAGCGTATGTATTTAGTTTTGCGGAATGAAGTATTACTTTATTTTTATATTGGTTGTCAATATATATTAACAAATTAAACAGATTTTATATATATTTATATTGACATTTTTATTCAATCAATTTATAATAAAAATAACAATCATTTTGCATAA
>JAEDHQ010000038.1 GCA_016296945.1 Bacilli bacterium | reverse complement strand
AAATAAAACTTTTGAAAAATTAAATGCAATTAATATAAATGATAAAATTAAAACTAAAATGAACTTAAGTTATTTAAGTTGGGCATATGCTTGGGGTGAATTATTAAGTAATTATCCTGATGCTTTTATGACAGTTTATACACGTACTCTTGAAACAAAAGAAACTACTACTCAAGAAGATGTTGATAATCATACCACAAAAGTAATAGAAACTAAATCAGTTCAAGAAATGCCATATTTTACAGATGGACGTTCATGTTTTGTTAAAGTTGGAGTAACAGTAGGTGGAATTGAATACATTGAATATTTCCCAATTATGGGGTTAAAAAACGATGCTATTCGTGCTACAGCTGTTACAATGACAGATGTAAATAAAGCACTTCAAAGAGCTTTTGTTAAAGCATGCGCAAGACATGGTTTAGGTTTATATATTTATGCTGGCGAAGATGTTCCAGAAGCGGAAAAAAATGCGCCAGTAGAAGTAAGTAATGCTACAGATTTTAAAAGTGTTCAAACTGATGTAATAAATCTTGTTAAAAAATTAGTATCTACAAGTGCAGAACAAGAAGTTACTAGATACATTATGGAAATGTTCCCAGGACTTAAACTTTCTATGACAACAGAAGAACATTTAGATAAGTTACTTGCTGCTAGAACTTATTTATCTGAATTACAATATAACCTTGGAAAATAATTTTACTATAGCGGATCTATATAGTTTCATTAAAGACTCTTTTGGTATTAAAGCAATTCCTCAAACTATAATTAAACAAATTAATCGTTTTAGTTTAAATTATAAGATGAGTGCAAAAGAAATTGCAAGATGTATTTGTTATTATCAAGAGGTTAAGAAGTGCAAATTAGATCCGCTATATGGTATTTGGTTTGTGCCTAATGTAAGAGAACAAGCAGCCGAATATTTTAGGCAGTTGGAACTTGACCAACAAAAACAAGCAATCGAAGCAAAGAAGGTTGCAGAGTATCAAGACAATAATATTATATTCAACATAAAATCCTTACAACATAAAAAAAGAGAACCAAAACAATTAGACATTAATAGCGTTAACATAAAAGGAGATTCAAATGATTAAGAAAGACCTTTTTGATACAAATGCATCTCTTTATGTCTTAAGTTGTTTGATGAGAAATCCATTATTACTACAAAACGATAAATATTCTTTTGTTAAGACAGATTTTTATAAACCTATTCAACAAATGATATTTATTGCTATTTATAATATGGCTCAAAATGGCGTTGAAAGAATAGTGCCACAAGATATTGATTTATATATTAGTCAATATGATAGTCAATATGAATATTATAAACAAAATAAAGGTTATGAATTTATAACACAATGTTATCAAACAGCCGAAGGTTCAGATGAGAGACAATTTGATATTTATTATAATAGATTGAAGAAGTTTTCTGTTCTTCGTGATTTAGAGAGTATTGGAATTGACACTACTCAATTTTATGATACTGAAAAAGATGCTTTAAATCGTGATGTAGAAGATGAAAAACTTAATAAATTAACACTTGAACAAATTCTTAACATTGTCCGCGGAGAAATTGTAACTATTGAAAATCGACATATAGGTAAAGATTTAAGTAGCGTTCAAAGTGCCGCAGATGGAATGAGAGATCTAGTTAAAGAACTTCAATCTAATCCTGAAGTAGGTTTGCCACTTGAAGGAGAAATTGTAAACTTTGCATCTCGTGGTGCGCGTTTAGGAAAATTATATACATATAGTGCTCCATCTGGTGCTGGTAAAACTCGTTATATGGTTATGAATGCATGCGCGATTAGTATGCCATATATTGATCAACATGGACAAGTAGTTTTAAGAGGAACACAAGAACAAACAGATTATCAAAAAGTTCTCTTTATTACTACTGAACAACAACCTGATGAAATTCAAACAATGATTTTAGCGCATGTCGCTGGAGTTAATGAAAAATCTATTTTATTAGGTAATTTTACTCCATATGAGCTTGAACGAGTTAAACGTGCATTAGATATTATTGATAAATATGGACAAAATTTTATTATTGAATGTATTCCAGATCCAAGTATCGCAATGTTGCGCGCACGTTTAACAAAATATATAGTTCAAGATAATGTAGAATATATATTTTATGACTATATTTTTAGTAGTCCAGGTTTATTAAGCGAATTTAGAGATGTTGCGGTTCGTGAAGACGTCGCATTAATGATGTTATCAAATACACTTAAAGAAATTGCCGCAACATATAACATATTTATTCAAAGCGCGACCCAATTAAATGATGGTTGGTCAAAACGTGAAATTGGTTTGCGCGATCAAAACTGTATTAGAGGTTCTAAAGCTATTGCCGATAAAATTGACATAGGCCTTATCGGTGTCCGCATCAGTGATGAAGAATGGAAACAAATTGAAACAATTTGGAATGAATTAAAAATGCAAAGACCTGAAAAATATATGCATGATCCTAATATAGTTATTGATATATATAAAAATAGACGAGGTGAAATGAATAGCGTTAAAGTATTTAGATATTTTGATTATGCTACTTTAAGATGTCAAGACTTATTTGTTACAGATGCCTCTTATAAGAGTATAAAAGAAATAGGACAATTGCAATATGAAGAAACTGCATATGATTTCTTAGATTTAAAGACAAGGGGTGTGTTCTAATATGAATTTTAAAGATTTAAGAGAACAACTTACTGATGACGCAATTAAAAATATTTTAATTCAGTTTAATGTTGAACCAGTAACTGAAGACGAAGCATCTATCACCTTTCCTACCTGCTGTCATAATTTAGAGGGCGGTAGTCCAAAATTAATTTATTATAAAAACACTAAATTATTCCATTGTTATACTGAATGTTCTGCATCATTTGATATATTTACATTATTACAAAAAATGTATCGTTTGAGAGGACAAGAAATTACATTACGTCAAGCAATTGAAATATGTGATTTAGATAGTAGTGGAATTAAACCTGAAGATAATTTAAGTTGTATCGAGGATATAAGATATATGCAAGAGTTAAATAATGTATATATCCCAAACATTGATAAACTTGAATTTAAAACTTATGATCGCAAAGTTTTAAGACAATATGCTTTTGATTATGCCGGACTTATGCCTTGGATTGAAGAAGGTATGAGTATGGAGGCATTACAAAGATTTAATATAAGATATGATTACTTAAATAATGCTATTATTATTCCTAATTTTGATTACGATGGTCAATTAATAGGCATTAGAGCGAGATATTTTAATAAAGAAGATATACAAAAAGGAAAGTATAGACCAGTATATTATAATGGCGTATTATATAGTCATCCTACTGGTAGAACATTTTATGGTATATTTGAAAACCATAAAAATATTGAACGTAAAAAGACAGTAGTTATATTTGAAGGTGAAAAGTCTGTTTTACTTTATAACACCATTTATGGAAATGAAAACGGCATAGCCTTAGCAACATTAGGTCAAAACATAACAAAAGATCATATTCAATACTTATTAAAAATGGGTGTGCGAAATGTTATCTTAGCTTATGATACTGACTATGAAGACTATCAACAGCTTCAAGAAGTAGAGAAAAAATATTTAGCTAAAGCGAAAATATTAGAACCATATTTCAATGTCAGTTATCTAATGGATTATGATTTTGATTTAGAATATAAAAGTAGTCCAATTGACGGTGGAAAAGAAATATTTGAGAAATTACTTAAAAACAGGAGAATAGTATAATGAAACAAATTAAATTAAAAGTTAATCATTTAAAGCGTAATACTAATATCTCATATATTCGTCAATACCTTAATACTCTTGGTATTGAAAAAATTGAGAGTTTTATAAATCAACCAGAAGAAGTTGATGAAGAAGATCCATTACACTTTGATAATATGAAAACTGCCGTTGGAATCGCGCATACAATGTTATCTAATGGCGCAAAAGTTTTTATACAAGTAGATAGTGATACTGATGGTTATACTTCTTCTTCTATACTTATTAACTATATTAAAAGACGTTTTCCAAATAACGAAATTGTTTGGAGATTACACAAAGGAAAAGAACACGGCATAATTGTTGATACAGTTCCAGAAGATTGTAATTTAGTATTTATACCTGACGCGGGTTCAAATCAGTTCGAAGAACATAAGGCTCTCGCTAAAATGGGAAAAACTATTATTATTCTTGACCACCACGAAGTTACAGAAAAAGAACAATTATTTGATACTCCTGCTATTATAGTTAATAATCAATTAAGTCCAAATTATACAAATAAGTCATTAAGTGGCGCAGGAGTAGTTTATAAATTTATTAAAGAAATAGATAGAGAATTTTATCCAAACGATCATATTTATCACGATTATGGAGATTTAGCCGCGATCGGTATTATCGCTGATGCAATGAATATGACTACTCTTGATAATAACTATATTGCTTTTTGGGGACTATCACATATTCATAGTAAATTTATTCGTGAACTAGCCGTCAAACAAAGTCGTGGCGTTAAAAATCCTGATCATCTTACAAAAATAGATGTAGCATTTTATATTGCACCAATCATTAATGGTGTTATTCGTAGTGGTTCAGTAGAAGATAAAGAAATGACTTTTAATGCTATGATAGATAATGAAGATACCAATTTATATGAACATACTTGGCGCGGAGTTACGAATATGGAAACCCTTTGGGAACGTGCGGCGCGAAATGCAGTAAATGCTAAAAGTAGACAAGATGCCGCGAAGAAAAAATCATTTGAATGGTTATGCGAAAAAATCCGCAAAGAAGGTTGGGATAAAGACAATATCATTATTGCCACATTGGACGAAAAAGAAAGTACAAAAGTAAGTCCAAATATTACAGGTTTAATTGCTATGGAACTTGTAAAAGAATTTAATAAACCTGCTTTAGTTCTTCGTGCCTCTGAATTTAATGGTATTAATGTCTACGGAGGTAGCGGCCGCAACGGTAATTTTTATGGGTTATCAGATCTTAAAAGTTTTATGTCTAAAGCGGGCGCATATTACGCAGAAGGACACGCAAATGCATTTGGTTGTTTCTTAGTTCCAGAACAAGTGCAACTAATTAGAAATTATGCTAATAGTCATATTGACGCCGCGATATTTTTAGATACCGTTTATGAAGTTGATTATTGGTTTCATACAGGTGAAACAATAGATAATGAAATGTTATATGAAATTGCATCATATGATGACTTGTGGGGAAATTCAATTCCTCAACCAAAGTTCGCAATGGACATTAACTATACTGCAGACGAAATTCGCATAATGGGCGCAGATAAATCATCATTAAAAATTAGTCATGATGGAATAGATTTTGTAGCGTTTAAATGTAAAGATTTAATTGCACAACTTCAAGAAAAAGAAAGTGGTCATATTACTATTGTAGGTAGACCGCAATTAAATGAATGGATGGGACGTAAATCTGTTCAGGTTGTTATTGATGATGTAGAGGTATTTGATAATAATACTAATCAAGTATCAGTATTAGATTTAATTTAGGAGAATAAAAATGGATTATAAAGAATTTTTAAATAAACACGGATTAACAGGCATGCCTGTAGATATTTTTCCTAGCTTGCTAGCTGCTTTAGATTTTTTATATACATCATATACTAGAGATCAAGCTATTGAAATTATTTCAGATTATTATGACAATGCAGATGATATCTTTAACTCTCTTAATGAAAATGTAAAAATAGTTTCAGAACAAATTAATTCGTTTTTAGAAGAATTAGTTGAAAACATAAATAATATGAATAAAAATAAAGAAGAAGAAACTAAGAATAAAAAAGATTTTGAAGCCTAATTTAATTGACAAAACCTAAAAAATTTAATATAATAAATATATAAGGAGTAAACTAATTAGCACTATGAAATATGGATTATTACACGCACACTCAGAATATTCAAATATAAAAATTATTGATAGTACAAATAGATTTAATCGTATGGTCGATTATGCTTGGGATTTAGGATTATATTCTCTTGCGATGACTGAACACGATTGTTTAAGTGGAACATTATATGCACTTGATGTCTATCGTGATAAATTGAAAAAAGAATGGGCTAATAAATATCCAGAAGTAGAATTCCCTGGATATGAAGCCGCGTCAAAAGATTTAAATTTTAAAGTTATTCTTGGTAATGAGATTTATTTATCAGAAGAAGGTTTAACTGAAGCAGAAATGAACGGAATATGTCCTGCTCATTTTTGGCATTTAATTTTATTAGCAAAAGATGCAGAAGGTTATATGCAACTTAAACAATTATCTTCTTCTGCTTGGAAACGTGCTTGGTTTAGAGGTATTTTAAGAACGCCAACTTATCCAAGTGATTTATTTAAATATGTCCAAGGTGGACATTTAGTTTGCTCTTCTGCTTGTTTAGGTGGTTATCCTGCTTGGTGTTGGAAACAAATTAAAGATAAAATAGATGATGGCACAAATTATTTAGATAAACTTGATAATCATTTAGCCGCTATGACTAATTTATTCGGTGAAGGAAATTATTTTATTGAACTTCAACCTAATGAAGAAGGTAGCGATCAAAATGAATATAATCAATTTATGATTAATCGTTATTGGGGTAAATATCCTTTTATCTTTACTACTGACGCACACTATCTTAAAGAAGATGAAAGAGAATTACATAAAGCGTTTTTAAACTCAAAATCTTCAAAAGATAGAGAAGTAGACGAATTTTATAAGTATGCTTATATGATGAGTCAAGATGAAATCCGCTCATTAATGCCATATGTTAGTGATGAACAATTTGCGGAAATGGTTAATAATACAAGACGGATTACTGATATGTGCAAGTTTTATGAGTTAGAACAAAAACCTAAACTTGCAACAGTAGAATATGAACATTGGGATGAATATGAGGAAGATCTCCAAATATTTAATGATGTAGATGAAGAACATTATCCTAATTTTTACAATTATTTACATACAGATAATAAACATGATAACTATTTAGCCCGTTTAGTCGCGCATGGTTATGTCGAAAAATATAAAAGTTCTTGGAACGATGAAGTATATTTTAGTCGTTTAGAAGAAGAGTTTTGGACTTTACGTGAAGTTGGTAATAAAATTGAACAATCAATGGCCGATTATTTCATTACAATGTCTAAAATTATTGATATTTGTTGGAATGAGGCAGGAACAATAGTTGGTCCTTCTCGTGGTTCTGCGGGCGCATTATTAATTAACTACTTATTGGGTATTACTCAAATGAACCCAATAGAAATGGATTTACCTTTTGTATGGCGTTTCTTACATCCATCAAGACCTGACTTACCTGATATTGATTTTGATACAGAGTCAGATAAACGCGCAAAAGTGTTTATGGAAGTTAAAAAATACTTTGAAAGTATTGGTGGAGACGTTATTAACGTTTGTACATTTGGTACTGAAGGAACAAAGTCTGCGCTTAAAACTGCGGGTCGTGGATTAAACATTGATGATGATATTATTAACTATATCACAGCGATGATACCAAATGAACGTGGTTTTGACTGGAGTTTGCATGATTGTTATTATGGAAACGATGAAGATAAAAAACCTATTAAAGCATTTGTTGAACAAATGGAACAATATCCTCGTTTATGGGAATTAGCATCTTCGATTGAAGGTCTTATTACAAGACTCGGTGTTCACGCCTCTGGTGTTGTATGTGTTAATGATGATTTTAATAAATACAATAGTTATATGAAAACATCAAAAGAACAATTAGTTACTGCATTTGATTTACATACTCTTGAAAGATGTGGATTAGTTAAATATGACTTCTTAACTGTTTCTGCTCTAGACCGTATTCGTCAATGTATGAACTATATGTTAGAAGATGGCACAATGGAATGGCAAGGAAGTTTAAGAAAAACTTATGATAAATATTTAAATCCTGCCGTTTTAACTTATGATGATGATAAAATGTGGGATATGGTTGGACGTGGTGAAATTAATAGTTTATTCCAATTTGATACATTAGTCGGCTCGCAAGCTATTAAAGATATTCAACCAAGGTCATTAGTTCAATTGGCGGCTTCATCTTCATTAATGAGATTAATGTCAGAAGGTGAATTACCATTAGCTAAGTTTGCTAGATTTAAAAGAGTACCTGAACTTTGGTATGATGAAATGAGAGATGCCGGACTTAACGCCGCAGAAGTAAAAATATTAGAGAAATATTTGGCTAAGAAGTGCGGTGTTGGTGAATCTCAAGAAGTTATTATGCAAATTGTTATGGATCCGCAAATTAGTGCGTTTGATATGAAAGAAGCTAACAAACTTCGTAAAACAATTGCAAAGAAAAAATTTAGAGAAATTGAAGCCGTTAAAGCATTATTCTATGAAAAAGGACATGCTGCGGGCACAAGGGATGCATTGCTTGATTATGTTTGGAATGTTCAAGTAAATTACCAATTAGGTTATTCTTTCTCTGAAATTCATACTACTGCTTATGCGTTAATTGCACTTCAAGAAATGAATTTAGCATATAAATATCCAATTATTTATTGGAACTGTGCTTGTTTATCTGTTGATAGTAGCGCAATTAATGGCGCGGACTTTTATAACCTAGTAGATGATGATATTATTGATATAGATAATGAAAATAAGAAAATCCAAAATAAAATGGATTATGCGAAATTAGCATCAGCATTAGATAAGTTTAAAAATATATCTAAAATAGAACTTCCAGATATTAATAATTCACGTCTATCATTTACTCCTGATGTAAAAAATAATAGTATTCTTTATGGATTAAAAGGTATTACTCGTATTACTGAACCTGTCATTGAAGAAGTTATGATGTATCGTCCTTTTAAATCTCTTGAAGATTTTGTAAATAAAGTAACTAAAAAGATTGTAACAAAAGATAAAGTAGTTAATTTAATTAAATGCGGAGCTTTTAACCGTATTGAGGGAACAAATAATAAAGAAGAAATTCTTAAGAAATTTATTTGGTCTGTTTGTGAACCTAAAAATAAATTAACAATGCAAAATGCGAATATGTTAATTGATCATAACTTATTCCCTTCCGAATTAGAATACAATTGTGATGTTTATAAACTAACAAAAGAATTAAGAAGACATCGTGATAGTAATAAAATTTGGTATTGCGGCGATAGATTAGATATGCCAGAAAATAAAATAGATTCTTGGAAACAAATATTTAGAGATTCTAATATAGAAGTTAAAGAATTAATGATAGATGGAGAACCGCGTCATGTGATTAATAGTAAATCATGGGATAGATTCTATGAAAATCAAATGATAGCATTAAAAGAATATATTAAACAAAATCATGATAGTTTATTGAAACAATTAAATGATAAATTATTTATGAATGAATTTAATAAATATTGTTCTGGAAATGATAGTCAATGGGAATTAGATAGTTTAAACTTTTACTTTACAGAACATCCATTATTAAAAGTGATACCGCAAATAACAAAAGAAACTGGTATTGTTATTAATAAAATAAGTGATATTATTGAAGGCGCGCAAGATGGTGAGTTCTTTATTAAAGGTAAAATTATTCCTAGAATGAAATTATATACTATTGCGGGAACAGTTATTGATAAAGATAAAGTAAAAGGACTTGTTACTATTCAATGTCCAGATGGAGTTGTTAACTTGAAGTTATATAAAGACCTTTATGCAACTTTTGTGGCAGTAGATGAAGAAGTAGAACAAGACAGTTTCTTTGAAAAAGGAACTCATTTATTAATAACTGGTATTCAAAGAGGCGCCACTTTCATACCTAAAACATATAAAAATACTGGGCGCAAATCTATATTAAAAATTAATTTAGATGATAACTATAATTTTATGAGCCTAGAAGAAAAGAGTGAACTATAATCATTTCAAAATCGTTACTTCGTAACTCACGGCCGCATTTGAAACCGCGAGTTTGCGTAGCAAACGATATCAAGTTGAAAGGAGGTCAAAGTAATGCGAGTAACAATTTGAGATTTAGATTACTATTATGCAAAACAAAAGAAAAATTGTTATAATGTAGATGCGATGCGCATTTCAAGTTATCACAAACAATGCGGCGATCAAGTTACATTTGTATTAAATGAGTTTGATATCCGTAGACCATATGATCTCTACTATATTATTAAAGAAAAATCATCTACTCCTAATCCTCCTTTTGATTTTTATACTAATAACCATGTGCGCTGGTGGGGTAATGCTAATCGTGCGCGTATTAATTGGAAAATGGACAGAGTAATGTTAGGATGCCGTCCTGATTATTTACTTTATCCAGAGAAAAATACTAGAGAAGAACGTGCAGAATTTATTAGATTATTTGATAATAATGCAAAATTATTACCAATTACTCAAGATTATCGAAATAGTTTCAAAAATAAAATGGTAATCGTTACTGATAAATATATGTGAGAAAGTTCAAAAAAATCATTATTATACGCATTAGATATGCTTAAGGAAATAAAAAACGTTTCATTTTTTGAACCAATCAGGCTTGATTTAGTATTAGCTGATAAAGAAATCGAAAATAAAATTTTTGAATTAAAATTGACTAATAGAAGCGTATTAAAGTTTAATGCAATTGATTTTGATTTAGTAGACGATGCAATTAGGTTTATTAATAAAATACAAGAGACATTTGTAAATGTTTCGGCAAATAAAATAGTTGTTAAATACAGTGCAGAAAAACATTGAAAGGATTATTTAAAAGCATATAGAGATTTCGTAAATATGAAACAATCTATTATTAAAGGAAGAAAAGCCGGTGTACATATTGTTGCCGCGCCTTTAACACAAAGATTGGATACACCATACTTTCATCTCTTCGAGGAACTTAATAAGTGATCATCGCAACCAGAAATGATGAGTTGATTTGAATATCTTACTCGCACCCACCCAAAATCTAATATTGCGGATCCAAGTACATGAGATGATGGATTTAGAGATTTATTAAGACAAACATATCAAGATAAAGAATTTTTCTTAACTAAGTGAAAAAATAAAAAGAATTCAGAAAATGAAGTACCATGAGAATTATTAAATAAGGAGTTTAAATATGGCATATAATGGAAAATTTAATTTTAATCGCATTTGTGTATTAGACACAGAAACTACTGATAAATACTGGAATAGTGCGGCGCCAATGCAAATTGCGGCGTTAATTTGCGACAAACAAGGAAATATAATTGATTCGTTTAATGAACGAATTAAAACTACTCATAAGATTGCTCCGGATGCTAGTTTAGTCCATGGTATTTATGCTAAAGATTTAGTTCATTGCAGAAGTGAAATAGATGTATTAACAGATTTTTGTGTTTGGCTTAAAAATCATGAAGTTGATTGTATCTTAACTTATAATGGTGAAGCTTTTGATCGTCGTATGTTAGATGCACGTTGTAAAACTCTTGGTATTCCATTTGATTACTTTGAAAAAGAAAACTTTCCTGGTATTGATGGATATTACGACTGCGTATTAGATGCAAAGAAACAAAACTATTTGGGCTTGAAAGATAAGTTGGGCCGCAAATGGAAATTATCTTTGGTTGCAGAAACATTGGGACTTGATAACAGTGGAGCGCATGATGCTTTAGCAGACGTTATAATGCTTAAAAATATCTTTTGGATGCTAGACCCAAAAATTCATCCGCAAAGATGGAAAGAAGAAAATACAACAAGTTTATTTTAAAGAAAAAGGACTCATATGAGTCCTTTTCAATTATTAGAAAATAATAACTATTTTTTCATTTGGTTAACAAAAGAAATAGTTTGATCAATATAACTATTTAATTGATTTAAAAATGCTGATAAATCAATGCCTGCGGCTTTACATCCGGCATCAACAGCATCAATAACCATTTTCTTTTTATCTTCGCCAGATTTTAAACTTGCTTCTGCCTCTTTCATTGCGGCATCAGCCATTGACATAATCATGTTCCAAATTTCACTTGCTTTCTTAGTTTTTGTGGCTACAATGAAATTTTTAATAGCAAAGAATGCGCCAATTCCAGTACCTATTAATCCTACTAAACCAGTGATTAAAGATAAGACGCCTTGTGCGGTTGTTAACCAATCAACAGTAAATAAGTGCATAATTATTCTCCTTTATGTTGTCTTTTATATTCTTCTTCAGTTGGCAAATGTGCAAATATCTTAGCAGTTTGTTCAATGAAGGAATTTCCATGTAAATTATGATATGCTTCATACATATCAGCAAAATTTTGAATATCTTCGTTTGTTTTATATCCTTTTTTATCACAAGCATAATAACAATTTAATAAATCATTACGTAAAGTTGCTTGAGTGCCTAATGCTATTAAATCAATTTTTTCTTCAAGTGGTTTGGTATTAGATTTAATAGTATCAATTAATTTGTCTGTTTTTTCTTTCTCTTGTAATTCTTTAGCTTTTATAGCTTTTTTATTTAAAAGATTTCAGATTGCGGTTACAATTAAACCACAAAGAGTAGATCCTCCTAAAGAAAGCACAATACTTAATCATGGTTGCATCGTTTATGTCTCCCGCTCTACAGCTTTGTCTTATATTACATACATTATTAGTATTAATGATACTACTGAGCAAATCAAATTACGATTATCAATTTTGAATTATTGGGTAGCAACTACTATACTATATTTATAGATAGGAGATATCATATGGAAAATAATAGTATTTTAGAATTTAAAAATAAAATTAAAGATTTTACTATTGACGAATTAAGCGATATGCACGATAAATTGCAAGAAAAAGTAAGTAAAATGATTTTTGAAAGTGATTTAGTTATGCAAATTGCAATAGTAGAAAGTTTATTAACAGAAAAGTTAGAAAAGGAACATAATAATGGCGAGATTAACAACGGAAAAAATTAAAGAAGAACTTGCCACAAAAAATTTTACATTAGTAGATGATACTAATTATTCTACATTAAATAGTCCAATTATTATTCAATGTGAACATGGACATAAAATTGAGGTGTCAATGAATGATTTTAGACGCCCATCTTTTACATGTCCAATTTGTGATAAATCAATTAATTTTATTAATCCGCATATAGTGCCGGAGAAAAATGGTTATCGAGTAATTGCTTTTGATCAAGCAACTGAACACTTTGGTTTAAGTATTTGAGATGATGGTAAAATGGTTTTCTATTCATTGTATACTTTTACTGGTGATGCTGTCAGTAGACTAGTAAAAATTAAAAAATTTATTAATGATATTGTAATCAATGCATGAAAACCAGATTTTATTGTTATGGAAGATATCCAACAACAACATGGTGCAGTTATGACATTTAAAATATTAGCTATGTTATTAGGAGTTATCGAAGTAACTTGCGCAGAAAATAATATTGAATATGAAGTAGTTAGTCCTAATGTCTGAAGAAAATATGCGGGCACATGTGGAAAAACCCGCAAAGAAGAAAAATTACTTTCAATGGCAGTAGTAAAAGAAAAATATGGAGTAACTGTAACTGATGATATTGCGGAAGCAATTTTGATTGGCCAATACGGAAGTAGAGTGCATAAAAAAGAATATAAATTAGCCTTTGGAAGTAAATAAAATAATTTTTAGTAAATAAAATAGCCTCGGAATTACCGAGGCTTTATTTTTAATTTGATGACCAAAGTGATTTAATATCGTCCGTTGATGCTTTAATTGCTGTAAGCGCATTGGTTTCTTCTGTATTAGTCGATTCTAATGTGTCTTTTAAACAACGCATTAATTCATCTGCAGAAATAAATGGAGAGTCATTAGCATCTAATAAGCGAACATTTGTATAAGTAGTGTGATCTCCAGAAGTTGTACCAATTTGTGTTTTATATCCGGCTAATGTGCTATGTTTATTTGCCATTTTTTAATTCCTCCAATTCTTTCTTTAAGGATTGAATTTCTTTTTGTTGTTCTTTCATACCTTCAATTAATAAGTATACTAATTTACTCTCATGAATTGACATATAGTCCCCATCTTCACCTGTCGCCGCGACATTTTCGACAAATGAGAACCCATTGATATCAGTATCTAACATATCTTGTGCCATAATACCATAAGATTTTTGTTTAGAATCTCTATAGTTATATGTATATGTTTGAAGTTTGTTTATAATATCTAAAGCATTTTGATTAAATGGAACAATATTTTCTTTTGCGCGAATATCAGATGTGGCATTGAAATATGATGCTTGAACAAATTCTTCTGTAACTTTAGTTTTTTCTCCAATTGTTAATAAAGAACCTCTTTCTACATTAATATCTTTAGTATTTAATTTTGGAGCATGAATTTTAACTTCATCTTTATTTAATTCTAAGACATCATTATTATTAATTGTTTTAAATAAGATATTATTAGATTTTATATTAATTTTATTATTTACATTATCATATATATATTCTAATAAACTTGTTGTATTATTTGTTAATTTTAATAATGCTTTACCATTTAAATAGTTAATTGATAAAGTATCTTTAAAGGTAAAAGGCACATCTACAGTTTGATTTATTGCTTTTGATGTTATAATTTTACCTAATTTAGTTGCTCCTGTTTCAATTTCTGCTAATGAAGAATGATTATTATTACTAACATATAATGTGGGTACAGCATCTACTGTCGTTAATGCTGTATTAGTATTAGAAAATTCAATATATGTATAAAGTGGAAGTGAATTACCATCTTTATTATATACACCTTTTATATGTTGCCAATTTAATGCCATATTTTAATGCCTCCATATTAATTATAATATCTCATATTTATTAGGAGAAGTCAATTTCTCAACTTCTCCTAACTATTAACGAATGAGTTTTACTAATGATTGTAGTAATTTTTCTTGATATTTAATACTATTAACTGTAATACTAATGTTTGTATCATCTCTTAAAGAATAATTAATATCTGTAATGAATAAGTATTGTGATAATGCTTTATAAATATCATCATTTTCATCATAATATTCAGATGCATTAATTTCAATACCTTGACCAGGTTTTAATTCTTGACCAATATATCCTTCTAAATTTCGTGTATCAATAATATTTACTGAATAACCTTTTTCTGGTTGTTTTTTACCTTTAAATACTAATTTAGCCATCTTTAATAATTCTTCTGAATTAGTTGCTAATTCATATTTATAGTTATCTTCTAATAATAAGAATGGATATTGTGTATAAATATTATTCCAAATGGTTTCTTTTTGTTTCTTAATTGATTCATATTCGGATAAAGAATTTGTGGTATAGTTGTTTTTTAATAAATAGA
Source organism: Bacilli bacterium (assembly GCA_016296945.1). Lineage (GTDB taxonomy): Bacteria > Bacillota_I > Bacilli_A > ML615J-28 > CAG-698 > CAG-698. Next base: position 2,580 of record JAEDHQ010000038.1, on the reverse strand, counting down.
ACATCATACCATAGAGACCATCTACACGATCTAATGTCATAGAAGGAACTTTTTTGGAAATGAGATCACTCCATAACATACCAGTTTTTTCACCAGATTGATAATAATAAATCATATATCCATTTTCAGAAACTTCTCAATCAGATAAATTAGTATTAAGATGATTCATTATATCTGAAATAAACTGATTATCAACAAGAATTGAAACTGTATCTGCTTTAATATTATTGGCAGATTCTTGCTGTGCAATTATTGATTCATTGTCATTTAAATCCTCTATTGATGGTTTAGTATTTGGACGATAGTTTCAAATATATTTAGTTAAATAATGTTTATATTTAAAGTTTTCATATTTATCATTTTTATAAATATCTACTTCTGGTAAATATGTATTTGATAAACTGACACCTATAACATTATTATTATCGTTAAATATTGGAACAATAATATCTTTTGCAAAAGTATTTTTAGTATTACTATCTGTTGGTTGCCAATATTTAGGTAAGAAATATTTACAATATTTAGAGGCTGTATATGCTTGATCTCAATAGGTTTGCAATTGAGTTTCAATTACTGCCGCATATTCTGCTAATGTTGGTCATTCAATTCTTGTTCTATAACGATACCAGAATGTGCCATTAGAAATATTAATTAAGGATTCTTTTTTATCTTCTACTAGTGTAATAGTAGAACTATATTCTTCACTATTAGCGTCTTTAAGAATAAGGGTTTTTGAACCACCTTCTATTTTTAATGGATTATCAGTATTTGAATTATATTCATATTTTTGTGAAGTTATTTTAATATTTCCGTCTGAATCTAATTTTCTTTTGCATAAATAAATATTTGCAATAAATTCTGTATTATTTGGAGTGAAATTCACAAATTCCATAGATGTATTTTTAATATACATAAATTTACGTGCGGTTGCAATAGTGCAATATTCTGTATCAGTAGCATTTTCACCTAAACATGCACGAATTTGTTCTCTTGAATATACTCTTTCATAAGAAATAGGATTTTTATTGATATCAATTTTATTAACAATTACTCTATAACAACGTAATTCATTAATATTATCTGCGGGATCAATTTTGATCATCGCATTATCTTTTTCACTAATGGTATAAAGTGGAATTAATAAATTATTTAATTTTAATGATCCAGATTCCTTTAGTGGATTTATTGCTCGATCATCATCGATTAAATATACTTCAGATAGATTTTGAATTGCATTAATTAAATTACCATTTTTATCATATTTATCAATAGAAGAAATCTTATTGCTAATTTGAATATTACCATCATATTGATCAGCATTATCATCAAAATAAGAACGATAATAATTTTCAACATGAGCATATAAATATTTAGCAGACATCTTATTCTCATTGCTTTGTGAAGAAGAAAAAGTTACTAAGCCTTTATCATCAATTGTATAACTAATTTTATCTGCTTGATCTTTAATTGAAAGTTTAATTAAATCTTCTAAAGTAATATTTTCTTTTTCTTTCCAAATATTTAGGTTTGAAATATTAATATCTTTTGCAGTTGAATACAATGGATATCATGTTAATGCACTAAATATTTTATGTTGAGTAAAATATTCAGGATCTTTAATATAGATTAATTGTTTGTGCTCTAATAGAGTTGGTTTCTTCTTCTTAGGACTATCTTTATATTCTTTATCTTCTGTTAAGTCATTTAAAATAGTATTGCTATTAGTATTTTCATAAACAGGGATACGAATATAAGAATCATACCTATTTAATTTAGAATTTTTACTTAAAATACGGAAACTTTTATCTTTAACAAATAATTTTCCTGGTAATGAGTCATATCTAAATGAATAGGATGCAACAATATATTTATAAAAGTTATGATATTCATAGAAATTATAATCAATTTTTTCATTCAAATCGGTTGTATCAATATCTATTTTATTTGAATCTAAATAATTTTGATACCAAGTAATATTATTAGGAATTGGCTCTAAATTTTTATCACGGAATACAATATCATTCCATAATGCCGTTTGAGTCATATGTTGTGATGCAGCTTCTGAAGAAGTGCCATAATTCGCAAAATAAGAATCATAATTGTAATATTTAAGTTCAGTAAAATTTTCTTTTGCAGGCATAATAGAAGAACCAACTCCATCATTGAGTTTATGAAAAGTATTTCCTTGTCCTTCAAAAGAACGATATGCATTTGTATTATTTAATCATTGACACCAATTTTCATCGCAAAGAGCATGATATGTTCCAGATATAGCTGCTAGTGCTGTGCCGATAATTCCTATTCATGGATTAATTAAGTATCCAGCTACTCCTGTAATAACTTCGCCTACAATATCTGTAGCTTTTGGTGAATAATTAAATGCAGAATAACTTCAGCTTGATTCGATCTTTTCTTTTGCTGCAATCGCGGCTTCATTAGAGCAAGGTCCTCAATCTGATAATAATGAACCATTTCCAGCAAAATAAATTGGTTGATATGTTTGATATGTTGTAGTATTATCTTTTTCACCTTTTTCATTATAACTAGCAAAGGTTCATTTAGTTTTTTCTGTTCCATCAT
>JAEDHQ010000037.1 GCA_016296945.1 Bacilli bacterium | reverse complement strand
AATGGCGGAGTAGAAGGGATTTGAACCCTTGCACCGGTTGCCCGATCTACACCCTTAGCAGGGGCGCCTCTTCAGCCTCTTGAGTACTACTCCATAATTGCTATATAATAATACTCTATTTTTTTTGTTTTGTCAAGAATTATTTCAATATTTTAGAAATTATAAAGAAAAGGAAGGAACGAAAATCCTTCCTAAATTATTTCTTATTATTTTTTTAGTCCTTGTAAATATGTTTTAATATCAGTTTCTCCTGATTTATATGCAGATATTTCTTTAATTCCTGTTTCTTCATTTGTAGTCACAATTAATAAGACAGGAAGTTTTGAATAAGCAATCTTTAAAATACTTGGATCACTTATATCTGTACCAATTGGCACACCGGCAGGATGTTTTGTTGTACCATTTATTTTAGTATCTGATTCATTATCAACAACTATAGGTTTATTAACTGTTGTTGTGCAATCAGCACCATATACTTTTAAAACACCTTCTTTACCTTTATGATCGCGATAATATTCTAAATATGAATAAAAATCATTGTCAAATGATTCAAATTCTTTTTCATATTTGAAATCATAAAATAGAATTAAATATGAATCTTCTTCTTGTTGGAAAAACTCTTGTCCTTCAAGATAATCTAAGCCATCATAGTTAACAATTGATTGGTTTCTTACTGCAAAAATCACAAGTGAAACAATAAGAAATAACACAATTGAAGCAACTGAGCCCCAAAAGATATATGTCTTTTTTGATATTTTATTTTTCTTATTATTTTTTAAAGCTTTAGTACTCATAATAATTAGTCTCCTTATTTTTTTAAGTCTATCATATTATAACAAAAAAAAGCCCTTTTATCAAGGCTTTTGTTTACTTTATTTTTCCAATTTTTCTTCCAAATAACTACTTACTATTTTTATAATTTCTTCCATATCAAGATTATTTGATGCAACAGTATATTCAATTCCTTCATATACTGTTTGAATACCGTTTGATTTTAGAATACAAGGAACACCTAAAACCGTTAAGATTTCTCCTGTTTCTAGGGCAAAACTAATAGTATCTTTATCATTAACGAATTGTTGGATAACAGTAAAAGCATAATCTCCATCATAAGTCATAATTGCTGTCACTTCAGTGAGATCTTCATTTTCCTCTTTACTTTCATTTTTTAATGTACATCCTTCTGGGAAATAGATAGGATATCTTATTTCACGATTCTCATAAACTATCCTTTCTGAGAATTGTGAACGCATTGTTGTCATCGTTTCATCAACAACGAATTCTTTACTATCAATCTCACAATTTAGCTTTATTTCATTAAAAACCACGCGAACATAAAGGTTTCCTTGTTTATCATATATTTGAACTTCAGTTGGTAACCCAGTTTCTTTGTTAATAGTTATTTTTTGCGTATTAGCTTGAGCATCTTTATAAAGATATGTTTTAGTTTCAATTGTTTTTGTTGTTTCATTTTCAGTTGTTATAATATTCTTTTCATTGACAATATCTTTTGATAATGATTTTAATAAATAAGGATAACTTGCATTAATAGGCCATTCGCTTTTGATCTTAAAATTTTTATTAATGGCTGGTATTAATACATATACTCCTTCTTTATTCTTTAAGATGATTTGACTATCATTACTATCAACACTTTTTAAGATAACTTTAATTTCATTATCTGATTTATATAAAACATTAAATTCACTTTGTTTTCTTCCTTCTAAATAAAATGATTCCATTATCCCATTTAGGGAATAACTAGTTGTTTCATTAACAACATCAACAAACTCTTTATTCTTTTTTACTTCTTTACAACTTACTAAAAACAGTCCAATCACAAAAATTACTAATAATCCAAATATTTTTCTAATCCTACCAAAATTATACATTTAATCATTCTCCTTAATTTTTCTATTTTGCTACTTAATGTTATGATATAAGGTTTATAATTATGAATTAATTTTAGATAAAATTATTCCTAATCAAATAATAAATGTATATTTTATAAAAATATAGAAAAAATAAATGTAAGGAGGAATTAATTATGCATATATTACAAAAAATAGCTTTAGTAGTAGTTATTATTGGTGCCATTAATTGGTTATTAATTGGAGTATTTAATTTCAATTTAGTAGCTTTCCTTTTTGATGACATCTCTGTTATAATTTCTAGAGTTATTTATTCTCTAGTTGGCGTTGCCGGTCTAATATCTATTTCTTCATTATTTATTTATGAAGATAAATATTTAGAAGAATATTAAAAATATAAGGCTTGAACTTTTAGAGAAGTTCAGGCCTTATTTTTTCCCTTTAATTTCTTCACATAAGATTTCGATATCTTTAAAGCAATGACTTAATCCAGATTTTGTAATATATTTACCAATCACTTCTTCAGAGACACTACTTAATTCCGATAGCGAATAATCAGGATATGTCGTACGTAATAAAATTGCATCAGTTAATCTCTGAGTTAAATTCACTAATCCTTGATTTTCTGTAAGAAATTTAATATTATCAAGTTGAATTTTTGCACTGTTCATTGCCTTTTGTTCATTAGCAATGTCGCAATTTATAATTCTATTCACATAATTGTTATAATCTTTTTTAATTCTTTTATCTTCAAATTGAAATAAGTTGTTAACAGCACCGATATAATTTAAAAAATCACCGATTTGTTCAGATTTCTTTAAATATAATACATATCCTTTTGATCTTTCAATCATCTTGGGATGGATATTCACCATTTGTAAGATGTTAGTAATATAATTTACGTCTTCAATATTATTTAGTATTACTTCTAAATGATAATTATCAGTTTCAGGATTATTTACAGATCCTTGAACTAAAAATAATCCTCTGATCAAAGCACTTTTGCAACAATCTTTTTTTAAAATCTCATAGTTTATTTGTTCATTTAAACTATAATCATCATTCATAATCTTTAAATCTTTTAAGATATCGAAACAATTATTATTGATGTTAAGTATATATTTTGTTTTATAATCAAGTTTTGTTCTTTTTGCTGTATAAATATCTATTAAAGAATTGTATACTTTCTTGAATAATTGAACAATTCTTCTAGCAACTACATTTGAAGTAGTTATTATTTCAAACCCTAAACCTGCTTGTGATAGTTTAAGTGTCGCTTTATACTTTATTATTCCATATAACTCTGCTTTAATGCAGCAATTATCAGCCTCAATATTGGCTAGTTCTTTTTTTACTTCACTAGAAAATGACATATTAGTTCAAATATTTACTAACCGCTAAACCGGCAATTGCTCCATCATTAACAGCAGTTGCTATTTGGCGTATTTTTTTATCCACTACATCCCCACAAGCAAAAATTCCTTCAACATTAGTCATAAAATCTTCATCTACTTTTATATATCCATCATTAGTTTTATCAATTAATTCAATAAACTCTGTATTAGGAATTCTTCCAATTTCCTCAAAGCAAGCTTGAACAGCTAAGTTGACTAGGGAATTATCTTTTTCCACAGTTATCCCTTCTAATGTTTCTTTGCCTAGAAATTCCTTTACATTACTATTTAATACTAATTCAATTTTCGGATTACTCTTTACTTTATCTATTGATATTTTTTCACTTCTAAATTCATTACGGCGATGAATTAAATATACTTTATTTACAAAATTTGTTAAGGAAAGAGCAGCCCCAATTGCACTATTTCCGCCACCTATAACAGCAACATCTTTACCTTTATATAATGGGCCATCACATATAGCACACCATGAAATTCCTCGATAAAAGAATTTTTTTTCACTTTCTAGACCTAATATTTTATTTCTTGTTCCTGTTGCTATGATAACACTTTTACCATAAAACTCTTGATTCTGACTATAAATAGTAAAATCTTTTTCTTTATTCTTAATAATCTTATCGACTTTTACTGCTTGATAACTTACATCAAGTTCCATCATTTGATTATACATGTTCATTGATAGGTCGACACCATTAATCGCACTAAAACCTGGATAATTAGCAATTTCTGAAGTATTAACCATTGCTCCCCCTGGAGCATTATATTCAATTACTAAAACATTAAGATTAAAGCGACGAGCATAAATAGCTGCAGTCATTCCTGCAGGTCCACTACCAATAATAATTACATCATATATTTTATCCATAAATAAAAGAAAACTCCTTTTTTAAGATTTAATTCCACCAATGAACTTCATTCTATTTCCCATTAAGATACTCATAAAAATCTTTTTAATGATCAGATAGGCAAGAAAACCAACAATCAATAATCCGTAATCAACTATTTCAACCCCAGGAGCAAAGCATAAACACAAAATAAATGAAATAATTGGTGCCAAGAGGGTAATTGCTCCAAATGTTAAAATTATTAATTTCAAAAGCGTTTTTTTGATAAGATATTTAAATAAATATTCAAATAAAACCATCCCACCAATGAGAATAAAATATTGATATAGTTCTTCACATCTCAAATAACCTAAATAACCGATTGAAGCAAATAGCAAAATTACAGAAAGAACTATCTCAATTACTTGAAATATAACTAATTTTTTCTTTTGTTTTTGGTCAATAGCTACTACCTTCACATTAGAAATATTATCGCCTAAAAGTTCTTCCATTTCCTTTAATAACTTTTCAACTTCTTCTTCCATATTTTCTGGGTCAATATTTTCATTATTATCATCTCTTGATTCTTTTTTTTCATCTTTAGATGAATCAATTGGATCTAAATAATTATCTTTTTCTTCACTTTTATTTTTATTTTTCTCATCCATAATATAACCTCATATATTAACACATAAATTAATACACCTAATGTATTAATAACTATATCTACTAAATCAAATACTCCTACTTTTAAAAGATACTGTACATATTCTCCAATTATTATAAAACCAAAGACAATAACAATATTTATGAAAACGTATTTTTTAGAATTTTTATTACCAAATAAATTCAAGTAATAAATAAATGGAATATATAAAACTAAATTTCCGAAAACATTTATAAATATTGTTTTGTTTGAAAATAGATTATTAATCCAACTATTAAAATAATCAATATTAGAATAATTTTTATCAATTTCAGTTCTAAAGAATAATACTGTTATTAAAGCTAATAAATAACCAATAAATGCAAGATGATGATTTATTAAAAAACCAATTGCAAAAATAATAAAACAAATTGATAAAATAATGACTAATTTTAAAACAAATATTTTTGGATATCTTTTGAAAATCTCTAATATTAACATTTGTAATAAAAGAATTATTCCTAATTTCAAATATATGTATCTATCTTTTGTCATAACTAATCTTTATTTAATACTTTCTTTAAATATTTACCAGTATATGACCTTTCATTATTGCACACTTCTTCTGGAGTTCCCCATGCAACTACTTCACCGCCCCGATTTCCACCTTCTGGGCCCAAATCGATAATGTAATCTGCATTTTTAATAACATCCAAATTATGTTCAATAATAACAACTGTTGCTCCACAATCAACTATATAATTAATTACACTTAATAATTGTTTAATATCTTCACTATGAAGTCCTGTTGTTGGTTCATCAAGTAAATATATCGTTTTATCACTAATCTTTTTATATAGTTCTGAAGCAAGTTTTACTCTTTGTGCTTCACCACCAGAAAGTGAAGTTGCACTTTGACCTAATTTGATATAGCTTAAACCTACATCATTTAATGTTTTCAAACGTTGATAAATTGCTGGAATATTTTGGAAAAATTCACAAGCCTCACCAACTGTCATTTCTAAAACATCAGCAATTGATTTATCTTTATATTTCACTTCTAATGTTTCTGCATTATAACGTGTTCCCCCACATTCTTCGCAAGGAACATATACATCAGGTAAAAAATGCATTTCAATTCGAATAACACCATCGCCCCAACATTTTTCACAGCGTCCGCCTTTAACATTAAATGAAAATCTTCCTTTTGAATAACCACGCATCTTTGATTCTGGCATCGATGCGTATAAATCTCTAATATGATCAAATACTCCTGTATATGTTGCAGGATTACTTCTTGGTGTTCTCCCAATTGGTTGTTGATTAATATCAATAACTCGATCATATTCTTCAGTTCCTATTATTTCTGTAAACTTACCAGGAATAACTTTGGCACGATTAATTGTTTTACTTAAATATTTTAATAGAATTTCATTCAACAAAGTTGATTTACCAGAACCAGATACTCCAGTTATTAAATTTAAACAACCACCCTTAATCGTCACATCAATATTTTTTAAGTTGTTTTCTTGTGCACCTTTAATAATGATATCCTTACCATTACCTAAACGACGTTTCGAAGGTATTTCAATAAAACGACGTCCTGCTAAATAATCTCCAGTAATACTATTTAGATTACTACTTACTTCTTCTGGAGTTCCACAAGCAATGACTTCACCACCATAAATTCCAGCTCTTGGCCCTATGTCGACTAAAAAATCAGCTTGACGCATTATTTCTTCATCATGCTCTACTACTATTAATGTATTACCTAAATCACGCATCTTTTTTAACGTTGCAATTAAACGATCATTATCGCGTTGATGTAAACCAATTGATGGTTCATCTAATACATATAATACACCAGTTAAATGAGACCCAATTTGTGTAGCCAATCTAATTCTTTGGGCTTCCCCTCCTGATAATGTGCCAGAAGAACGTGATAATGTTAAGTACTCCAATCCGACATTAACTAAAAATTGTAATCTGGATTTTATTTCTTTTAATACTAATGAAGCTATAATTTCTTCTTCATGAGTAAGCTTTAAATTATTAATAAAGTCATATGCTTCTAATACTGTCATTTCTGTAAATTGATGAATGTTTTTTCCACCAACAAAAACGCTCAATGCTTCTTTTGATAATCTTTGTCCCTTACAACTTGGGCATGTATCTTCTTGTAAGTATGAATCATAGTATTCACGGGACATTGAAGAAGATGTTTCGTTATAACGACGTAAAATTAAATCAGCAACTCCTTCAATGTACTTAACTTGGCGATGATAGTGAAGTCCTGTAGAAACTAATTCATATGTAATTGGTTCTTTAGAACCATGGAATATAATATCCTTTTCAAAATCAGATAAATCTTTAAATGGAATATCACAGTTAATATTATAATGCTTTAATAAAACACTAAAAGTTTGCCATTCTAGATTATCTGTTCCTTGAAAATTTCGATAATACTTGATTGCTCCTTGATTTATAGATAAACTATCATCTGGAACAATCAAATCTAAATTAGGTTGTTTTAAAAAACCTAAGCCATGACATTCCTTACAAGCACCATATGGAGCATTAAATGAGAATAATCTTGGTTCCATATGTGAAATTGAAAAATCACAATATGGACAAGCAAGATGTTCACTAAACATCATTTCCACGCCATCAACGTCAGCTAAGACTTTTCCATCACCATATTTTAAAGCAGTCTCTATCGAAGCAAAAATTCGACTTCGAGCTTCATCTTTTACTTTTACTCTATCAATAATAATTTCAATATTATGTTTAATATTTTTATCTAATTTAATTTCATCATCATTAAGATCATAAATGTTTCCATCAACGCGAACTTTACTAAAACCATCTTTACGAATTAAATCAAATGTTTTTTCATGACTTCCTTTTTGCCCATAAACAATTGGACTATAAATAATTAATTTAGCGTCACGAATGTTTTCATAAATTTTATCAACCATCTGTGTCACAGTTTGTGATGAAATCACGACACCATGTTCAGGGCAAATTGCTTTGCCAATTCGCGCATATAACAAACGTAGATAATCATATATTTCAGTAACAGTTCCAACTGTAGAACGAGGATTTTTTACGGTCGTTTTTTGGTCAATAGAAATTGATGGTGAAAGCCCTTCAATTGAATCAACATCAGGTTTCTCAACATTCCCTAAAAATTGACGGGCATATGTTGATAGACTTTCCACATATCTTCTTTGTCCTTCCGCAAAAATTGTATCAAAGGCTAAAGAAGTTTTCCCACTTCCCGATAAACCAGTCATAACAATTAATTTATCTTTAGGAATTGTTAAATCGATATTTTTTAAATTGTTTGCTCTTGCACCTTTAATAACAATATTTTTTTGCACAGTCTTCACCTATTTCTTACTTTTTAAATTCTATTTCTTGTTTACTAATTCTAGAAACTCATTTTCACTAATTATTTTTATTCCTAAGGCTTTTGCCTTATCATATTTACTACCAGCATCACTTCCTAGTAGAACAAATGATGTTTTCTTACTAACACTACTACTAACATTGCCACCTAAATCTTCTATAATTTGTGTTGCTTCATCTCGTGTTAATGTTTCTAATTTTCCTGTTAAAACAATTGTTTTGCCGCTAAATAAATTATTTGTATTATCTACTTTTACTTCAATTGGATTAACACCTAGAGAGATTAATTCCTCAATCATTTCCTTATTTGCTTTGAAATAATCATTGATACTAATCGCTGTATTAATTCCAATATCTTTTATCATTATTAAATCATCAACTGATGCCTTAGCAAGTTCAGTTAATGAAGAGAAGTTTTTACTTAAGATTTTTGATACTTTACCACCAACAAAACGAATACCCAAACTAGTAATCACTTGTGCTAAAGTATTTTTCTTTGATAATTCAATATTATCAAGAAGAACGCTAACAGATTTTTCACCTAAACCATCAATTTGTTCCAGTTCATGACGCAATGGTTTTAGTTTATAAATGTCTGTTATTTTATGTATATATCCTAAATCATATAAGTCACTAACTAAGCGTTCACCCAAAGTTTCTATATTCATAGCAGGACGTGATGCAAAATATATTAATCCTGCTTTTATTCTTCCTTCACAGAGATTATTTAAACAATAATGATCAGCCTCATTAACATTTCTTACTAATTTACTATTGCAAATTGGACAAGTCTCAATCATTTTAAACTTTTCTAAATGAGGTTCTCTTTTTTCTGTTACAACTCTCACAACCTCCGGAATTATTTCTCCTGCTTTTCTGACAACAACAATATCCCCAATTCGAATATCTTTATTAACTACAAAATCTTCATTGTTTAATGTTGCTCTTGATACTAATGAACCAGCAATCATAATTGGTTCTAATACTGCATTAGGCGTAATACATCCAGTACGACCAACTGTAAATTTAATATCTAACAATTTTGTTTCTACTTCCATTGGCGGAAATTTATAAGCAATAGCCCATTTTGGAGATTTAACAGTGTACCCAATTTTTTCCTGTAAGGCAAAATCATTAACTTTAATTACGACTCCATCTGTTTCATAATCTAAATTTTTACGTTCATTTTCCCATTTATCTAAATAATTAATGACTTCATCAATATTTTCACAATATTGATAATTAGGATTAACACTAAATCCTAATTCCTTAATAAACTCTAATGCCTCAATTTGCGAACCTACGCCATACTTATAAGCATCAACTAATGTATAACCGAATAAATCAAGTTGCCGTTTAGCAGTGACTTTTGGATCTAACTGACGCAATGAACCTCCACAAGCATTACGAGGATTTTTAAATGGATCTTCATTATTGTTAAGACGTTCTTGATTGATCAATTCAAAAACACTACGTTTCATATATGTCTCTCCACGTATTTCAACATCAATTTTTTTTGTTAATGTACGTGGTAAACTTTTTACGGTTTTTAAATTATCAGTAATGTTTTCACCAACACTACCATTTCCCCTTGTTGAACCTAATACAAATTGGCCTTTAGTATATTGACATGAACTAGCTATACCATCAATCTTTAATTCGCAGACATAAGTCGGTTTAATCCCCATTGCTTTAATACGATTATCAAAATCTCTTAATTCATCATAATTAAAGATATCTCCTAAAGATAACATTGGTTTATCAAATGTTACCTTTTCTAAAGATGATTCCAAATAATCACCAACTTTTTGCGTTGGGCTATTTGGTAAAACAAATTCTGGATAAAGTTTTTCCAAATTTTCTAATTCACGATAGATTGCATCATATTCAAAATCACTGACTGTTGGATTATCATAAATATAGTATTCTTCACTATATCTATTTAATAATTCGACCAATTCTTCAATTCTTTTTTTAGGTTCCATTTTATCTCTTCCTATATTTTATTTTACATTTATTTTTTACTTTTTTGATATTGATGGGTGATTTAATAAAATTTTCTTTGTCGCTTTTTCCTTTTTAAAGAAAATATTACCAATTCCATTTTCAATACCTAAGATGATTCCTTCACCAAATTTTGTATGGATGACTGTATCACTTATTTTAAAATCACAAGAATTATTTTCCTCTTCAGATTTAGTTTCCTTTTTTGCAGCAATTAGATTGTTTTGTTGTTTTTGATAATAATTATTACGATTATTATATTTATTATTGCGATAATTTAAATATTTCTTTTCATATTCTGTTTCGACTGTTGTATCATCAAAAGAGCTTAAATCTTTAGCACCAATTGCTTCAAGTAAAAATCTTGATGGTTCATTATAAAAGATATGACCATACAATAATCTTTGCTTAGCAACTGACATAAACAATCTATTTTTTGCTCGTGTGATAGCAACATATGCTATTCTTCGTTCCTCTTCAAGCTCTGCTTCTGTCATTAATCGATTTGTATTAGGAAAGATTTCTTCCTCCATACCAATAATAAAGACAGTATCAAACTCTAACCCCTTAACGGAATGAATCGTTGAAACAGTAACTCCATATTTATTTTCTTTTTGATTTTGTAAATGATCATCGGATAAAACCGCATCATCAAAAGCTGCTTTCAGTTTTTCAACTTTATCCTCATCTGGATTGGTTGTCTCTAAAGTATATAAAATACTTTTAAATTCAATTATATTAGCAAAGCGATCTTCAGCATCACTTTCTTCATATTCTTCTTTTATATACTTTTGATATTCAATTTCGTTTATTAAGTCATCAAAGATATCTAATAAATTATCTGTTTCAATTCGTTTACGATACTTAATAATCATATCTTTAAAGTCACATAAGACTTTAAATTTATTATTTGGTAAAATGCTTTTTGATGAATCTATTGCTTGAAAATAATCCATTCGATATTTTTTATGAATAGAATCAATTTTTTCAATCGTTGATAAGCCGATACCTCGACTTGGAGTATTAACAACTCGCTTAAATGCTAATGTATCATTAGGATTTAACATCAATTTAAAATATGCTAAGATATCTTTTACTTCCTTACGACGCAAATATGATATTCCACCAAAAACTTTATAAGGAATTTGGTGCCTAATCAAAGCGATTTCTAAGTTACGAAGAAGAACTGAACTACGATAAAGAACAGCAAAATCACTATAATTAACTGTTGACGACTTCAATGCTTCAATCTTTTCAACGACAAAATTTACTTCATCGCTTTCTTTTTTTGCTTGATATGTAATAACATCATCCATATGACCAGGAATTGATGTAATCATTTCTTTTGGTTCACGATCATGATTGAAACTAATTAATCGATTAGCATAGTCTAATATAGTTTGTGTTGAACGATAGTTTTCATTCAAAGTAAACATTTGATATTCAAAAAAGTCCTCTTTAAACAAACGAATATTTTCATAATTCGTTCCTCTAAAACTATAAATACTTTGATCATCATCACCAACCACAAAGATATTTCGATGTTTAATTGCCAGTAAACGAATTATTTTATATTGTACTAAATTCGTATCTTGAAATTCATCAACTAAAATATATTTATATTTTTCTTGATATTTAAATAATACTTCAGGAAATTCTTGAAACAATTCGTAAACTTTCAAAAGCAAATCTTCAAAATCAAGCATGTTAAGTTCACGCATCTTTTCTTCATACTTTTGATAAATATCTAATTCGATTTGCTCTCTTGGTTTAGTCATAAAGCATTTATTATAATTAATTATTTTTTGATAGTGCTTCTCTTGTTTTTTCTCTAAACCAGCTTCTTTTACAACTTCAGCAATTACTTTTAATTGTTCTTCTTCATCAACAATATTAAAATCACGATTATAACCTAAATACTCAATTTCACGACGTAAAATCATTGCACATAATGAATGAAAGGTATTAATTGTTAAGGCCTTCACATTAACATCTTTATAAGCTCCTAATCGTTCTTTCATAACATTTGTAGCTTTATTTGTAAAAGTAATCGCTAAAATGTTATAAGGATCAATATGACAATTAACAATCATGTGAAGTATTCGATATGTAAGAGTGCGTGTTTTACCACTTCCGGCACCAGCAAAAACAATTACTGGTCCATTTACAGCCATCGCCGCATTAGATTGATTGGCATTTAGTCCTTCTAACATAGTTTGCTCCTTTTACTGTTTAGTTTTTATTTTACTGAAGATTTTAATGGGACTATACAATTAAATACTAGTTTTTCATCAGTTGATGTTTTATCTACTGCATAATATCCATCACGAATGAATTGGAATTTTTCTTCGTTTTCAAAATGTGGTTTTGCGTTTTCTACAAATCCTTCCATCACTTTCCACGAATTTGGATTAACTCTTTCGGTAATATCTTTTGTTGCATCATCATCAGTAATCAATGCTTCGAAAATATTGAAATTAGCCCTACGTCCAGTATGTGCTTCTACAAATCCAATATTTCCATTTGGTTTACGTTCATTAAAACCACTGCCAGATTTAGTGGCCGGATCATATGTACATAAAACTTCAACGATATTTCCTGCGTCATCATATCTAACTTCATTAGCTTTAATAAAATAAGCATGCATTAAACGAACTTCTAAACCCAATGCAAGACGTTTAAAATGTTTATTGGGTTTTTCTAATAAGAAGTCTTCACGTTCAATATATAAATCACGGGAAAAGGCAATCTTTCGAGTTCCCATTTCTAATACTTCAGCATTATTTTCGGCTTCCACATATTCAATTTGTCCTTCAGGATAATTTGTAATTGTGACTTTTAATGGATCTTTAACTGCCATGATACGCATAGTTTTTAATTTTAAATCTTCACGAATACATGCTTCTAAGCCACTACTATCAACTGTAATATTAGTACGAGATAAACCAGCGTCACGAATAAACTTTTTAATTGCATCGGCAGTATAACCACGACGGCGTAGGCCAACTAACGTCGGCATTCTTGGATCATCATAGCCAGTTACTTTTTTACTATCTACTAAAGCACGTAAGTAACGTTTACTCATAATTGTATTTGTAATATTTAAACGACCAAATTCAATTTGTTTTGGAGTATGTTCCATTTCACAGTTTTCAATAACCCAATCATATAAAGGACGATGATTATCATATTCTAAACTACACAATGAATGTGTAATTCCTTCAATTGCATCTTGGATTGGATGAGCAAAGTCATACATTGGGTAAATGCACCATTTATCACCTTGGCGATGATGTTTTATATAAAGAATACGATAAAATACAGGATCACGCATATTAATATTTGGGCTAGCCATATCAATCTTTGCACGCAAAGTTTTTTCACCTTCTTTATACATACCATTTTTCATATTCTCAAACAATTGTAAGTTTTCTTCAACACTACGATTGCGATACGGAGAAGGAGTTCCTGGTGTATTAAAGTCACCACGATATTTTGCAGTTTCTTCAGGACTTAAATCACAAACATAAGCTAAACCCTTTTTAATTAATTTAATAGCTAATTGATAAGTTTGTTCAAAATAATCACTGCCATAAAAGATATTTGCTGGATGGAATCCTAACCATTCAATATCTTTAATTATTGCATCAACAAATTCTGCATCTTCTTTTGCAGGATTCGTATCATCGAAACGTAAATTTGTTTTCCCATTATACATCATTGCCATTTCAAAGTCAGTTACTAAAGCACGAGCATGACCAATGTGTAAATAGGCATTAGGTTCTGGTGGAAAACGAGTTACTACCTCTTTTACAATTCCATTTTCCACATCATATTTTATTCTATCTTTTAAGAAATTTGTATTATCATTCATAATATACCTTCTATCTTTTAACTTCAATTTTAGTAATATTTAAAGCATTACAATACTCTTGATATAATGCAATTGCTTTTTCTAAATCACGTTCTTTATTACTATTACCAAAACAAACAACAAAAAGTAATACTTTTTTAGTATCTTTAGTAATTGATGTACGTAACGTGTCTGATGTTGTCGAACCAAATGGTCCAATATTATCTTCATATAAAGGAATATTTTCGATATTGATTATTCCTCTTCCAATTCCTTCGTAAATATCTTCTTTAGTCCCAAGACGAATTAAAATGTCCCCTTCAATTTTATCATAATCTAAAACAGCAACACTTCTTTTACAATCTATTGATAATATATTACCAACATCAACAAGATTATTAATAATATATAATCCATTTCCTTTAACTAATCGACGAAGCAATGACTCACACGCTAGACGATATCTACTTGGATCCTTTCCTAATTTTTTGTAACTATCTCTTGCCTCTTTAATAAGAGGAATATTCAATACATCCTCTAATGAATACTCCTCTTTTGTTTTTTCCTCATATTGTTTAATTAAAGACAATAGCGCTTCATTTGTATCTTGATAAGTTACATCCATTGATAAAGCGATGATATCAAAATCAGGAAGTTTATTTAAAATACTTTCACTAATTCTAATTTCCATAATTTTTAAATATTATCCATCTCATCAATTTTAACTTTTAATTCATTTACTCTTGCTTTAATTAAAGCTTCTTTGTCTTTAAGTTCAGCCATACTCTTCAATAATTGCTTGTAGAATACAACTTTTTCATGACCTTCACTCTTAGAAATAACCGCTTCAAGGTATTTAATCCTTGTTTGGTAATCATTAACAAGTAGTTCTAGATGTTCTAAGTTATCAGTGCTTTCATCTTTAAGTTTATTATTTATTTCATTGATATCAAAGATTAATTTTTCTCTTTCTTCAAAAGCTTTTAGGTAGCCAGAAACATCAGGGTCAATCGTACGAAGCACTTCTTCAACGTTAACACGCTCAGCATAACGAGAATCAATCAAGCCTAGTTTACCAGTCAGCTTAGCATATTCTTTTTTCATTTCATCTAAAGCCACTGCATCAGCTTCCATTTTTTCTACTGCTTTACTATTTTTCATTTCATTATAAATTAATGTTAACTTGTCTAATTCAGCTAATAGATCACTTCTTGTTTCTAAGTCTTCTTTATAATCTTTATTCATGGAAGTCTTATATTCACGAATCTTTTGTAAATTATTTTCAATTAATTTATTTTCTTCGTTATTCAATTCTTCGACTTTTCTTTCAGCACTTGCCAATTCATTCTTATATTGTGTAATTGTCTTCTTAAAGTATTCTTCTATTTCATTTACTTTAATACCTAAACTATCATATTCCGCAACAATTCGTGAACGAATGCTCATTTCTTTTTCTTTTTCAGTAAATGTTAATTTTCTTTCACTTAGTTTCTTGTCAAAGTCTTTTATTTCTTTGCCTTTGGCTTCATATTCTTCTTTTCTCAATCTTAGTTTAGCTTCATCTTTTTTAATTAACTCTGTTAATTCTTGTAAACGATTATTTGTATTTTGTATAAACTCATGACGATTATCACGAAGTGCTTTAATTTCTTTCTTAAAGTCTCTTGCCTGAATATCCGCTTCTGTTAGTTTATTCAATTCATCTTCAAATAATTGAATTCGTGATTCTTTTTCCGAAATTCTTTGATTTAACAATTTGATACGTAATAAAATATCACCTTGTGCAATAATTTCTTGAATATCAGGGTTATTAATATCAATATGATTTTTTTCTTTAGTTTCTTCAACTTCCTGTGAATTATCTAAAGTCTCTTTATTTTTCAATTCAGAAACAACAAGATTTTTTTCTTCTAATTCTTGTTTTAAATTTTCATTTTCTTTTTTTAATAAATCAATTTCTTTTACAAGATCAGCTTCATTTGTTTTCGAAACAATTGAATTTGTAAGAATAAGGATTTGATCTGATTTATCTTTTATTTCTAAATCTTGCTTATTAATTAAAGCATCCTTTTCTTTTACTTCACCAGTTAATAAATTGATTGTTTCTTCTAACTTGGATATTATTTCATTTAACTGCGATTCATTATTGTTATCTGTGTGTAATTCTAATGGATTGAATTCTAATGGATTAGAATTTTGATTTTCTTTAAGTTTCTTCTGAGCTTCCATTTTTTTACGTAAAATAGCCACATGATCAGATGGCTTTTCATCAGCTAAAAGAGCATCTTCATGTCTAACTACTTCTTCAGTTGTTTTCTTTTTAGTTTCAAACAATTTATTCAAATCATTTTTTACAGGTGTTTTATTATCATTTTCATCTGTTACTTCTTTCTTCATAACAGATTCTTGTTTTTCCAAAACAACTTTCTTTTCTTTTTCTTCTACAACTTGAGGTGTAGACTTAATAGGAGTAGTAGATTTAGAACTTGCTGATTTAGTAACAACTTGCTTTTCTTTCTCTTTTTCCTTAGCTTTTAATGCTGCCTGTTTAGCTTTTTCTTTTTCCTTTTCTTTTTGTAAAGCTAATTTTGCTTTTTCCTTTTCTTTGGCCTTTAATGCTGCTTGTCTAGCTTTTTCTTTTTCTTTGGCCTTTATAGCAGCTTGTTTAGCTTTTTCTTTTTCTTTTTGTTTTTGCAAAGCTAATTTCTCTTTCTCTTTTTCAGTCATTGGTTTTTTTGCACTACTTTTTTTAACTTGTTCTGCCATATCTTCCACCTCGAATAATTTATATTAATTTTATAATTATCATAACTATTAACGCAAATATTATTAACAAATCTAACATAATTGCTATTTTAATGATTATTTTAAAAACAGCTTGTGATCTTACCAAATTCTCATTATTTTTCTGAATACTTTTATTATTCATAACAGCATCTTCATAACTATACTTATTCATCCAATAATCATTAAAATCTAATGGTGCATAGTAAATATTTTGTGAATGAATATTTTGATTGTAGTATTTATATAATCTATGATAAAACATTTTAAACTGTTTTCTTTCTATAGCAAAATATTTATTTACTTTCTTAAAAAATCTTTTTTGAATATTGCTTATTTTACTATTATATTTTTTTATAACTATTTGGTAGATTAACATTCCACCTAAAAAAACATAACTTAAAATAGTAATAAACATAAACCAAAACTCTTGGAAAATTGTATCAAAAAATAATTTACAAATTACTGTAATCAAGATATTGATTAGCCATACTATCACGAGAGTTCTTTTATATCCTTTAGATAAATTATACTCCTTATGATCAGCATAAACTATTTGATTACTTTTCTTTTCTTGTTGTAGATTCTTAATCTTTTGATAATAATCTTTTGAGAAAACATTTAATGTTTTCTTAAATATCTTCCATTTTTTACGAACAGAAATAAATTCATTTCGTATGATGCTACCTAAATATACAACTTCTTCTTTTTTAAAAAAGCTTCTTTTAAAAATTACTGGATAATCTTCAATAGATTTGTCATGATTTTGATTGTTTAAGAATGGGTTATCATTAATTACCATTTCTTTAAGATTCACCTTATGTCCTTTTTCATTATTTTCAGAATCATTTAAACTATAATCTTTAGGTACATAATAATCATTTTTATTAAATAAGGTGGCTTTATTATTCTTATATAAATCTTCTTCAAAAATATAACTTTTATTTTTCTTAAAACTCATTTTTTCCCTCTTAATGATTTTTATATCTTTAATTCATCACCTTATTTAATTTATTATATCATATGAACGCTTTTTTTTCAATAAAATTTAAAATTAATAAAAATTGTTATCTTATTATCCATAAAAAATAAGAGATATCAGAAAGTATCTC
>JAEDHQ010000036.1 GCA_016296945.1 Bacilli bacterium | reverse complement strand
AAGAAAGAAGATAAGTCTATGAAATTAATCCTTGCAACACAAAATAATGATAAAATATATGAAATGAAAAAATTAATCGAAGAGAATAATTTGAATTATCAAATATATTCCCTTAAAGATCTTGATATTTTAGATGAAGTTGAAGAGAATGGAAAAACATTAGAGGAAAATGCTTACAAAAAAGCAAAAGGTTATTACGATATTTTATTAAATAAAGGTTATACTGATTTCATTGTAATTGCAGATGATTCAGGATTATTTGTTGAGGCACTTGATGGAAGACCAGGCATTTATTCTGCTCGTTATGCTGGTGTAGGTTGTACCTATTTAGATAATCGCTTAAAACTTTTGCATGAATTAAAAGATAAAAAGAATCGCAATGCTTATTTTCAAACATCATTATGTATGATCACTGCTGTGGAAACAAAATTTTTTAATGGGAAAACAGAGGGAAGAATATATCGAAGACATGTTGGAAAAAAAGGCTTTGGATATGATTCTTTATTTTATTCTAATGAACTAAAGAAAAGCTTTGGCGTTGCCTCATCTTTTGAAAAAGGACTTATAAGTCATCGAGGCAAGGCTGTGAGAAGTTTTATAGCATATTTAAAAGAAAAAGAAGATAGAAAATAGAATCTATAAATTTCTAAATTATATCTAATAACAGTAAATAATTTAAAAAAAATGTAAAATTAGTAAAAAAAACTTGCTTTTTTTTGTATATTGTTGTATAATATATGAGGGTTTGAAATAGACCTAAATATGAGTTCGAAAGGGGTGACACAGTATGCCAAAAACTATCGTTAGAGAAAATGAAACTATCGAGGATACTCTTAAACGTTTCAAACGTGATGTATCAAGAAGCGGTACCCTTCAAGAAGCTCGTAAACGCGAACATTTCTTAAAACCTAGTGATATTCGCAAAATGAAGAAAAGAGCAATGAAAAAGAACAGATATAATCGTTCTAATTACTAAAAAGTTGGACTTTGTCCAATTTTTTTTCATTTTAATTACATTAATTTCATATTATTTAATGGTGGGATTAATGAAGAATAAGTTAAAGAATTCAATTAATATATATCAAAATAAAATCACTGATAACTATTTGCAAGTTGAATTATATTTTGATATAAAAAATAGAATAATAATTAAAAATTATTGTGAAATCAAAAAAATTGAAGATAATAATATTATTATAGATAATATAGAAATCTTAGGTAATAATTTATTAATTGTATCATTGGATGATTATCAAGTGCATATTCATGGAATTTTAAAAGAGGTAATATACCTTGAAAGATAAGTTTAGATTATGTAAATATCGGTATTATTTTAAAATTCATAAACCATTTGTGTTTAAGGATAACATTTATTTTGAAAAAGTATTTGAATTGAAGGATGATGAAGATTTTTATTACTTTTATGTTTATAATTTCAATAAAAATATATATAATGATAAAACAATTAATTTTGAAGTGCAAAAATTAAATAAAGGTCAAATAATAGAGTTTATAAAAAAATATCTTATTACATTTATTGGTTTACTATTATTTATTAGTGTTTTATTTATAATTAATAAAAATATAACAGAAATTAGATTTTCTAATAACGATTATTATGATCAAGAAGTATATGAATATGTCTTTCAAAAACTTGATGGTACTCGATTCAAATTTATTTCTCAAAATCAAATTAATAAAATAAATAAAGAGATAAGAAGTGTATTTTATAAATATCAATGGATTAGTATCCGAAAAGAAGGCACAATTATTTATATTGATATTGCAAAAACAGATGATGATAAACTAATTGATGAAAGTAAAGTCCCTGGAGGTTTGTATTCCGAATATGATGCGATAATAAAAGGGTATGTGATTAAAAAAGGAACTTCATTAATAAAAAAAGATATGTCTGTTAGCAAAGGCGATGAATTAATAAGTGGTATAATTACTCTTTATAATAATAATGTGGAATTTATTCATCCCCATGGATATGTAATTGGTGAGGTAACAGAGTATATTACAATAAAAGTTGAGAAAGTTCATGAAGATTTAATTAGAACTGGTAATGTTATTACAAAGAATAAAATAATTCTATTTAATAAAAGTAAAGAAGAAGAATTTGATCAATTTGAAAACTATGAAACTGAAAAGAAAAGTAAATTTAAATTAGGTAATTTTCTTGAAATTATTGAATTGAAAATTTATGAACTAAAAGAGGTTCATACAGAATATTCATTAGAAGATGCTTATGATTATGCTAAGAGTGAAATTATTAATGAGTTTAACGAAAATAAAGAATATGATAATGAAATGATAAAACAAATTGAATTAATTAATGGATATTTAAAAAATGATATTTATTATGTTACTTATTTAGTACAAAGTGAGAAAGAGATTAGTTATTTTAAAGAATACATTAATAATATCAGAGAATAATAACATGTGTTTATAATTAATTAAAGATAATTATTTTAAAATAAGAGGAAATGTGATATAATATTTATGGTGATGATATGACAGATTATAAATTGATATATAAAATAGAAAGTTTAGAACTTGAACAAGCTTTAGTTGGCGTCGATGATTATAACATAAAAATCATTGAAGAAAAATTTAAAGTTGAACTAAAAGTTTTAAATGGAGAAATTTCTATTAATGCTATTCATTATAATGAAAGAATTGTTAAGTTAATTGTTTGTATCTTAAAAGCAATTGAATTGTTATTAGAGAATAAGATTTTATTAAATGATGCTGATTTACATTCATTAATTAATAACATTGATGAAGAGAATTATAAATCTGTTGTTTCCTTATATTTGAATAAAGAAGTATTGTTCAATACTCAAAGCGGCAAAAGTATTTATCCTAAGACTTTAAATCAAAGAATTTACTTAAAAGCATTAGAAGAAAACGATATTGTTTTTGCATTAGGTCCTGCAGGAACTGGAAAAACATATTTGGCTGTGATGTTTGCATTAAAATATTTAAAAAATTTTAAAGCTCGTCGCATTGTTTTAGTTCGACCAATTGTGGAAGCGGGAGAAAAACTAGGTTTTTTACCTGGAGATATGAAAGAAAAGATAGATCCTTACTTAATTCCTATATATGATGCATTATATGATGCAATGGGAAAAGAAACAATCACTAAAATGATTGATAAAGGTTCAATCGAGGTTGCTCCTTTGGCTTACATGCGCGGAAGAACATTGGACAATGCAATTGTTATTTTAGATGAAGCCCAAAATGCAACGCAAACACAGATGAAGATGTTTCTAACAAGATTAGGTTATAATTCAAAAATGATTATAACAGGTGATATTACACAAATAGATTTGCCACATCCAAGTAATTCTGGATTAATAGAAGCTACAAATTTATTAAGTGATGTAAAAGGAATTAAAGTAATAAACTTCCAAAGAGATGATGTGATGCGTCATCCATTAGTATTTAAAATTATAGAAAAGTATGAGAATCGTTAATTATGATTATAAATGTGTTTAATAATTATCCTAAAGAAATTTCTTTTGATTTTAAAAAAATAATCAAAGATTTAGAACAATACGAAAGTAATAAAGAAATATCTTTAATTTTAGTTGATTTAGACGAAATTCATAAAATTAATAAAGAATATCGTAATATTGATCGCCCAACTGATGTAATTTCATTTGAAGCTGATTTAGAAGATGAAATAACTTCACCTGAAGATGATTTGTATGCTGGAGATATATTTTTATGTATTGATAAAGTATATGAACAAGCTAAAAGTTATGGACATAGTGTTGAACGAGAATTTGCTTTTCTTTTATGTCATGGAATTTTACATTTACATGGATATGATCACATGAATTCTTTTGAAGAAAAAGAAATGTTTGCAAAACAAGAAGAAATATTAGAAAAATTGAATTATAGAAGGTAATTTTATGATACAAAAAGAATTATTTGAAAAATTATATCAAAGTGCTCTTGAAGGCTTTAATAATGCTTTTGCTCCCTATTCTAATTTTAGAGTAGGATCTAGTATTTTATTAAAGAATGGTGAATTGATTAATGGTTGTAATGTGGAAAATGCTTCATATGGACTATGTAATTGTGCTGAACGTACAGCACTATTTAAAGCTTATTCACAAGGCGTTAGAAAAAATGATATTGAATGTATGATGGTTCTTGCAGCTACTGATGGTCCTGTTTCTCCATGTGGTGCTTGTCGTCAAGTTATGTCAGAATTATTAAAAGCTGATACTTTAGTTATTCTTACAAATCTTAAAAAAGATGTCAAAGAAATGACTGTCAAAGATTTATTACCATATGCATTCACAGAGGATAATTTACATGAATAGTTTTAAATCGGGTTTTGTTGCTTTAATTGGAAGACCTAATGTTGGTAAAAGTACGTTTTTAAATGGAGTATTAAAACAAAAGATTTCGATTATTAGTCCAAAACCACAGACAACAAGGAATTGTATCCAAGGTATCTATACAACTGATAGTGAGCAAATAATCTTTATTGATACTCCAGGCATTCATAAACCTTTACACAAATTAGGAAACTTTATGAATGATGAATCATTATCAACCTTTGATAATGTTGATTTGATTATGTTTATTATAGACGGATGTAGTGAATTTGGTACTGGTGATCTTTTTATAATCAATGAATTAAAAAAGACACAAACGCCAGTGTTTTTAGTTGTTAATAAAATTGATTTAATTAAAGATAAAGAAAAATTAATGAAGAATATTATTTCATACACTAGTAATTATGATTTTGAAGAAGTATATTATATTAGTGCCTTGAATGGAAATAATGTAGAAAAATTATTATCTGGAATAATTAACAAATTAGAAGAAGGACCAATGTATTTTCCTAAAGATCAAGTTTGTGATCATCCAGAAAACTTTATTATTTCGGAAATTATTCGCGAAAAAGTTTTATACTTAACAAAAGAAGAAGTTCCACATTCTGTTGCTGTTGTAATTGAGTATAAAGACATTAACGAAGAGAATCCCAATTTAACCGATATTAATGCTGTAATTGTTGTAGAAAGACAATCGCAAAAGAAAATTATCATCGGTAAAAAAGGACAAATGATTAAAGAGATTGGTAGTCTTGCACGAAAAGAAATTGCAATGATTATCGGAACTAAAGTTTATTTGGAATTATTTGTTCGTGTTGAAGATGATTGGCGTAATCGATCATCACAACTTAAGAAATTAGGATATTTTACAGAAAGAGATTAAATTCTTATCATAATTATTAATAATCTGAATATATATTATTATAGGAGGATTATTTTATGGATATTGTGAAAGAAAAATTTTCTAAATTTACAAGGACAGGAAATATAATTGATTATTTAGAATATTCAAAAGCAAAGAAGATGTATAATAAACGAGGTAATAACAAGAATGGAGTTGCGCGAGGGAATAATTCTTAAAACAATAAAATATCAAGAAAATTCAAAAATTGCTTATATAATTACTGAAGAAGGTCTAACAACAGCTTTAATTAGAGCATCTTTAGAGTTTAAGAGCAAAAACTTTGCTTATTCGCAAGAATTAACCAAAATCGAATTTGATATTGTAAAAAGCAAAAAAAATTCTTTTGATATTTTATCTTCTGGAAGATTAATTGATAGTTTCTTGAATATTAAAAAAGACTACAATAAATTGCTTGATGTTTCTTCAATTCTCGATTTGACTTATAAGACTACTGAACATGTTACAAACAATAAAAACTTATATGATTTACTAGATTATTATTTAAAATCCTATAATGAAAATTGCAATAATAATTCAGTTCGCTTTTATAATTTGATTTTCAGACTTAAGTTATTATATCTGTTAGGATTAGGTTTAAATTTTACAAGATGCTCTGTATGCAATTGTGAGATTGAATTGCAAAATAATTATTTTTCAATTGATCGAGGTGGGGTAGTTTGTAATGGTTGTAAACATTATGCATCAGATCTAGAACATGGTGATTTCTTGACAATTACAAAAATATTATATCTTGGTAAGTTAGATAAACTTAATCATAATTTAATTTCCCAAATTCCATTAGAATATTACTCTGAAATTGATGAGTTTATCAAAAATTATTATAGTAAGTATTTATCGATTTAAATATTTGATTAGCATCCTTAATATGGTGCTAATCTTTTTTATTGAGACGATTTTAATATAAATAACAATTTTTAAAAAGAAGTATTTACAAATTGACAAATATATGATAATATAATATAATAGTTAGAATTCGATTTAAAAAGATAAAATAATGGAGGAAGAAATAATTATGGATATTTCTATGGAAAAATTTGTCGCCTTTTTGAAGAGTCAAGGATATGTATATCAAGGCAGTGAAATCTATGGAGGTCTTGCAAATGCTTGGGATTATGGACCTTTAGGTGTGGAATTATTAAATAATATTAAGAATGCATGGTGGAAAAAATTCATTCAAGAATCTCCATATAATGTAGGTATGGATAGTGCGATTCTTATGAACTCAAAAGTATGGGTTGCTAGTGGTCATGTTGGTGGATTTAGTGATCCATTAACAGATTGTAAGAAATGTGGAATGAGATTCCGTGCTGATAAATTGATTGAAGATCATTCTAATGGTGAATTAACTGGTGATGGAATGAGCAATGAAGAAATCATGGATTATATTAAAACTCATAGTATTGCCTGTCCAAATTGTGGTGCTCATGATTTTACAGATATTCGTAAATTTAATTTGATGTTTAAAACAAATATGGGTGTTATTGAAGACGCAAAAAATACAGTTTATCTACGTCCTGAAACTGCTCAAGGTATTTTTGTGAATTTTAAAAACGTTCAAAGAACAAGCCGTAAAAAAATCCCATTTGGTATTGGGCAAATAGGTAAAAGCTTCCGTAATGAAATTACTCCTGGTAACTTCATTTTTAGAACTCGTGAATTTGAACAAATGGAATTAGAATTTTTCTGTAAACCAGGAACAGATATAGAATGGTTTAATTATTGGAAACAATATTGTTTAGATTTCTTAGATTATGTTGGATTATCAAAAGATAGAGTACGTTTCCGAGATCATTCACCTGAAGAATTATGTTTCTATTCTAAAGCCACAACAGATATTGAATTTAAATATTTCTTTGGTTGGGGTGAACTTTGGGGTATCGCTGATCGAACAGATTATGATTTAACTGTTCATCAAAAACATTCAAATGAATCTTTAGAATATTTTGATACAGAAACTAATACTAAATATATTCCTTATGTAGTAGAACCATCATTAGGTGCTGGTCGTTTATTACTAGCCGTTCTTACTAATGCTTATGAAGAAGAAGTATTAGAAAATGGTGATACTCGTGAAGTGCTACATTTGGCTCCAAGACTTGCTCCTAAGAAAGTTGCAGTTTTACCATTAGTTAATAAATTAGCACCACAAGCTTTAGAGTTATATAGTATGTTGTCAAAAGAATTTGCGTGTGATTACGATACATCAGGCCAAATTGGTAAGAGATATCGACGTCAAGATGCTTGTGGAACTCCTTTCTGTGTTACATTTGACTTTGATTCTTTAGAAGATCAAGCAGTTACAGTTCGTAATCGTGATACAATGGCTCAAGAACGAATTAAGATTTGCGATTTAGTTGATTATATTGCAAAAGCCATTAAATAAAAAAATATAAGATATTTTTTTAAAAATTACCAATAAAATTATTAAAGAATTGTATAAAGGAGGATGTATGAATAATTATCAAAATGATAAATATTATAACAATAATATACAAAAGGTTATTGATGCTAGTGATATTGTTCAGATAATTAGTGAATACATTCCACTAGAAAAGAAAGGTAATGATTTCAAAGGGTTATGTCCTTTTCATAATGATAGTAATCCTTCATTATCTGTTTCTCCAACAAAAAAAGTATTTAAATGTTTCAGTTGCAATACTGCTGGAAATGTTATTCAATTTGTACAAAAAATTGAAAATATTACTTTTTTAGAAGCTTTAAAAAAGGTTGCAAGTAAATCAGGTATTACTTTAAATATTAAAGAAAATCCTTTGGAGATTCGTAATCAAAAATATTATCAAATAATGAGTCAAGCTTCAGATATTTATGAATTTTATTTAAAAAATACTGTTGAAGGACAAAAAGCTTTGGATTATTTAAATAAACGTAATTTAAATGAGGAAATAATTAAAAGATTTCATATTGGTTTATCTAGCCATAATGAGAATATTTTAGTCAAAACTTTACTTGACAATGGTAAAATCTTGCCATTAGATTTACAAGAATTAGGATTAGTTGGTAATAATAATAACCGCTATTTTGATTTATTTAATGGAAGAGTTATGTTTCCTTTAAAAGATTTAAAAGGAAATATTGTTGGATTTAGTGGCAGAATTTATGATTCTCAATCAAATTCAAAGTATATTAATAGCCAAGAAAATATTATTTTTAAAAAAAGTAATATTCTATATAATTACTCAGACGCTTTTAATGATATTAAGTTAAAAGGTCATGTAATTATTTTTGAAGGTTTTATGGATGTTATTGCTGCTTTTCGTGCGGGAGTGAATAATACCTTAGCTACAATGGGGACTGCCTTAACTGAAGAGCAAATTAAAATTATTTTAAAGTTAACGAACAATATTACGTTATGTTATGATGGTGATGACCCAGGGATTGAAGCATCAAAACGAGCAATTAAATTATTTGCTAAGTATGGTGTTAATGTAAAAATGGTGATGTTGCCTTTGGGAATGGATCCAGATGACTATATTAATAAATATGGTGCAGAGGCTACTAAAGACTTATTATTAAATAATAATTTAAGTAGTGTTGATTATTTATATAGTATTGAGAAAAATAAATTGAATATTTATGATTCTAATAGTCTTGTTTCATTTCAAAGGAATGTATTTGAATTAATCAAATATTTTAATTCAGCGACGATGAAGGTTTATTTATTGAACCTACTGAGTAAAGATTTAAATGTATCAGTAGATGACTTAACAAATGAATTTTCAAGTATTATAGGTAATGAGAATATTGGAACTTATCCAAATAGCATTGAAGATTCAAACCCTTCTTATGATTATCCAATAGATTCATATCCAATAAGTGAATATCCTAGTGATGATGCTCAAGACTATAATTATGATGACTTATTACCTGGTGATCTTGTAAATACAAGTAAAAGAAGTCAACCAAAAGTTAAAAATTATAATAAATTAAAATATCAAAATGCGGAACGAGGAATTATTTATTTATCTTTTTATCACAAAGAAGATTGTTTAAAAGTGAAAAAAAAATTAGGTGTAGATGAGTTTGTTGACAAGATTAATCGTAATATCCTCTTTCAACTTTATGATTATTATAATTTATCGGATAAAATGAACCAAGAAGAATTTATAGCTAAGTTAGATGAATTAGAACTTGAAAGACTAAATTCAATAATCAATACTTTTGATATATATATGCGTGAAAGTATTGATGATTATGTTAATAATGTTAAGAATTTTAAGTATGAATTAACTAATGAGGATATAAAAGAAGAATTTGTTAAGGGAAATGGTAACCCTGAATTGTTGCAAAAGTTTACATCATGTAAACGTCAAGGTTTAAAAGTTAAGAAAAATAATAGTACAAAGGAGTAATAGCTATGGTGTTAGAAAATCAACTTTTATTGGATTTAATTGAAAAAGGTAAAAAAGTAGGATTTGTAGCTATAAAGGACATTCTTGCAATTATTGATGAAGATAGCGAAGATTTTGATGAATTATCAAATATTCTCGATATGGAAGGCATTGATATTGTTCGAGATGATGAAGCTGAATTATTAGGTGATGATTTAGATAATATCGAAGATGATTTTGAAGGATTTATGGTTGATATTGAGAATGACCCAGATTTAGCTGAGTATTCAAATGATTCTTATCCTGAAATAATTACAAAAGATATTGAAGATTTAGTTTCTACTACAACGACAATTTCTGCTGATGATCCTGTAAAGATGTATTTAAAGGAAATTGGTCAAATTCCATTACTTTCAATAACACGAGAATTAGAATTATCTCGTAGTGTTCAAGAAGGTTTGTATGCAGAAAGAACACTTGAAGCAATTAAGGCTGGTCGTAAAAAGGCAACTCCTGAAGAATTAGAACAATTAGAAAACGCTGTTGCTGAAGGTCAAGAATCTGCTGATATTTTAACTGAATCTAACTTACGTTTAGTAGTTTCTATTGCAAAGAAATTCTTAGGCCGTGGCATGCAATTTCAAGACTTAATTCAAGAAGGTAATATGGGCTTGATGAAAGCTGTTAAGAAATTTGACCATACAAGAGGATTCAAGTTTTCAACTTATGCTACTTGGTGGATTAAACAAGCAATTACAAGAGCTATAGCTGATCAAGCACGTACAATTCGTATTCCTGTTCATATGGTAGAAACAATCAATCGTATGGTTAGAACTCAAAGAAAATTAACTCAAGATTTACGTCGTGAACCTACTCCTCAAGAAATTGCTGATGAAATGGGTATATCAGTAGAAAAAGTTCAACAAATTCAAAAGATTGCTCAAGAACCAGTGTCATTAGAAACACCAGTAGGGGAAGAAGATGACTCTACATTAGGTGATTTTGTTCATGATATTGATATGCCTAATCCATTAGAATATACAATGAATGAAAAATTTAAAGAAGAAATTGATAAATTCTTAAAAGAACTTACTGAACGAGAAGAAAAAGTTATTCGTCTACGTTATGGACTAGTTGATGGAAGATCAAGAACTTTAGAAGAAGTTGGTAAAGAATTTAATGTCACAAGAGAGCGTATTCGTCAAATTGAAGCTAAAGCATTACGCCGTTTACGTCATCCTGCTCGTCAAAAAGCTTTGAAATGCTTAAAAGGATATCGAAATTAGATCACACTTGTGATCTTTTTTTATGTTTCGTAAAAAGATTGGAGACATTAAATATTTTTATCCTATAAATATATTTATAGATAATCAATATTTTTATTGTTAGTCTCCTAAAATGTTTGTTGTATATTTTGGATTTATTTGATATAATTATTGTAACTTAAATGGTGGATATATGAAAAACAAAAAAATAATAATGATGTTAATTCTTTTTTCTTCTCTTTTTTTACTTAGTTGTAATAAACTTGGAAGAGAGATTAATACACAATTTATAGATTTTAATATTGAGAGTGACTATTCAAAGATAGGAAAAAATGAGTATATAGATTATTATAATATAAATTATGATTTATATAATATTTCATCAGTCCCTTTAGTAACTTTAAAGAATGATAATAGACTTGCTGTTTATTCTCTTTTATTGAATAGATTTATTTTTGAGTTTAATGATGTTTTATCAATAGATTATTTGGTAAATTATTACTTTCCTAATTATTTTGTAGTTACATATTTAGATTATCAAAAAGAATTATATGATTATTACGGTAATATTATATTACCTAAAGGAACTTATGATGATTTAAACATTACTATTTCAAGAAATAAAAAAAATAATTATTTTATTTACACTGAAACAATTACATACTATTCAAATTCAGATAAAATAAATATTATTTATGTTTCAAAAGAAGATATTTCTAATCGTGTATTATATTCTGATGATTCTCTAACAACAGGAGACAAAATCACTTTTGTTCCAATAGGAATTGAATTGGAAAAGTATGGATTACCAGGTTATTATATGATTGAATTAAATAACAAATATGGTCAAATATATAACTCGGATCATAAACTTGTTTCTACGATAAATTTCAATCTTGACTTTCAATTTAATGTTATATTCGGAGGATATTTCATTTATCAAAATGTATTGTTGTTAGATCGTGATGAAAAGGAATATGATTATGCTATTGAAGTTAATAATGATTTATTGAAATATAAGCTTATTACAAATCGTATAGACTTAAAAACTGGTGAAACAAAAGAAATAGATCTTGATTATATTATTATTGATGGTAGTTCATGTAAGGATAAAAATGGTATTTATAATTATGCAAATGTGAGAATTCAATTAATTGAAAATAAAAGGTTGCAACCTATCGAAAGATTTATTATTGATAATGAATGTGATATTATTTATAATTTCGCTAATTCAATTTCACTTGAATCATTAATTAGATTGGACTCTAAACATTATTTTGATAATAATTCCCATCGTTTATATGATAGTAAAATGAATTTAATTTTTGATTTTAAGAACAATGACTTAAATATCTCTTTTGATAATTTTGATTTTAGTAATAAAATAATTAAATGTAAAAGAAATAATAAATATGGATTTATTAATTATGAATTAGAAGTGATTATTCCTTTTGAATATGACGAAATAGGTGATTATTTCATATCAAATTTAAATTATGCTGTCAAGAATGATAATCTTTATATTATCGATCTGTCAGGATCTTTAACAATGACAAATCTAGCAAAAGTCGATAATTGTCCATTATTATATAAGGTTGTGCAACAAGATAATATGTATTATTATTCTTTCTATAATTACAATCTCGATATAATCTTTGAATATTGTTCTTTCTCTGCTTTTAAACCTACTTTTAATCGTATATATTATAATGGATTAAGTTATTATTATATGTTAAATTATAATGTGATAATTGAAAATAATCAGTGTGATACAATTTTCACATTAGTTACAAGTGATATTTATGGATAGAATTAAGCAATTAGTAGAATTTATTGATAGTTATAAATGTTTGGCCGATGTTGGATGCGATCATGGATTATTAATTATTGAAGCATTTAAAAAATATAAATTAGATATGGCAATTGCGATAGATAATAAAAAAGGTCCTTTAAATCAGGCAATTACAAATATTAAAGAGTATGATTTTGCTTCAAAAGTGAGGTTCTCATTATCTAGTGGAATTAAAGATATAGATGATAATACTGATGTTGTTGTTATTGCAGGAATGGGTGGAATGCTGATATCTGATATTTTGAATGATGATTTAAAAAATGTTCAAAGATTGATTCTACAACCTAATCGGGATATTCCTGAAGTAAGAATGAAAGTTATGAAATTAGGTTTTAAAATAGTTATTGAAAAAATAGTCTTTGAAAATAATAAATATTATGAAATCCTAGTTTGTGATCGTCTTAAAACAAAAGAAGTAATAAACTATTCATTAGATGAATTGGAATTTGGTCCATATTTATTGAAAAATAAAGATCAATTATTTGTAGATAAATGGTTAAATGAAATAAAAAAATTAGAAGATATTAAAAAAAATACAACTGTTTATCAACAGTTGGATCAAAAAATTGAAAGGATAAAAAATGTTTTATGCTTGTAAAAAATGTTGTAGAATATTTGGATGCTAGATTTCCAAGAAGTAATGCGGAAGAATTTGACCAAGGTTCGATTGGTTTGGCGATTGGTTCGGAAAAGATTGAGGTTTCTAATATCTTACTTGCCTTAGATCTAAATAAAGAAGTAGTAATTGATGCAATTTCAAAAAATTGTAATTTAATTATCACTCATCATCCTTTTTTATTCACAGGTATTCAAAAAATCCTGTTTGATAGTCAAAAGGGAGAAGTAATAAAATTAATGTGTGAAAATAATATATCTTTGTATTCTATGCATACTAATTTAGATGTTGGTACAGGTGGAGTAAATGATACATTAGCAGAAATGCTTGGGATTAATGATTATAAAATCATTAATGATGAAGCATCAAAAGGAAATTATTTACGATATGGAGAAATTGAAGAAACTTCACTAGAAGAATTGGCTAATAATGTAAAAAAGATTTTTAATTTAAATGGAGTAAAAGTCTTAGGTGATTTTAATAAGAAAGTGAAAAGAATTGGTATAGTTGGTGGAAGTGGTGCTCATACATCAGATATATTAGCAGCTGTTAATTGTGGATTAGATTGTTATATTACTGGCGAAGTGCATTTAAACAATAGCCAACTAGCTGATTATTATGGCTTATCTATTATTGAAGTAAAACATGGTGTTGAAAAGTATGTTTTTACTTCTTTGATTGAAGAGTTGAGAAAACAGTTTTTATCATTGTATAATTTTGATAATAATATTTATATTTCAAATATTGAAACTGATAATTTTAATTATTTGTAATTTTATATAATTTTATTCTATTATTATAAGTTAAAAAAAATAGGACATATAGTCCTACTTTTTTATTTTTCAACGATAGCTTCAACAGGGCAGTTAGCTTCGCAAGCGCCACAATCGATGCATTCATCTGGATTAATAACATAAATATCTCCTTCTTGAATGCAACTAACAGGGCAATTAGCTGCGCATGAACCGCAAGCTACACATGAATCAGTAATAAATCTAGGCATAAATTTATCCTCCTTATTTATGTTGCAATTAATTATAACATAATTTTATTAATAAATAAAGAAGAAAATAAAAGTTTTAGATAAAAAAATATTATTTGTTGAAATATAATACTATATTGTTTTTAATTAAAAAAAATGTTATAATTATTTGTAAATATCATAAATAGGGAGGAAATTATATTTTATGAAGAAATTATTTACACTTTTATTCGTTACAGTTTTAGCGTTCGTTTTTGTGGCTTGTAAAGAGTACACAATTATCGTTGATGCCAATGATTCTGTAATAGAAATGTATGAAGGGGACTCAAAGAATGTTTCTGTTCAATTTACTGAAGGTGAAACATTATCTTGGTCTTCTAGTTCTGAAGCTGTTGCTACTGTTTCTGATGGAACAATTACAGCTGTATTAGAGGGGGAAACTACCATTACTGTTGCAATTGTTGGCCATGAAGATAAAGCTTCTGCGACAATAACTGTAAAAGTATTACCTATTAAGGTAAGTGAAATTAGAGTTACTGGTACAACATCTGTTTTTGTTGGTGGAACAGTACAATTAAGTGCTGAAGTACTACCTGCAAATGCAAAAGTTAAAGATGTTACTTGGTCTAGTAGTGATGAGTCAAAAGCAATTGTTGATGCTAATGGATTAGTTACTGCTGTTAAAGAAGGAAATGTTGAAATCTCTGTTACTGCTACTGATGGTAGTGGTGTTGTTGGTAAACTTGCTGTTGAAGTTAAAAAAGAAGCTGTTACTGGCATTGAAGTAACTGGAAATGCAGTAATGGAAAAGGGTTCAACACAAAATCTTCAAGTATCTGTTGCTCCTGATGCTGCTACATACAAAGATTACACTTTTGAATCAAGTGATTCTAGTGTATTAACAGTAGATGCAAAAGGTTTAGTTACTGCAGTTGATGCTGGTACAGCTATTGTTACTGTTGCTTCAGTTGATAATCCAGAAGTAAAAGCTACTTTAGAAATAACTGTAAAAGTAGGTGTTACTAATGTTACAATTACAAATAGCGCTGCTATGTTAATTGGTGATGCAATTGACTTGGCTTGTACAGTAGAACCTGCTGATGCAACTAATAAAGAAGTTGAATGGACATCTAGTGATGAAACAATTTTGAAGATTGAAAATGGAAAAGTAGTCGCTTTAAAGGATGGAACTGCAAAATTAGTTGTTACTTCAAAAGATAATAGTGAAATCAAAGCTGAATTAGAAGTAACAGTTTCTCCAATTTTAGTTACTGGAATTGCTATTTCTGGTGCTAACCAAGTTGTTGTCAATAACACTGTTAAATTAAATGCTACTATTTCTCCAGAAAATGCTACTAATAAAGCATTTACTTGGGCATCTAGTAATGAAAAAATTGCAACTGTTGCAGAAGATGGTACTGTCACTGCAGTTGCAGTTGGAACAGTTAAAATTATTGCTACTGCAAATGATGCAAGTGGAGTAAAAGCAGAATTTGAATTAACTATTATTGATGTTCCTACTACTACATATGTTTTAATTACAGCAACTGAAGAAACTGTAATTGAAAATCTTAATTTAAAATTTGGTTATAATTTGTTTGCAAAAGTAGAAGATGCTGTTAATGCTGTATTTACTGGTGGAACTGTCGTATTATTCCCTGGTATTTATGTTGATGATGTTAATATTGAAAAAGAAGTTACACTACAAGCTTTAACTGGCGAATTTGTAAAAGAAAAAGACCCTCTTAAAGCATCTGTTTTAACAGGAAAGATTTTTGTATTAACTAGTAATGTAGTTATTAAAGGTTTATCTTTCACAAGTGGTGCTAGAGTTGCTACATATAAAGAAATTACAAACTTTAAGTTTGAAAACAACTATGTATATGATACAGCAGAAGCTTCTATTGCATGGAAAGATACTCGTTATGGCAATGGTGCTACAAGTGCTGATGGTATTGCAAGTACTTATCCAGGATTTATCACATTAGCTGGTAGCTGGGCATGGGAAAAAGACACACAAATTTTAAATAATACATTTGAAAATGTTTCTGATACTAATGTTTACTCAGTATGTACAGATGGTATTACAATTAAAGGAAATACATTTATTGATTGTGACCGTGATGCTGTTCGTTTTGATTATAATAATAATATGGGTAAAATAGTTATTGAAGACAATAGATTTGAAAATGTTGCTTATAATGGTGTATTTTTAAGATCTTATGCTGCGGGTGGCGATATTGATGTTGTTGTAGAAGGTAACTACTTCAAGAATGTTGGTACAACTAACGTTGATTCAACTCGTACTCAAACTGCAGCCTTTGCAACTGCTGCTCATCAAGAAGCTACAAATGCAAAATTCTTATTCCAATATAATATTTTTGATAAATGTGATGGAAATATTAATATTCGTGGTAACGTATCTGATTCTGCAAGTTGGGCTGAAAAGAATATTACATTTACATTAGATGTTAAATATAATGCGTTCATTTTAAAAGCTGCTGAAGAGATGATTAACAAGAATTTCTTTGGTTCTGATACTGAAGCAACAAACTTTAAGATTGGTACATTTAATAATAACTTCTATGGCACTGACTTTGTAACAAAAGTTGAAATTGCTGATGCTAATTATGAAAATATTTTAGCTAAAGATACAAAAGTATATGATAATATTATTGTTTTAAATGAAGCAGCAAGTGAAAAATTACCTACATTTGATGCTGGTTTAACAACAAATACTGTTGTTGAAGCTGATGCTTTAGCAGATAAAGGATTAATTCAATTAGAAGGTCAAGTTATTTATGTTAGTGCTTCTGGTTTCTTACTAAAAGATGCTAGTGGTGTAATGTTTGTGAAAACTGATAAAGCTGTTGAATTAGGAGATAAAGTAAAATTAAACGGCTATATGGGAACAGATAAACAAAAGCAAGTTCAATATGTTTCTCAATTAGAAGTATTAGGAAATGAAACGTATACATATAATTTTACAACAATGACTGTAGCTGAATTAGTCGCTTTAGATTCAAGTAGAGCAAATATCGGTAAAGAAATCACTTTAACTGGTACATTAGTTTTAAATGGAACATTTATTAATTTTAAATTAGATAGTTCTAATACAGCTTATACATCATATTTAACAGATGATCTTGTAGAACAATTAAGTGCTTATGTTGGTAAAGAAGTTACTATGTCTTTCTTAACACATAAGAAGAGTGGAAATTATGCTCATAATTTATTCCCTGTTTTGGATACAATTGTAACTGCAGAAGGTGTAACTCCATTATCATATGTTGTAGATCCTAATAAACCTTCTGCTGTTAATAGAGTTCAAAAGTTATCTGATCTAGAAGGTAAATTAGTTGATGGTATGAACATTATTGTAAAATCAGGAAAAATTGAAGGCGATTTAACAATTGATAAGAATAATGTTACTATTACTGGTCTTGGTGAAGATTCTGTTATTTCTGGTGTTATTACAATTGCGAAAGATGTTGCTAATACTACTATTGAGAAATTAACTTTCAAAGACAAAGCAAAGATTTCTGGTGCTGTTGATGGTGGACAAGATGGTATTACAATTGATAGTTGTATTTTTGATTCTTGTACTAATGATGGATTTGTAAAATTAGAAGGCCCTGCTAAGAATTTAGTATTTACTAATAATAAAGCTATCAACTCTTTAGCTGCACGTGGTGTTCGTGCTGGTAAAACATTAGAAGGATTTGTTGCTAAGAATAACTACCTTGAAGATGGTGGTGGATCTTATGACTGGTTCCGTACTGATGGTGCTATTTCTGGTGAAGTTGTAATTGAAGGAAATGTTGTAAAAGGTTCTCATCAAAGTTTCATTATGTTTATGTATCATGGAAGCGGAAACTTTACAATTAAAGATA
>JAEDHQ010000114.1 GCA_016296945.1 Bacilli bacterium | reverse complement strand
TTTTTTTAAGCAAGTTTTAAATTATTATTGAAAAATCAAATAAAAAATAGTATAATAATTGCAAATGATGTTCCTTGCCTAACCATCATTTAAAATAATAAAACAGGGAGAAATAGATATGATTAAGTATTTTAAGAAAGAGTGCAAGGATATTTTAATGTTATTAAAAAATATTCCTGCACTTATTTTTACTTTATTTGTTGTTGCAGTTATTGCAATGAATTTATTAGCAAACAAGTCAATTAATTTACCATGGAATTGGCTTGCTTTAGATTGTGGAATCATTGTTTCTTGGATTGCCTTTCTTACTAATGATATTATTGTAAAACATTTTGGTCCGAAAGCAGCCACAAAGATTACTATTGTTGTGATTATTATTAACTTAGGAATTTGCTTATTATTCTTTGTTGCTTCAAAAATTCCAGGAGTATGGGGGGAATCTTTTGTAGAAGGAAGCGAAGACTTAATCAATAATGCACTCAATAAAACTTTTGGTGGAACATGGTATGTAGTCTTTGGTTCTGCAATCGCCTTTTTGATTGCCGCAATTGTAAACAATTTTACTAACTATAGTATAGGATTGTTATTTAAAAAAGATAAGGATAGTTTTAAGGTGTTTGCTTTTAGAAGTTATATTTCGACTGCTCTTGGTCAATTTGTGGACAATTTATGTTTTGCCTTAATTGTTAGTCATGTATTTTTTGGTTGGACAATTATTCAATGTATAACATGTTCACTTACAGGAATGATTCTCGAATTGTTATTTGAAATTGTGTTTTCACCGATAGGCTATCGAATAACTAAAAAATGGCAAGAAGAAAATGTCGGAAAATTATATTTTGATTATCGAGGTGATAAAAAATGAAAGTGTTAATTACAGGAACAACAAGAGGAATTGGCAAGGCAATTGCTTTAAAGTTTTTAGCATTAAATCACCAAGTAATTGGAATTGATCAAAATCCTTCATCAATTAATGATACAAATTATACTCATTATCAATGTGATATTTATTATGATGACTTGCCAGATATTAATGACATCGAAATTTTAATCAATAATGCTGGTGTTCAAAATCAAAATGATATCGATGTCAATTTGAAAGGAACAATAAAAGTGACAGAAAAATATGGATTTAACAAGAGTATTAAAAGTATTTTATTTAATGCTTCTGCATCAGCTAGAACTGGTGCTGAGTTTCCTTTATATGTCGCTTCTAAAGGTGGAGTTGTTGCTTATATGAAAAATGTTAGTCAAAGAGTTTCTAAACTAAAAGCAACAGCTAATGCAATTTCTCCAGGGGGAGTAATATGTGAATTAAATCAACATATCTTAGATAGCAAAGATTTATATGATAAAGTGTTAAATGAAACACTTTTAGGTAAATGGGCAAATGTTGAAGAGATTGCGGAATGGGCTTACTTTATAACTGTTGTCAATAAATCAATGACCGGTGAAGATATTTTAATTGACAATGGTGAAGCTATTAAATCTAATTTTATTTGGTAATTATTTAGAATAAAAAGTTCTTGCATTTTTAAAAATAATGTGATATAATATCTAAGGTTATCAAGAATAACTAATAGAAGATGTTCCGCTGCTATTTATAAGTAAATAGGAATGAACGTTAGGTAAGAGGAGTACAAAATGAGTCAACAATTAATTAGAGAAATCACTGCTGAATACCTAAAAGAACGCCCAGAATTTCGTCCTGGTGATACTGTAAAAGTATATGTAAAGATTAAAGAAGGCGATCGTGAACGTATTCAATTATTTGAAGGTCTTGTAATTAAAAAACGTGGTGGTGGTATTAGTGAAACATTTACTATCCGTAAGATTTCAAATGGTGTTGGTGTAGAAAGAACATTCCCTGTTCATGCTCCAAACGTAGATAAAATTGAAGTTGTACGTAAAGGTAAAGTTAGAA
The DNA here is from genome assembly GCA_016296945.1 of Bacilli bacterium. Lineage (GTDB taxonomy): Bacteria > Bacillota_I > Bacilli_A > ML615J-28 > CAG-698 > CAG-698. The sequence continues at coordinate 1,529 of JAEDHQ010000114.1, read as the reverse complement.
GAGCTAAACTTAACTACATTCGTAGCTTATCTGCTAAAGCTGCTCGTATTAAAGAACGTAGATAGTTTTTTAAACTAATTAACATTACAAAACTTGAAACTATATTTATAGTTTGTTATGAGGTGTATTATTACACCTCATATTTTTTATTAAAAAAAGGAGTTATTTTTTAACCCCTTTAAGTAATTATTCTGTTATTAAAATATTTAAATCTAATAATTTATTTTTTATTCTTTCAAAAGCTTCATCATTAGGTACTAAAATACTATGGATATGTAGCCCTTGTGTAAGTAAAGATAAAGGATTAGAGTTAGTTTCATTTAATTTAATTATGAATTGTTCAGCATCATATCTTGAGGCAATGTTAAGTTCAGCTGAAATTTTACCATATATTGGGTGGTCAACAATCACATCTAAGATTTTTCCTCCATTATCAACAATGCAATAGAATTCATCAATAACTTGCTCTTTTGTATGTTGGACAACAATTCTTTTTATTAAATCTTTATTGTTTGATTTTAAAGAATAACCTTTAGAATCCGCAATTATTGCAATGCCTGATGCGCGAAGTAGAGCAATATCTGCAACTATTATTTGGCGAGTAACAGAAAAATTTTTTGCTAATGTAGTCGCACTAATTGGAGCATTACTTTCTTCTAATGCTTTAACGATTAAATTTCTTCTTTCTTCACAATTCATATTCATTTCCTCAATTCATAAAAAATTATAACATAAAGATTGTCTAAATTCAACGATTTATTGATTGACAAAAATAATAATTGTGATATAATGTCTTTACACGTGTATATACACATAAGAAGGAGAAAAGATTTATGGAAAAAAAGTATGCGGTTTTAGTAGTAGATATGCTTAATGATTTTGTTACAGGAGCATTAAAATGTGATCGTGGATTAGCAATCGTAGCAAAAACGAAAGAATTATTAGATGGATGCCGAAAAAAGAACGTACCAGTAATTTTTTGTAATGATGCTCATTTAAAAGAAATTGATCATGAATTAAAATTATGGGGAGATCATGCAATTGCTGGGACAAAAGGAGCAGAAGTAATCGAAGAATTAGGATTATGCGATAAAGATTATGTTATCAATAAACGTCGTTATAGTGGATTTTTCCAAACTGATTTAAAATTGTTATTAGATGAATTAAAAGTTAATACTGTAATTATGACAGGGCTTCATACACATATGTGTGTTCGTCACACATCTGCTGATGCATATCAATATGGATATGATGTAGTTGTAGCAAAAGATGCTACAGACTCATTTACTGAAGAGGACTATATTTATGGAATTAAATATCTAAAAGAGACATATGGAGCAGAAATATCTGATGTCGATACAATTTTAAAGAATCTATAATAAATAGTGAGATTAATTAAAAGATAGTATAATGCTATCTTTTTTTTATTTTACAAAATTAAAATATAATTATATTGATTTACCCTTATTCTTAATATATAATGATATAAATATTAATAATATGTCACGTTTTATATTGCTTAAACGTTT
>JAEDHQ010000113.1 GCA_016296945.1 Bacilli bacterium | reverse complement strand
ATGCTAATTGGCCTAGGTGGATTGTTAAATTAATTAATTTCATTATTAATCTATTTGGCGGTAAAAAGAAATAAAAGCAATATAAATAAATTTCTCCGTAATGAAAATTTGCGGAGATTTTTTATTTTTATTATTGACATTTGTTATTTTATGTGATATAATATATTAAAGTAAAACAATGAGGGTTTAATTATGGATTTAATAGAGTATGATAAGGTTAAAAATATGACATATGTGAACTATTGTGAGTATCTTTATGAAAAATATAAAGATTGCCAAAAAACAGGACTTTTTAAGCACCACACTTTTGAAAATAGGAAAGCAAATTTATCTAATCCCGAAGTAGCAAAGACCGCAACAGAAGAGGAAAGAAATTCAATTACTTATTGCCATTTTGACGAACACTTATTACTACATATCTTGATCGGTGAACAAACAGATCCAAAATTAAGCTTAGGCATTGGAGGTGCTATTAATTACATTATTCCGGAATTAAGGAATTATTTTGAAACTGGACAACATTTTTATAAAAAAGAATTTTATTCAGATTTGAATAAGGACGTTTTTATTAAGCTGTGCTCAAGATGTGAACAAGTAATTCAAAATAGACATATAGTACTAGAACATAACGTAGTGCTATATAAACAAATGGAAGATTGTCTTCAAAATTATAACAAGGCATTAATTGTGCTAGGCACTGGGCTAGGAAAAACTACAACAGCTCTTGAATATTTATGGAACATAAAACGTCGAGGAATTGTGATTGTCCCTAATAATTTAATCAAAGATAGTTGGAACGATTATTCCGATTGGGTTGATATAATAACTTATCAAGCTTTTTCAAAATGTTATAATAACTTAAACTATGATAAATATGGAATTGTAATAGTGGACGAGGCACACCACTGTGGCTATGATGAAGAACAACATGGTGCGTTTGTGTGGGGAAAGGGTATAAAATACCTTATGGATAATAATATTAAAGTATTGGGACTTACCGCCACCCCCATTAGATCCGATGGTATTGATATTGGAATGGCTATGTTTAATGGATGCGTTTGTACAGGAATATCTATCGAGGACGGAATAAGAAAGGGATTAATTCATCCATTTTCTTATATTACATCAATATATGACACAGAATCATTAATTAAAAAGTATAATAATTGTAAAAATAAAAAATTGATAGGTCAATTAAATGTAGCAATAAATAACACCCCAACTGTTCAATCTATATTGAAGAAATATGCCCCATCTCATAATATTAAAGGAATAGTTTTTATACAAAATATTTCTGATGAGTTTGATGCGATACAAATATTAAAAAATACTTTTCCTGATATTCAAATAAATACCATTCATACAAATATGAGTTCTCAAGACATATTAAAAAATCGAGAGTGGTTCAAACAAACTACTGAGGGATTTTTAGTTGCAGTGAATATGGTATCTGAAGGAGCACATTATGCTGGTGTAAATATTTTAATAATGTTTAGAAGAACGAATAGTTATCTACTTTTTTCTCAACAGCTGGGAAGAATTATAACTTTAACAAAAAATCAAAATCCAAACGCAGTAGTTTTTGATTTGGTAAATAATATCGAAAATATCACTTATGCAAGTAATAAATTAAATAAAGATGGATATGGAATATATAACACAATAAATGCTCTCAAAGAATTGAAATCATCACAAATAATTATACGTGATGAAACGGTTGATATTGTTAATTGTCTAAAAGATATAAAAAATTATAATGATGATGATTATTCTGATTGGGAAATAGATATATTGAAAAATAATTTTCTTTTAAGGGGAGCAGCTTATTGTCAAAATTTAATAAAAAATTCAGAATTTAATACATTATCTAAAGAGAGAACTCTTCCATCAATTATGCAGAAAGCACATAGATTGGGCATAATGTCAGCTCGCAAACGGAGTATTTGGTGTGCAGAATTAGATAAAACATATGATTCGATTAGTGATGCAAGAAAAGAATGCGGAGGTACAATAATGGAGTGTCTGCGGAACGAAAATGCTGATAGCACTGCAGCAGGTTTTCACTGGGCATATGTCGAAGATTTCAATAGAATCAATTATCTAAAAAAATATATAGGAAATACTCCGCAGCAAAGAATCAAAAGAGTGAGGTGCGTGGAAACCGGAGTGATATATGCCTCTGTAAAAGATGCAGAAGATAAAACTGGTGAGAATATATGGGCGGTGCTTAAAAGTCGCTCAGCAAACCGTCAGGGTCATCATTATCAATACATAGATGATGAAAATGAAATTGCACCGCAACAAAAAATCGTTTGTTATGAAACAGGTGAAATCTTTAACACACTAGCTATCGCAAGAAAAGAAAAAAATGCACCATCCATAGGAAATGTTTTAAATAAACCCCATCAATCTTCCGGAGGATATCATTGGTGTGATGTACTCTCTTATAATTCTGGTTGGCATCCGATAAATACGCAAAACAAAAGCTGTAAAAAAGTATTTTGCATAGAACAAGGTGTTTTATATAAATCCATAACAGATGCTAAAAAATCAAACAAAATAAAAAATGATATTTCTATAAGTTGTAATGATTGGTCAAGAACTTGTGGGGGCTATCATTGGTGTTGGGAAAAAGATATAGACTCATATAAACCTGTAAACAATGACTATAAAGGGAAAAAAATTTTAAATGTAGATACCAATGAAATATTTGAGGGATTAAAAGAGGTTATAAAAATATATCCCATATCAAAATCTACATTATTTCGTGCAATTAAGGATGCCACCAAAACTGCGGGTGGTTATCATTGGAAATACGTTGATTAAGAAAGGAAATATAAATGACTTGGATTCAATTAGTTATTGCTGTTTTAAGCTCAAGTTTACTAACAGCAGTTGTTACTGGAGTGTTTAATGCAATAAATTTTCATCAAACAGATAAACAAAATTCAGATAGAATAAAAAATGAGAAAGAAAAAGAGAGCGAAGAACTAAAAAGGATGTCAAACAGAGAGTTGGCACAGAATATGTATAACATTATACACCCAGCAATTCACAATCCTATAATTAAAAATATGCTCACAAATAATACAGGATTTCATCCAGACAGTCTTTCAGAGTTTTTAACTTCCTTAATAAGTGATAATTCTTATCCTGTGGACATAATGGTGAAAAAATGGTTTAATGAGGGGGTTAAATTATTTAGTTATCCCAATAGTAAAATAAGTAAAGAGCAATTTTACACTTTGATCGACACAGTTATTAAAGGATATTATCAAGATTGTGCCACATTTATTGATATTTATGGCACTATAGAGTCCCGTCAGATAATTAAATTTAACATAGATAAATTAAATACTGACATTGTTTTTATTAATGAACATCTTAATATGGCATTGCCACAATATGAAAAGAAATAAAGAAAAATTACAAGGAAGAATCTAAAAAATTCTTCCTTTTTCTATTGACAAAAATAT
>JAEDHQ010000035.1 GCA_016296945.1 Bacilli bacterium | reverse complement strand
AAAGATAAAAACAAAATTGCAAAAATTATTAAAGATACAATTGAATTATTAAAATGAGAAAAAATGAAAACACCACTAATCCTAACTAGGACTAATGGTGTTTTTTAATACTTATATATTTCAAACGACAAAAGGATTATAGCCTTTCATCTACATTAGTAGTTTAGAGTTTCTCCATTAAAGTATTTCCATACTTGTCGTTCCATTTCACTTAATATTTCTTGTCCTTCTATATACACATCATGATCTTTGATGTCAACAGAATAGCCCAAGTAATATCCATCTTAATTCGTGAATAGTTCTTAGTCAAAATTTAGAATCCATAAGTCTATTCATCTTCTCTTTTCCTCTTTCTTCATCACTTATAAGATTATTCTCCATCATCTGCTCCTTTCTTAAGTAGTTCAAGTAATTATGTATTAAAACTTGATTTAAGTCCAGACAAATGAGAAAGTAAAAAGCCAGCTAACTTTTTTTGAGTTAACTAGCTTAATTGATTATTTACTTAATAATTCATTAATAATATCTAAATGACTCTTTGTATCTCCTCGTGAAGTCTTTTCTTTTTTATATTCATTACCTTCTACAAGAATTGATGTATGTTCTTCATAATCTTTTAATTCATCAAATGCTTTAGCATATTTAATAGCTTCTTGTAAGAGTTTATTTGATTCTTCTATATTGTCTAATTTTTTATAAAGTCTATATAATTCCCATTCACAGGTTTCTAATCTACAGTTATAAAAAATATAGTCTCCTTCATCATATATGATTTTAAATACATCTTTTGCTTTATTATATAATTTAATACTATCTTCAATACTAATTTCATAGTTATCTTCTGGATGCGATCTAAGTCCTGCACTAACCATTATTTTATGGCATAACATATCAGTTAACATTTCAATATTTTCTTTTCTATAGATTATTCCATCAACATCATATTCACCATAAAAATATTCTCTTTGCTCCGCATATGTATCTCTATAGTCTTTTGGAAGTTTCTTTAATATGTTTAACGCTTTTTTAGTTTCACCTTTATTATCGTAATAACCAGATAAGCATTGAATTGCGGAATATCTAATTTGTTCGTTAGTACATTCATCAAGTATAAGTGTACATAGTTTTTCAATATCATCATACTTTTCATTTAATTCATCATATGCAAGAATCCATATATAATAAATCATTAATTCAAAATTATATGGATATTTATTATATAACTCGATTATTAATTCTTTTCTTTTTTGTGTTTCACCAAGAGAATGAAGTCTGTCTATCTCTTTTATTCCTTCTTTAATTTCATTTTTATTTTGTAACATGTTTCTATCTAATAATTCATAAATAGTAACATCAAAGAAATCAGCAATCATAGGCAATAATTCAATATCAGGGTATCCTGTTTCTGATTCCCATCTTGAAATAGCTTGAGGAGTTACTCCTAAATAATTTGCCAACTTCTCTTGAGTAATACTTTTCTTTTCTCTTAATTTCTTTATGTTTTTTCCAATTTTAATCATAATAGAATCCTTTCTTTATGGTTATAACCTATTGTTTTGTAATTACACTATCATTATACTCATTATAAATCATTTTTACAATTATCAATTAATTGATGTAAATACAATGATTCATTTAGTAATTATATTTTACCACAAAGATATAATTCTATCTATTATAATGTATTTAGGTTCAAATCCGATCAACTGACTATTTTTTCAACTACCATAAAATACCCCATATTCAAATCCCTTTAGTAACAAAAATCTAAAAAATTCTCTAGAAAATAAAAAAATTGCTCCAAATATGGAACAAAATCTTTTAAATAGGTATTATAACCTCTATATTTTAACTATAAATATCATCAATCTGCGATTGATATTGATGACTTATAGACACATTCTAATGGGGCGGCTGACGCGATTCGAACGCGCGAATGTCGGAGCCACAATCCGATGTGTTAGGCCTCTTCACCACAGCCGCCATTGGCAGGGGTAGAAGGATTCGAACCCTCATCTACGGTTTTGGAGACCGCTGCTCTACCATTGAACTATACCCCTATAAAAAATGGTGCGGATAACAGGAGTCGAACCTGCACTCGTAAGAACTAGAGCCTAAGTCTAGCGCGTCTGCCAATTTCGCCATATCCGCATATCAAGTTGCTATATTATTATACCATATTTCAATATTTTTGCAATACCCTTTTTATAAAAATTTTTATATCTTGAAAATAATAAAAAGTATGATATAATAAATTGTTGAAAAGGATAAAAGAAGGTGAAGTATATGTACAAAAAATATGATTGCATAGTAGTTGGTGCTGGTCCAATGGGAATCTTTACATGCTATGAATTAATGCTTAAGAAACCTGATTTTAAAGTGTTATTGATTGATAAGGGACCAGATATTCAAAAGCGTCATTGTCCGATTCTCGAAAAGAAATTAGTCCAATGTCCAAAGAATAAGAAAGGATATGCAAGCTGTTCACCAAGTTGTTCTATGACAAGTGGTTTTGGTGGCAGTGGGGCATATTCAGATGGAAAGTTTAATATTACTAATGAATTTGGTGGTTGGATGAGTGAATATCTTGATGAAGATGAAGTTCTAGATTTAATCAAATATGTTGATAAGATTAACTTAGAACATGGAGCTCCAACTGAACTAACTGATCCGACAACACCTGAAGTATATGAAATTGAAAAATTAGGAATTAGTGTTGGCTTGAAGTTATTAAAGAGTCATGTTAGACATTTAGGAACTGAAGTTAACTTACAAGTATTAACAAGTATTAATAAAAAGTTAAAAGAACATATTGATACATTATTTGCTACAATGGTGTCTGATATTATTGTGGAAAATGATGTTGTAAAAGGCGTAGTATTAGAAAATGGTGAACAAATTTTAAGTGATTATGTTGTTTTAGGAGTTGGTAGAGCTGGTGCTGAATGGCTTAATTCGACGCTATTAAAACATAACGTTGAAATGAAGAGTAATCGTGTTGATATTGGTGTTCGTGTGGAAACAAATAATATTATCATGGATAATATTAATAAGCATTTATATGAAGGAAAATTCATTTTCAATACTAGTGTAGGAACTCAAGTTCGTACTTTCTGCTCTAATCCAAGTGGACATGTAGTTATTGAAAATCATAGCGGCACAATGCTATGCAATGGACATTCATATCATGATTCAAAATTAGGATCAAACAATACAAACTTTGCTTTGCTAGTATCTCATGAATTTGATGATCCATTTAAGGATCCAAATGAATATGCAATGTCAATTTCTCATCTTGCAAATAAATTATCAAATGGTAGTGTAATAGTTCAAAAATATGGAGATATTCTAAAAGGTAGGAGATCAACTAAGAAACGTATCGAAGAAGGATTTGTAAAACCAACATTAAAGGAAGCTGTTCCTGGTGATTTGGGATTAATACTTCCTTATAATACAATGAAATCCTTAATTGAAATGATTGAAGCATTAAATACAGTCACACCTGGCATTGCAAATGATCATACATTATTCTATGGTGTTGAAGCAAAATTTTATTCTGATAGAGTAAAAGTTAGTAATGAGTTTGAAACAAAAATCACTAACCTATTTGTTGGTGGCGATGGTGCAGGTATTACTCGTGGTTTAGCACAAGCTGGTGCTAATGGCGTAAAAGTTGCCCGCTCAATCATTAATAGATCCTAAAAATAATGAACAAGTGTTTATTTATAGAAAACACTTGTTTTTTATTTTGTAATAGTGTATAATATAACAAAACAATTGTTTACGAGGTGAAAACATGTATCATAGTACTAGAGGGAAAGAAAAGGTAACTTCTTCACAAGCAATAATTAAAGGATTAGCTAACGATGGTGGTTTATATGTAAAAGATGATATTAAAGTATATTGTCTAGATGAACTAAAAGAAATGTCTAAACTATCATATCAAGATTTAGCAATAGAAATTCTAAAAAATTATTTAAGTGATTTTGAAGATGAAAAAATCAAAGAAATAGTAGACAAAGCATATGATGAAAAATTTGATACATTAAATATTGTAGAAATGAAGAAAATGAAGGGAACCGATGAAGTAAGTTTCTTAGAATTATTTCATGGCCCAACATTAGCTTTTAAAGATGTTGCTTTGTCAATCTTACCTTTATTAATGAAAGAAAGCAAAAGAATTAATAATCAAGAAAATAAAACAATTATTTTAACTGCTACATCTGGTGATACTGGAAGTGCAGCCTTAAAGGGCTTTTCATATGATTTAGATACATATATGGTAGTTTTATATCCAACTAATGGAGTAAGTGCCATTCAGGAGCGTCAAATGTTATCACTTGCAAATGATAGGCTAAAAGTAATTGCGATTGAAGGAAACTTTGATGATGCACAAAAACTTGTAAAGAAAGTGTTTAACGATCCTTTACGTTTTGAACATTCAAAAAACATTCCATTGTCAAGCGCTAATTCAATAAATATAGGTAGATTAATTCCACAAATAGTGTATTATTTCTATGGGTATTTCAGATTAATTAGTTCTGATATGATTGGTGAAAAAATAAACTTTGTTGTTCCAACTGGAAACTTTGGTAATATTTTAGCTGGTTTCTTAGCTAAGAAAATGGGGTTACCAATCAATAAATTAATTTGCGCATCTAATGATAATAAAGTGTTAACTGATTTTTTTAATAATAAAGAATATAACAAAAATAGGAAGTTTATTAAGACGTCATCTCCTTCAATGGATATTTTAGTTTCATCAAACCTCGAAAGATTATTGTATTATAGTTCTTTCGATGTAAACAAAGTAAACGAATTGATGAATGAGCTAGATAAATCGGGTGTCTATACTGTTAGTGAAGATTTTCTTGAAACTCTAGGACAATTTAAAGCATATAGTGCCACTGAAGCAGAAGTAAGTGAAGCTATCAATGATGTATATCAGTCATATGATTATTTGATTGATACTCATACTGCTGTAGGCTATTGTGCTTATCAAAAATATTTAGCGGATTCAAAAGATAAAACTAAAACTGTAGTTGTTTCTACTGCTCATCCATATAAGTTTCCAAAGTCAATTGCAAAGGCGATTGGTATTGGTGATTATGCTGATGATTTTGACGCAATTAAGGCTATAAAAGAAAAGACGAGAATAGAAGAACCAGAGATGATAAAAAAGATTTCAGCAAGTTATCCAAAGACAATTTGGAAACTTGATGAAAGTTATGAAAATTTGAAGAAATTATTAATGGAGCTAAATAATGAATAAAAAATATAAAATTAAAGTTCCTGCAACTTCTGCAAACCTCGGACCTGGTTTTGATTGTTTAGGAATTGCGTTAAATTTGTATAATGAATTTATTATTGAAAAAAATGATGAATACATATTTATAAATGTGGTAAATGAATTTGCGAATGAAGAAAATTTATTTATTCAAGGAGCTAAAAAGGTTTATGAATATTATAATAGTGAAGAAATAAAATTTTCATTAGAAATTATTGAAAATGTTCCAATTTGTCGGGGGCTAGGAAGTAGTGCAACGTGTATTATTGGCGGGATTGTTGGTGGATTTATCATGCTAGGAAAAGAGATTGACAAGACTGTAGTATTAAAATTGGCCAATGTTTTAGAAGGTCATCCAGATAATGTTGCTCCTGCTTTATTAGGGGGATTAGTTGCTTCTTTTATCAGTGGTGAGAATGTATATTCTTATAAGTATCAAGTAAACGAAAAGATTATATTTAATGCTTTAATACCAGATTTTCAAATCAGAACATCGCTAGCGCGTAGTGTATTGCCAAAGTCATTAGATTATAAAAGTGTTGTTTACAGTATGAGCAGAGCAATTAACATTCCTAAATTATTAGAAACTGGAGATTTTATCGGATTATATGCAGCATTAAATGATAAAATTCATCAACCATATCGTCTTCCATTAATACATGAGAGTGATAAGTTTATAGAATTTGCAAACAAAGAAAAATTGCCTTTTGTTATAAGTGGTAGTGGATCTACTTTATTAATGCTCAGTAAAAAATCAATCAAAGAGTCTTTAGATAGTATTAAAGTAAGTAATAAATGGCAATATTTAGAATTAAAAATTGATACTTTAGGTACTCAATGGGAGGTAATAAATGGTTAATGATTATTTAATTGTACATAAAAAGATATTACCAGAAAATGTTTTAGCTGTCGTAAAAGCAACACAATTAATCTCAACTGAAAAACTAAGTATTAGTGATGCTTGTAAGGCAGTTGGTATTAGTCGTGGCACTTTTTATAAATACAATAATATGGTTTTTTTACCATCGCAAGATTTAGGAAAGAAAGCAATTTTTACTTTTATCTTGGAACATAATAAAGGAGTCTTATCGAATCTTTTGAATTTTGTGGCTAGTTTAGATGGAAATGTCTTATCAATCAACCAAGAAATGCCAATTTATAATAGTGCCTTTGTCACGTTAACAATTGATGTAATTGAAATGAAAATAGACTTAAATGAATTTTTAAATAAAGTATTATTGATAGAAGGAGTGAAAACAGCAAGATTAATTGCTATTGAATAGAAGTATGTGTATAAAAATAGCTATTTTAGGATTAGGAACAGTGGGTTATGGTGTTTATGATATCATAAATAAAGTCCCTTTATTGCAAAATATAAAAGTTGTAAAGATATTAGATAAGGATTTTTCAAAACAAGAATTAGTTAATAACATAATCACAGATAATTATGATGATATAATAAATGATAAAAGTATTTCGATTGTTGTGGAAACAATGGGTGCAGGGAATTTTTCATATCAATGTATTAAAAAAGCTTTGCTTGCTTCAAAGCATGTTGTGACGGCAAACAAAGAAGTTGTTGCAAGTCATATCGAAGAATTAACAGAAATTAAAAGTCAAAAAGGAGTTTCTTTTTACTATGAAGCAAGTGTTGGCGGTGGAATTCCAATTATTAAGCAAACACATGTTGCTTCAATTGTTAATCAGATTTCCGAGATCAAAGGAATATTAAATGGAACTACAAACTATATCTTATCAAAAATGACTAATGAAAAGCTACCATTTGCAAATGCTTTGAAATTAGCGCAAGAAGCAGGGTTTGCAGAAGCTGATCCAACTGCTGATTTAGAAGGTTTAGATATGGTAAGAAAAATATCAATTTTATCTGATATCGCATATCAGACAAATATTAATATTGATAAAGTATGGCATTTTGGAATTAAAAATGTTAGTGATATTGATATTACTTATGCGGATAATTTAGGATACGCTATAAAATTTGTTGCTAGTTCGTCATTAGTTGGGGAAAATATTTCAATTAGCGTTGAACCTAAATTTGTATCAAAGGATTCAATTATTGCAAAAACTTCTAATGAATTTAATGTAGTAGAAATAAAATGTGATTATAATGATGATCTATTATTTTATGGTAAAGGAGCAGGAAGATATCCAACGGCTAATGCAATAGTTAATGACATAATAATGATTGTAAATAATGATATGAATTATACTTTTAAAAATAGAAACACTTATAGAATTAATGAATTAGAAGAAAGTGGAAAATATTATTTAAGAGTAAAAGATAAATCACTAGTTGAAGATAAATTAATTGATAAAGCAATAGATAATCAAATATTGACAAAAGAAGTTAGTTTTGAGGAAATAAAAAAACAAATGGAAAATATTATTTTTTATGCAAAGGTGGTAATGTGAAATGGAAAAAAATGAAAAGAAATATAATATAGCTGTAGTTGGAGCAACTGGAGTTGTGGGTTCCACATTCTTAAAAGTATTAGCTGAATATAAGATGCCTATTAAGGAACTATTCCTATTTGCATCGCATAAAAGTGCTGGGAAAGTAATCAACTATGAGGGAAAAGATGTCGTTGTTCGTGAATTAACTGAAGAATCATTTAAGGGTTTAGGAATAGAAATTGCTTTGTTTAGTGCTGGGGGTAGTGTTGCGTTAGAATATGCTCCAAAGTTTGCAGCTGAAGGAATTTTAGTTGTTGATAATTCATCTGCTTTTCGTAAAGATCCAAATTTACCTTTAGTTGTGCCAGAAGTAAATGCCTTTGATATCCGCAATCATGGTATTATTGCTAATCCAAATTGCAGTACAATTCAATCTGTTGTACCATTAAAAGCATTAGATGAAAAATATGGTTTGAAACGTGTCGTATACAATAGTTATCAAGCAGTTAGTGGAAGTGGAATGAAAGGAATCAAAGATTTAGAAAATACTAAAAAAGGAGAAGATAATGCTTTTTATCCTTATAAAATTGCTGAAACATGTATTCCAGAAATCGATTCATTTTTAGAAAGTGGTTATACTAAAGAAGAAATGAAGATGGTTGATGAAACTATAAAAATGTTACATAAACCAGATTTATTAGTAAGTGCGACATGCATCAGAGTTCCTGTTCCTAATGGCCATGGTGTATCAATTATGGCTGAACTAGAGAATGAATTTGAATTAGATGAAGTAAGAGAATTATTTAGAAATTATCCTGGTCTTAAATTAGTTGATGATCCATTTAATCATATTTACCCAACAAGCACAATGGCTAATGGGAATGATTTGATTTATGTAGGAAGAATTCGTAAAGATTTATCTTGTAAAAATGGTATTTTATTCTATACTGTTGGTGATAACATTCGTAAAGGAGCTGCTAGTAATGCGGTTCAAATAGCAAAATATGTAATTGATCATAAAATGTTATAAATGTCATATAATAAATCTTTTAAAAAATAATAAAATGGTGTATAATAATAACAATAACAAATTATCAATTATTATAATGATTTTGTTATTGTTTTTTATTTTGATATTATGAGGTATATATATGGATAAGTTTAATTTTACTTTGATGTGTGATTTCTATGAATTAACAATGGCTAATGGCTATTTTGAATCTGAAATGAAAGATAAGATTTGTTATTTTGATGTTTTTTATCGTACTGTTCCTGATAATGGAGGGTTTGCCATTGCTGCAGGCCTTGATATTGTCATTGATTATATTAAGAATTTACACTTTAATGATGAGGAAGTTGCTTTTTTAAGAAAGAAAAATTGCTTTTCCGAACAATTTTTAGAATATTTAAAAACATTCAGATTCACTGGTGATATCTATGCGATGAAAGAAGGAACCCCAGTATTTCCCAAAGAACCAATTATGATTGTAAAATCAAACGCTATCGAAGCGCAATTTATTGAAACATATGTTTTATCTGTAATTAATCATAGTTCATTGATTGCTACAAAAGCAAATAGAATAGTTAGAGCATCTGCTCAACATCCTATCTCTGAGTTTGGAGCTCGTCGTGCTCATGGCCCATTATCAGCAACATTAGGTGCTCGTGCTGCTTTTATTGGAGGATGCACTAGTACATCAAATGTTTTAACTGATTATTTATATGGCGTACCTGCATCTGGTACAATGGCTCATTCATGGGTGCAAATGTTTGATTCAGAGTATCAAGCTTTTGAAACATATTGTAAAGTCTATCCAGATAATGTTGTTTTATTAGTTGACACATATAATATTTTAAAGAGTGGTGTCCCTAATGCAATTAAAGCATTTAATAATGTTTTAAAACCAATGGGTAAACGACCTAAAGCAATTCGTTTAGACTCTGGTGATATCGCATATCAATCAAATAAAGCACGTGAAATGCTTGATGCAGCGGGATATAGTGACTGTAAAATTGTTGCATCAAATTCTTTAGATGAATATATTATTCGTGATTTATTCTTCCAAGGAGCAAAAGTAGATTCTTTTGGTGTTGGTGAACGAATGATTACATCAAAGAATAGTCCAGTATTTGATGGAGTATACAAATTAGTTGCAGTCGAAAAAGATGGAGAAGTAATTCCTAAAATAAAAATAAGCGAAAATGTTGAAAAGATTACTACACCACACTTTAAAAAGGTATATCGATTAATTGCTAAAGATACAAATAAAGCAATAGCTGACTTAATTACAGTATATGATGAAGAAGCACCATGTGGTGAAATTGAAATATTTGATCCTGAAGCAGCATGGAAACGTAAAACTATTGATAATTATTATGTTCAAGAGTTATTAGTACCTATAGTTTTAAATGGTGAAATAGTTTATGAAACTCCTTCTATGCAAGATATTCAAAACTATTGTAAAGGAGAAGTTAAAAAACTATGGGATGAAGTCAAACGTTTTGAAAATCCTCATAATTATTATGTTGATTTATCACAAAGATTATGGGATATTAAACAAGATTTATTAAAAAATGCAAATAAACAAGGTAAGGTGAAATAATGTATCCAAAAACATTAATAGGTGATTATGTAACATTATATGGAATTTGTATTGCAATTGGTGTATTAATTTGTATATTTATGGTTCGTTATTTTGGAAAAAGATATAATGTTAACCAAAAATTTATGGATTTCTGTGAAATATTAGCATATTGTGCGATTGCTGTTGGTTTTCTTACTTCATGGTTATTTCAAACATTTTATGATTATATTGAAAATGGAGTTTGGAATTGGAAACAAACAGGTATTACATTCATTGGGGGATTAATTGGTGGTGTTGGAACATTTTTAATCGTTTATGCGTTAATGCGAAAAAAATTAACTGGTAGAGCTGCTGATATTATCCCATTTGCTCCTTGCTGTATTACAATTGCTCATGCTTTTGGTAGAGTAGGATGCTTTTTTGCTGGTTGCTGTGGTGGCAAAGTAGCACAACCGGATGATTTCCTTTATTTTTTAAGTGTTAAATTCTATGGTGATTCTTATCGTACCTACCCTATTCAACTATTTGAAGCAATATTCTTATTTGCTTTAACTGGTATTATGGTATATTTACTATTAAAGAAGAACTTTAAGTATAATTTTGTTGTATATTTAGCATCATATGGTGTATGGAGATATTTGATAGAGTTTGCAAGAGGAGATGAACGTGGACAAATTATCAAAGGTGTTGACTGGTTATCTCCATCTCAATTCTGGTCAATAATAATGATTCTTTTGACTGTCCCTGTATATTATTTGATTAAGTATTTAATTAATAAGAGAAATAAAGAAAAAGAAGAACATGCAAATTCTCAAGTTGTGGAAACAGCAAAATAGCAAAGTTAATAACTTAGTTTATAAAATGATAAAAAACCTCATCTTTAAGCGAATGCTTTCGGATGAGGTTTTATTATGTGTAATTATTTAACAGTACATAATAATTTAGTTTAAATGTTAGTTTTTATATATTTCTTCATATAATTTTTTATAGCTTTCACAGAAGTTTTCTTTTTCATTTTCTCTTCTGCAACCTCCCTTACATAAGAAATAATATTTACAATCTTTACATTTCTCTTTTACAATACTACCTTCATTTAAGAATGATACACAGTTATTACTCATAAATAAATCTTTGAATGTAGAAGTCTTGATGTTTCCTAATAGATACTTATCAATACAATAAAAATCACAAGGATATACATCACCATTAGCTTCAATGACAAATTGGCAAGAACACTTTCCATTAAAAGAACATAATTCAACATTTTGATTATTTAGTCTTCTAATAATGTTATCAAATAATCTAATGCTAATATAATTATTACTTTCTAAGTCCTTTTTCCATAGTTTAAACAATGTAACTAAAAAATAACCATAGTCATCAATAGATAAAGAATATTCTTTTAAACTTTTATCAAAATTATCAAGACAAGGAATAAATTGGAGATATTTTATTCCTTCTTTTTTTAAGTTATTATAAACTGCCACAGGATGTAATGCAATTTTTTTTGTTACTACAACTAATACGTTATATTCAATTTTTTCTTTTTCTAGTTGCTTAATCTTTGAGGTTATATTTTTGTAACTACCAATTGTATCACTACGTAAATAATTGTGAGTTTCTTTGACGCCATCTAATGAGATACCTACTAGAAAATTATTATCCTTAAATAATTTATACCACTCATTATTTAGAAGTGTTGCATTTGTTTGGATGGCATAATTGATTAATATATTGTTTATATTTTTTTTTGTTTACTTTATCAATAAATCTTTTATAGAAATCAATTCCAATTAATGTTGGTTCTCCACCTTGAAAGAAATAAGATATCCTTTTCGGTTTTAATTCAAATGTTTTTTCAATGATATTTTCTATTACATCATCTGTCATAAAACCTTTGTTTGCAAATTCTCTATTATTTGCCACATCATGATAAAAGCAATATTTACAGTGAAGATTGCACATACTAGAAGAAGGTTTTATTAAGACAGAAATTTCATTCATATTAATTAAAATCTTTATAGACTTTCAAAATCTTCTCTGCTTGGTCTTCTCTACCAGTATCAATTAGTCTTTGAACATATTCATTTTTATGACCCTTGGCATGAAGTGGTCCGCCTTCTCTCATAACTGTCCAAAGTGGATCAACATCAATTTTTGCTTTGGCCATATATTTGTTTTGCCAATCAAAGATTAATTTTGCACCTTGAGCACATAATTCTGGATGTTCTTGTGCAATATTGTGTTGTTCATGAATATCTTTATCTAAATCAAATAACATTTCCTTGTCAAATAAATGGAAACCACCATGCATAGTCACAACATATAGATAGTGTGAAAATATAGCAGATCTTTGGCAAACATGAGCACATTGTGTAAGAATAACACTACCTTTATCAACACTTGTTTTATCTTTAAGTGTTGGATAGAAACTTATACCATCATAATGATTTGCCTTTTGTTGTTCTAATAAATCACAGATTGTTGGTAAAAGATCGACATTATCATGGAAGTCTTTACAAACATAATCTTTTACGCAATCTTTCCATTTAATGATAAATGGAATTCTACAAGTTGTATAATCAGCAGTAGCATGTTCACCATACAAACCAAGTTCACCTAGGTTTTCACCATGATCACTAGTAACAATTATGCATAAGTCATCATTGTATAATCCCATCTTTTCTATCTTTTCTAATACCCTTCCTATTACATCATCCATGTATTTGATACCGTTATCATACATATCGATAAAATATTTTACTTCATCTAAATTTTCAAGTTTTGTAAGATATTTAGGATATTTCTTAACTGGTTTATCATCCCACATTGCAACTTCTCTTGCTCCATGAGGACTAGCGATAGAGCGATGATATGCTAATACATCCTCATTAATCCAGTTATCAGGTAATGGTTCATTTTCAAAATGATTAGGATAATCTATTGTTCGGTATGGAGTATGAGCATCCCACATATTGATATGTAAGAACCAATTATCTTTTTGGGCATTGCGATCTAGCCAATCCATAATATATGGTTCTACTTCATCGGCTCTTTCTACTCCGCATTTTCCAACATTAATCAATTCATTTAATCCACTATTGAACCACCAAGCAGAATGTCTTTCCGCAAAAGTACTAATGGAAGTAGTTCTGAATCCAGCTTGTTTAATTTTTGAAAATAGTGAGGCCATTGAAACAGTATCTCTAAATCTTCTATTTTCTCCTTCTAATCTTAAATCAGCACTAGTTCCCCCATGACCTAAAACGCCATTGCAAATACCATACTCTCCAGTAACTAAAGATGCTCTTGATGGTAAGCAAGGAGCATTTGGACAATAGTAATTATCAAATACGACTCCATCTTTAGCTATTCTGTCAATGTTTTCTGATGTGTTACGTTTATATCCATAACAACCTAAATGATCAGGCCTCAAAGTGTCTAGATCAAAAAATAAAATTCGCATAGTTTCCTCCTTATGTCCGTATCTATAATAACATATAAAAAAGGCAATGTCAATTTATAAAACTTATTAAGAAAAATTTATATAAATAGAGAAAATGTTAATATTTTTCCATTATTTGTTATAAAAAAAGTTTTGAAAAAAATCATATCTATGGTAAAATAATGGTAATAGAGGAGCGTGTAGAAGATGAAAAAAATCATTAAATTATTTTTTGCTTTTTTACTAATTAATATATTAGTAGCTTGTAAAACTGTGGAAGTAACATCAATAGAAATATCTAAGTATGGGAAAGATATTTATCAAGTAGATGAATCTTTTGATCCAACTGGATATGAAGTTAGAATAAATTATAGTGATGGAACTAACAAAACTATTTCTTTAACTGTTGAAATGTGTGATTTATCTGCAATAGCAGGTGTAGGTAAAAATGAAATTAATGTAACTTATTCTGAAGGTGGGAAAACAGTAGAAACTTCTTTTGAAGTAATAATTGAAGAATCTATTAAAGAAAATGAAGTTAAACCTGTAAGTATAAGCATGATTACTGAAGGAACAAATATTTATTGCAACTTAGTTGAGTTAGATTTATCTGGTTATCTATTCTTAGTTACATATTCTGATAACACTACTAAGGAAGTAGTTTTGGATAATAGCTGCGCAGATGTTACAACTTTTGAAGAAGTAGATAATGATACTTTACAAACAATTAATATTAGTTATGTAGAAAATGGTGTAACAGTAAAGACAACTATTGAAGTTACAGTAATGAATGAATGGGATTATGAAGATTACATAGAAGAATTAGAAATATTGGAATTGATTAAGCAAATTGAAGAAGATTGCAAAGGTATCATTCCAGCAGCAACAACTACTAGTCTTGATTTGCCTGATGCTTCAGATTATGGATATAAAGTAAAGATGGTTTGGATGTCATCAAATCCACTTGTAATTGCGCCTAATGGTGAAGTAGAATTATATGAAGAAGATGAGACTGTTATTCTAACATTAAGTATTTATATGATTGGTGAATATGATCCAATCAAAGAAATAAATTATGAAGTGTTAGTAAAAGGATTGGGGCCAGTAGAAATGCCAGAAATAAAAGAAGGACAAAAACTAGTTTTTGCCTATTTCTATGAAGGTACATATACAGAAATATCAAGTTCTAATGCAAGCAGAATTGATGTTGTTAATTATTGTTTTGGACGCGTTAATAATGGTGTTTTAGATATTTCTGGATTAACTCACTTAAAAGAAATGATGACATTTAGAAGAGAGAAAAAAATAAGAATTGTTTTATCGATTGGTGGTGGAGCTAGTGGAGGTTTTTCAAAAGCATGTTCAACTGCTGCTGGTAGAACAAAATTTGTAGAATCAATTATGGATGTAATCAAAACATATAAATTTGATGGAATTGATATGGATTGGGAATATCCAGGTTGGAGTGGATTAGGTGAAGGCGAATATAGTTCAGCTGACCCACACAATTTCAGTTTATTATTAAAAGAATTAAGATCAGCTATGGATGAATATAAAGAAGGTTTATTATTAACTGCAGCTGTTATTAGTAGTAGCGCTGATAAATTTTATGAACCTACTGAATTAGATAAATATTTAGATTATGTTCATATTATGACATATGATGGAAACAATACAGGAATTGCAACTCATCATACAAAACCATATGGTTCTGGATATTCCGCAGAAAATGCAATCAATCTTTTCTTAAATGCTGGAGTAAGAGCAGAAAAGATTGTCATCGGAGCCGCTTTTTATGGTAAAATTTCTGAGTTAACAACACCAACAACAGATTATAATTCAGTAGTCGGAAAGCCTGTTCTAAGCACAAAAACAATACGCTATACAACTATCTATGAGGATTACTTGACAAATCCTGAATATCGTGAATGCTTTGATGCTACATGCGGAGCTTCATACTTAACAAATGGTAAATATTTTATTACTTATGATAATGCAGATAGTATTCAAAGAAAAGTAGACCTTGTAAAAAAATATGGATTAGGTGGAATGATGTTTTGGGATTATGGTTCAGATACAACTGGATCACTACTAAAAGCAGTTTATAATGGTATACATGCGTTAAATGAAAATTAAAAATAGGGCACTATTATAAAAAATATACAAATCAAAAAATAAATAAAGGAAATGATTATGGCAACACTTAATGTTTTAATAGGAATACCTGGGAGTGGGAAAACAACATTTGTGAAAGAGTATTTGAAAAATAACGATTGTATCTTGGTTTCTACGGATTTAGTAAGGCAAAATAACCCTGGCATTTTGGAAAATTTAGTGTGGCCAACTGTCTATAAAGATATTGGTATAAATCTTAAAAATGGGAATGATGTTATTTTTGATGCAACTAATGTTTCTTTAAAAGTTCGTAATCGTTTAAAAGAAAACATTAATATTTATTGTGATAATTATAAATTAAATGGATATTACTTTCCAACATATTATCAAATATGTATTGAACGAGTTAGTAAACGTAATCAAATGGCAGGTGAGTTATTCTTACCACTTGATGTGATTGCTTCTTATGGTTCAACTGTTTGCCCACCAAATTATCAAGAAAATTTTGATAATTTGTATGTTGTTTCTAATTGCAAAGAATTATTAAAAGGAATGATAACAGATGGTTATCAAGGATATGGATTGTATTATCAAGATGAAAATCAATATGTGGAAGAATATAGTGGCTTTAGAGATATTGCTAATTCTTATCCTGTTAGAGATAATTCAAATTTCAGATTAGCAAGTGTTAGTAAACAATTTATTGCTTATGGTATACTTTCGTTAGTTGAAAAGGGTTTGTTAAGTCTTGATACCAAATTATTTGATATTTTTGATGATATGCCAAATTACACTAAAGAGATAACAATTAAAAATATGCTTAATCATACTTCGGGATTATATGATTATGAAACTATGAATCATACTTCAGAACAAATTAGTGATTTAGATGTTTTAAATTTTGTAAAAGCAACAGAAAAAACATATTTTGAAGTGGGAAGTAAATATCAATATAGTAATACTGCTTATGTTCTTTTAGGCTTAATAATTGAAAAAGTATCACAAATAAAATTAGATAAATATATGAAAGAGTTTGTTTTTGATAAGGCACTATTAGTTGATACTTGTATAAACTATCAAGGAGTTACAGAAATTAATAATCGTAGTTATGGTACGGTTTTAGTTGAAGGAAAAAGGGTAGTGAAAGATCAATACTG
The DNA here is from genome assembly GCA_016296945.1 of Bacilli bacterium. Lineage (GTDB taxonomy): Bacteria > Bacillota_I > Bacilli_A > ML615J-28 > CAG-698 > CAG-698. The sequence goes on along the minus strand of JAEDHQ010000035.1, from coordinate 1,359 downwards.
GTGCAGTGCCACAATTGGCGATGGTGGAATATATTCAAATATTTCTGATTTGAAAAGATGGATTAAATTCATTAAGGGTAGTAATGCATATCCATATAATTTAATGAAAGAAACAAACATAATTAATGGCACAAATATTCATTATGGCTTTGGTTTAAGAATTGAAGAATTTAATGGACATAAGCTTATTTATCATTGTGGTTCTACAATAGGTACTAATACTGTAGTAGGTTATATAGAAGGAACTGATGTAGAGTTTGCCATGCTATTAAATTGTGATAATATTAGTTGTGATAAATTTATTTTTAATTTAAAGGAGTATTTGAATAATGCCTAATATAATTGTTACTGCATTTGAACCATTTAATGGTAGAAATACTAATATTTCTTTAGAAGTATTGAAAAATTTTAAAACAAATGCAATGAAAAAAGTGTTACCTGTTTCCTGGCATCGAGCAAGAATAGAATTGAGTATGCTTTTTGGAATTGGACCTGATGTTGTAATACTATGTGGTGAAGCTGGTGGAAGAGAAAAGATTGCACTTGAAGAAAAAGCAGTAAACATGATGGATGCAAAAATACCTGATAATGATGGTGTTATCATGACAAAGCAAAAAATATATGATAGTGTTTTAGAACTTTCATCAAATATTGACTGCTTAGATATTGCTAGTAAAGTAAATGAAAAAATAGGTAAAGATTCAGTTTATGTTTCCAGTGATGCTGGTAAATATCTTTGTAATATGATTTATTACCATACATTAAGTATTGTTTATGGTAATACTTTTAGTACAAAAGTCGTTTTTGTTCATTTTCCAGTCAGTGATAAAGAAGAAGATATAAAAATAAACTATCCAAAAGCATTGGATTTAATAATAGAGGAGATTAAAAATAAATATGCAATTAGTTAGAGCTTTTAATGCCGGATGTAATGTTGTTGCAATTGAAAAGAATCATAAGAAATATGCGATGACTTGTGCTTGGGCAACAATGTTGGATTATGATAAAGTAGGACTATTAATTGGTAGTCAAAGTGAAACAGGAAAAGTTTTAGAAGTTGGAGATATTTGTGGAATTTCAGCTTTATCTCATAAACAACGTGATATTGCGAACTTGATTGGCGAACATCATTCTAGTGAATATGATAAGTTTAAAACCATAAAATATTCTCAAGATAATAGTGCTATTTATATTGATGGTGCAAAAGTAGTATTAGAAGTACAAGTGTCTGAAATCCATCATTTTAAAGGGATTGAAGAAGATAACTTTGTTATCTTCAAAGTAATTTCATATATTGAAGATGCAAAGAAAAAGTTTTTAAGTTATTAATTTTTTAGGAACTGTAAAAAAATATAAAAA